>NZ_JAAIXZ010000004.1:0-110199 GCF_010894435.1 Pyxidicoccus trucidator | reverse complement strand
TGGTCGCCAATGCCGCCACCACCGACAAGACCCTCAACCGCTACGAGGGCCTGTACCACGACCTGGTCCACGAGCCGGAGCGGGCCAAGGTGATCGCGGACATGGTCGCCTGGCTCAACGCGCGGAGTCCTCTCCCAGTCCCGTGAGAGGAGGTCAAGCGCCCCAGCGCGGGCCGGCGCAGCCCTGCTCCAGCCAATCGCTGGCGGGGGCCTGCGCAACCCCGCCCGCTGATGCGGAGGCCGTCCGGTTGTCGGCGACAGACCGGTGCTGGCGGGTGGTGCTGGGCACGCCCCAGGGCGGCTTGCAGCAGTTCCGCGGGCGCCTCATCCGCCAGGACATGGACCGGCGCCTGCTGGAACGCACGGTGGAGGTGGCCAAGAGGACGAAGGCCTTCGACTGGAAGAAGCTGCCGGCCACCCTGTGCCTGGCGGTGGACAGCCGCCCTTTAGAGGGCGCCGGGCGGGCGGGGAAGAAGCTTGCGGAGGGCGCCGCCCGCCTGATGGGCACGGACATGGAGGAGGGTGCCGTCAGGCGCCGCTGCTGCTGGGCACCAGCGTGAAGACGGCGCTGGACATCGACTGGAGCGATGCCGAAGAGAAGCAGTACGCCCTGAATCTTCTGGTGCGGCAGTTGGACCGGTTGGCGGCATGGGTTGCGCGTCACGTGTCGCGGGCCGAAGAAGCGCCGCGGCGTCGCTACGTCGAGGCGCTCGGGCAGGTGAAGGTGCAAGCTTTGAAGTCGGTGGACGGAGGCGGAGTGCGCCTGCGGCATGGGCGCAAGAGTGTGAAAGTGGCGGGCGGGTGCACCGGGGCCGAGGAGGGCCGCTGACGAGTGCCGCCGAGCTGTGCGCCAGCGCACGACACTGGAGGCCCCGTCAGCCCCCTCCGCTGCCGGTCCATGCCCCTCCCTCGAAGGCAACAGTGCCCCTGTCCGTCCTATGCGTTCCAGGCCCGGCTCGCCCTTGAGGCCCTCTCTGTCGGCCTCGCTCGTTAGCGTCCTTCCGGGTAGGCGTCGGGGGGAGGGGCGGTGGTGGGGGTGGGGGTGCAAGAGGCGGGGCCGTGCGGTCGGGGGTACGCGCGCCGGCGACCGGAAGAGACGGTGCTGCACGGGGCGGTGCGGGAGGGCCTGGCCACCCTCCTCGAGGAGGCGCAGGCGGTGGGCTGTACCGCACCGGATTGTTGAGACACCAGGTTGGTTGTAATCAGGCCGCCTGCTTCTGCATCAGCTCCCGCCGGGCCTGACTGGGCGGGAGGAAGTTGTGGCGCTCCAGCAGCCAGTGCTCGTTGTACCGGTGGGCCCACTCCAGCAAGGCCCGCCGGAGCTCCTCCACAGTGGAGAAGGTGCGCACCCAGAGCAGTTGCTCCTTGAGGGTGCGGATGAAGCGCTCGGCGCAGCCATTGCCTTCGGGACTGCGGACGAAGCACGGGCTGGACTCGGCCCCCAGGAGGCGCAGCTCGTTCTGGAAGGCGTCGGAGGTGTACTGGCTGCCGTTGTCGTGGCGAATGGACAGTCCCTTCGCTACGCCCCGGCCGTACGCACCGAAGCGGGCCTTGACGCCCTGGCGAATGGGCTCGAGGGCCTCGAAGCACGTGCCCACCTTGGCGGCGTGGATGCCAACGCACTCGGAGGTGCCATGGTCGACGGCGATGAAGACGGTGGCCTAGCCCTCCAGCGTCGTCACGGTGCAGGTGGCGTCGGTGCCCCACATGACGTTGGGCTTGTCGGTGGTAATCGTGCCGTTGTGGTGGCGCGGCCCCAGCACCCGGCGGGCCCGGCCCGGTGCCAACAGCCTCGCCTCTCGCATCAGCCGCAGGCAGCGGGCCTTCGAGGTACGTACGCCCTGGGCGCGCAGCCGAGCCCACACCTTGCGGTGCCGCCTCGCCCAGGAAGGGCGAGGCGGCCAGCACACCGCGGAGGGCCTCCAGCAGCGCTGCGTCGTTCAGCGCAGTCTTGGGGCCTCTGCGAGCCGCCGGAAGGGCCGTAGACTGACGGCGGGCACGGTGCCGGTACACGGTGGCGCGAGGCACGCGCCAGGTGGCCGTCACGAGCGCCAGTCCGTACGGCTTGCCGCTGGAAGGCGAGAGCTGGGCGCTCATCCTCTCGACTTCCTCCAGGGAAACCCGGCGCGCTTCCCTGCAGCAGCCGGGCCTACTCGGCCAGCAGCTCGTTCTTCATCATCAACTCGCCCACCATGGCATTGAACCGCAGCACCTCGTCGTCCGCTGTCTCAGGCTCGCGGCTCTTGAGGTTGGCCTCGGCCCCCGCCAGGAACTTCTCCCGCCACTCGCTCAGCACTGCTGCGGTGACGCCCAGCTCCCGCGAGAGCGCGTCGAGTTCCTCTCCCTTGAGCAACCGGAGCACGGCCTCCTTCTTCCGCTTCGCCGAGCACCGACCGCGCTCCGCCGTCCTGTCCTGCTTCTGCTGCTTCCTCACATCCACCTCACGAGGGGAGGCTATCCCCAGAGAGGGGTCTCAGGAATCCCTGGGGCGGAGGAACACCACCACGCTGGAGCAGGGAGAGATCTCTATCACCCCCATCACCGTGGATGGCGCGGTGAACCCGGCCCTCAAGCCCCTGCTGCGCGCACTCCTGCGCCGGTAGGCCGCGACGACTCGCGAGAGCCCCGCCCACCTGTGGAGGGTCTGGATCTTATTCTGAGTAAACTTGCTCCGGCTCCGCAGAGCAGACTCGACTAACAGCTCAGCGAGTATACTAGGCTGTGGAGCATGAACGTCGGCTGTAGCGACGGCGTGGTCGAAGAGAGAGCGAGCATGACGGGAGATGCGTAGTGGCCGGCCAAGACTTGGTCCGTCCCAGCAGGGACGGGGATCAGTTCCATTACCACTGGGCTGCACGTAAGTGCCTTCAACTCTTGCCGGGTGCGAGGGACCTTATCGCGGTGACGATTGAGGGGGCGTCGGCAGAAGAGGCCAAAGGCGACGACATCAAGGGCGGCGAGGAATTGATTGATGTTGGCCTATATTTTGGCGCAGAGGAACGCGACCGCGCTCGGCTCATCCAATATATCCAGCTCAAGCACTCGACGCGACGTGCTCACGAGCCTTGGACAGCGAGCGGCCTGAAGAAGACGATCAACGGGTTCGCGCAGCGCTACGCGAAGCTCGTCGGGTCCCTGCTCGATAATGATGTGGCGCAGCGGTTCCGCTTCGAGTTTACCACCAACCGGCCGATAGATTCGAACGTGAAGGAAGCCCTAGCGGACCTTGCGTCAGGGGCCGTGGCCCGACATCCGGATCTGCAACAAAGCCTCATCGAGTTCACGGGACTCGCACATGATCAGGCTCGACAATTCTTCGGCCTGTTCACTGCGACAGGCGGCGAGAAGGACCTCTGGGCGCAAAGAAACCTCCTGACGCAAGACGTTAGCGCCTACCTGCCAGACGCGGACTATGACAGTCCGGTCCAATTGAAGGAACTCGTCGCCCGCAAGGCAACGACGGAATTCGAATCCGATCCTTCGATTCGCCGGCACGATGTCCTGCGCGCACTTAAGGCCACCGAGGAGCAACTCAAACCGGCACCCTGCCTCATACCGGACGCCACGCACACTCTCACTCTGCCTCGGGAGCAAGAGCCGGCCGTTCTGCGCGCACTCCTCACGGCCAAGAGCCCGCTCGTTATCCATGCCGAAGGAGGCGTGGGAAAGTCAGTGCTTGCCGCCCGGCTGGCGTCGTCAATGCCGCCAGGCTCAGAGGCGGTCCTCTACGACTGCTTCGGCGACGGCCTCTATCGGAACGCGCTCCAATTCCGGCATCGCCACCGGGACGCGCTCGTGCAGATCGCCAACGAACTCGCCGCCCGCAGTCTGTGCCATCCCCTTATCCCAACGACACATGCGGACGCGAAGCAGTACATGCGCGCATTCATCGGTCGGCTCGCCCAAGCGGTAGGGTTGCTACGTGCGAGCACCCCTGATGCGCGCCTCTGCCTGATCATCGATGCCGCCGACAATGCGGAGATGGCGGCCGAGGAACAAAAAGAACCGACCAGCTTCGTCCGCGACTTGATTTGGGCACCGTTGCCTGAGGGCGTCTCCATAGCGTTCACTTGCCGAACGCACCGCCGCAGGCGAATAGGCGCTCCGCCCGAAGCCCAAGAAATTGAACTTCGTCCATTTACCCAGATCGAAAGCGGTCAGCACCTCCGAAGCGTCTACTCTGCAGCCAGCGATGCCGAGGTTTCAGAGTTCGCCTTCCTGAGCAGTTTCAACCCACGCGTTCAGGCGTTGGCCCTCTCACGGGGGCTCTCGCTTCAAGAGATGCTGAAACAGTTGGGCCCAGAGCCCAGCAATGTGGAGCGTGCAATTGGCGAACTGCTGGATGCCGCTATCGCTCGACTGCGGTTTCAGTCGGGAGCCATCGAGAGTTCACAGATCGAGCTCATCTGCCAAGGTCTTTCGGTTCTTCGACCGCTAGTGCCCATCAACGTGCTTGCACAGCTATCGGGGACCTCAGAAAGCACGGTCCGAAGCTTCGCCTTGGATCTCGGGCGTCCACTTCTCTTGAAGGGCAACAGCCTCCACTTCTTCGATGAGCCCGGCGAAACGTGGTTTCGCGAGCGATTCAAGCCTGACGCGGCGGCGCTTACCGCGTTCCTCGAGCGGATGCGACCGCTCACTGCCCAGAGTTCATACGCAGCTGCCGCGCTCCCACAGCTCCTACTACAGGCGGGAAAATTGGATGAATTGGTGGAGCTTGCCCTTTCCGGGGAAGGGCTTCCGACCGAGAATCCGCTCGAAAAACGCGACGTCGAGCTGCAGCGACTCATCTTCGCTCTAAAGGCTTGCCTGCAACAGCGGCACTATGTGGCTGCGGCAAAGCTGGCCCTCAAAGCGGGAGGCGAGTGCGCTGGGGAGCAGCGTCAGAACCAGGTCATCCAGGAGAACACGGATGTGGCAGCGGTCCTCATGGCACCAGACCGCATCGAGGAGATCGTTTCACGCCGAGCCTTTCATTCCGGCTGGATGGGATCCCATCACGCGTATGACGCGGGCCTCCTCTCTGGACGCGATGAGTTCTCAGCGGAGGCCTCTAGCCGGCTCCGCATGGCCGGAGACTGGCTGAATGCGTGGGCTCGTCGTTCCTCCGAGGAGCGCCAAGTCGAGCAGGTGAGCGACGCAGACACGGCCGAACTCGCGATGGCGCTGCTGCGTCTGAAAGGCGCCAAGGCGGCAGCGCGCTTCCTAAGGGAGTGGACGCCGCGACACCACACGCTCGAAGCGGGCAGGCTTGTCGGCAGGCGGTTAATTGACCTCGGTCGGCATAAGCAACTCGATGAACTAGCCGAGGCAGCAGGGAACGACGTGTGGTTGCTTTTGGGCGTGACCACAGAGGCAAGAGCGATAGGTCGATCTCTCCCCGCCCCAGCGTTGGCGCGATTGCTGAGGCTCCTCGCCGACCGTCGCGTCAAGCTGACGGAAACCCAAGATTGGAATAAGGAATGGACAGTGCTGGACGCAGTCCGGTCCGCCGTGGAACTCGGATTGCGCGTGCTGGCGCCGAAGCCGGACAAATGGGCGGCGACCCTTCGCCGCTATCTCCCATCCGATCCGCCATCCACGCTCGGTATTCGCTCCGAATCTTATGATCGGATACCACTTCTGCGGGCCTACGCCCTCGAAGCTGCTCTGCGAGGGCAGAGGCTAACCTTGCTCGACATTGCGCCTCCAAACATCCGTAAGCAACTGGAGGCAAGTAGCCAGTACGGACGCAGTGAAGAGACGGAAGTGTTCCTGCGTGAAGCCGGCGCACTTCTACCTTGGCTTGTCCTCTCGGCCGAGATCGCTTGCGGCCGCCCACCCTCGGACATAGCAGACGCAATCCAGCAGGCCGTAAAAGAGACCTCCGCCGCAGAAGACCGCAGCTATCGCCCCCTCCACAGTATTCGCCAGACAGTAGCGCTGGAGTGGTTTCGGATCCTGCGGGACGCGGGTGCTGACAAGTCCTCACAGCAAGAGATATTCAGGTCGTGGTTGGCGCAGCAGCGTGAATCACTCGGGCCCGACAGAATAACCTCCCTATGCCGATACGCTGCGCGATCCGAGGGGTTCGAGGCTCTGTCAATGGAACTTGCCGGAGAGGCTTACCGTGCCTTGGAATACTCTCGCGAGGACGCTGAATCTCGAGCAGCCTCGTATGTGAGCCTTGCGCGCGCGGTTCTGACGGTGAGCCCTAGCGAGGCTCGCGCCTATTTCGATCGCGCCGTAGAGATCGCTAGCCGCATCGGCGACGAGAACCTAGATCGCTGGGCGGCGCTCCTTCACCTAGCCCGGACCGCAGGAGAGCACGAGAAACCACGCGCGCGCACAGCCTACAATCTCTCGCGCGTCGCGGAACTTACCTATGAGTACGTCGCCCGTGACAAACATTTCGACTGGAATGGCAGCGTCAAGGCCTTAACGGACCTCTGTGCTTCGTCGGCCCTAGCCATTCTGAGCCGTTGGCGTGACCGTCGGTTTGGCGATCCCGCGCGCCTGCTGCCGGTCGTGGTCTACCGCCTTGTGGAGCAGGGCCGACTGCCGGTCACGACGCCCATTGCGCTCGGGGGGCTGACAGCCGAATGGGATCGGCTCGCGGACCTCCAACGCGCCGTCGCGGCCGAAGGCGATTCAGCTCGGCGTTCACTGGTGGCCCAGCTCGCTTATCGCTACATTCGGGTGCAACCGGCGAACCATGAGACTTGGTCAAAGCTTCGTGACCTGGGCAACGCCTACAGAATCAAGTTCCCGGACGTCAACCGACTCCTCGCTGCCGATCTTATCCGAGGTCCAAAGGAGAAGAATGAATCGGCCCCCGAGCCTTCCCTTGCCAAGCGGGAACGTCGCGCCCCAGACTGGAATGCAATCTTCCAAGGCGTCGACCTGCTCGACGCTAGTGCACTCCGGTCTGCCTATGCCGCAGTCCGCACGTACGATCCGCCATACGAATTCCGGACATTCTTCCAGGAAGCGTTTGCGCGAGTGAAGCTCGGCCGACAATCGGAGTTCGTCCGCGCCATCGCCACTTGGCCAGACTTCGGGCTCTATGATCTGCGCCACATGCTGGATGCGCTGCCATCGCCCCTGCTCACTCAACTGTCGCTTCGCAAGGCTATCCGGGACGCAGTGCTTTTGGCTTGCCAACGTGAGCCTCGGCACGTCTACCGGCGCGGCTGGAGAGCGCATTTGCCGTTTGAGAAGTTTCATGAGGAAGGCCTCGTGTCCGACGGCGATGTGGCACACGCCACGCTGAATGGCTTTGTCGAGCAGATGGATAGCCTGGGCGCAAGCGAACTCTTTCAATTGATCGATTCTCTCGCGACTTTCCTGTCTCCTGAGGAGGCAGATGAAGCACTGAACTTCGGCCTAGACCTTCTTGCAGGAGTTCTTCGACCCGAAGATGGCGACGGGCCGTGGCGCCCCGAGCTACAGCCGCCTCAATCCCATATTGGAGCACTGGCCGGCTACGTGTGGGCCGGACTAGGCTCTCCGGTGGCGGCTGAGCGCTGGCAATGCGCACACGTAGTGAGGTCCGTAGTCGAGTTGGGATGGAGCGAGCTTCTCGATGCGCTTATCAACATGGCACAGTCGGGCGCCGCTGATCCCTTCGTCGACAAAGGGCTTGAGTTTTATATCTGGCATGCGCGCCAATGGCTGCTCATCGGCTTTGCCCGCGGCGCGCTTGAGAATCCTGGAGCACTTCGTCCAGCCGCCTTGCTCCTGCTGAACTGGCTTCACAAGGACCACGTGCTGCTCCGGGAGCTTGCCGCCCAGACGCTGAGAACTTTGGCGGCCGCAGGCGAGTTGAACCTTGACGAAGCGAGCGACCTTGGCTCCGTCAATCGGCCCAGCCGGCCTGTTGAAGTCTACTCCGGCTGGACGGCCCCTGTGGAAGACGACGCGTTGTCCGCCGACGGGACGCTCGATGCTGACGAGAAGTACTACTTCGGCATCGACATCGGTCCGTACTGGCTCAGGCCACTTGGGAATGCGTTCGGGCTCAGTCAAAGGGCCATCGAGCGGCGTGCGCATTACGCCATCCGCGACCATTTGGGATGGAGCGGTGGACGCAAGAGGCGAGAGGACGCTCGGCACACGCGGAAGATCTTCGACGAGGGCGAGACCTCTCACTCGCATGGAAGCCTGCCCAAGACGGATGACCTGTCCGCCTACCGCGGATATCACGCCATGATGCTGGTTGCCGCCGCCCTTCTGAGCGAGCGGCCTGTGCGACGTCGTGCCGAAGATTCGTTGGACGATTTCCGCGAGTGGCTGTCGCACTACTTGCTGGCCCGTCCCGACGGGAGATGGCTCGCCGATCGGCGTGATCCGCGGCTCGTCGCGGACCCTCCGGCCCCCACCGGCTACGGCGACACGCAGTGGCCCTGGAGTGTAACGGCAGACTATCTTGACCAGAAACTGGTGACCGATGATGACATGACAGTTCTCTGGGGCTATTGGACTGGCGGCGAAAGAAAACACACCGAAACAGTCTTCATACGCAGCGCACTCGTATCTCGCGCTGGCGTGGAGGCGCTGGTGGCCGCGCTCCAAACGGCGCCCGAGCTTGGCCGGCTTGCCCTTCCTTATGCTGGCGAGGAAGACGGCTTAGAATCAGGCCCCTTAAAGCTAAAGGGGTGGGTGTCGGACAAAGATGCCTTGACTCGGCTCGATAGGGGTGATCCTTGGGCAACTGGGCTATCATATCCGGGCCCCGCTCCCTCTGTAGACACCATCGTAAAGCTTGATTTGCTCCAACTAGCGGATGGGCGCACTTGGACGAACAACTCGGATGGATTGCTCCGTAGCGAGTCTTGGACCCAACTCAAAGGTTATGGGCGGGAAGTAGAAACGGATTCGGGCGTGAGGCTCAGCGCGAATAGAGAGTTCCTGAAGCATCTGCTTGGCGGCGACTCCGAGGACAGCTTGGTTCTGAGCGTCGAAATCCGGCGTGAGTACCCGCAACAGGCGAGCACCGAGGATGATGATGTTGAAACCCTTCCACCGCTTTACATCCGTTACTACATGATGGGAGCAGATGGTGTCGCTCACGCGCTCAAGAGCCGTCCTTGAACTTGGAAGCCGACTGGTTTCCGAACTTGATGCCGCTGATGATCTCTTGGCATCCTGGATGGCTCATTATATTTCGCAACTGATTGAAGCGGCTGAGAGGGCCCCTGCCGAGGCCAAGGCTACAGCTCAGGAAGCCTGCGCAAAATCGATCCTGGAGCTCTGGCGATATCGATCTATCTTGCCCGATCGTCTTCGCCCTTTCGCGGAGCTTGAGTCGGTACTTCGGACGCTCGCGTCTCTGGATGTGGAGCAAACTAACTATCGGTACTACCCGCAGGCGCTTCGCGAAGCAGAGACTGCGAACATCGACAAAGACACCAAGCAGTGGCTCGAATTCGCGACTGGAGTCGACTTTGCGGCACGCCTCCTGATTCAGAGCGCTCTTCGCTCCGCCTCACTGCGCGCCGCAGTGAACGCCGAACCGTGGGTTAAACTCGCTGCACAAGCGGGCGCGGAAGAAGGCGCCGAAGCTTTTATCGTCAAGTTCGCACTACAAGGCGACGATGAGGGCAAAGCGGATGAGAACGCACGAGACGCTGTGCTAAGAAATAGACTGTCAAAGATGGATGCCTTCGTGAAAATGGCCACCTCTCTCATGGAGAACCTTCGAACTCAGTTGAGCGTCGAAAAAGTCGAGAAGGAATAGATGTTGGGAAGCAGGAGTTCACCGTGGCTTTCGGCGTTGATGCATCTCAATAGAACTTTGAGATCCTCATTCCTTTTCGCAGCAGCCAGACGCAAACGTCCTTCGGTGTGCTCCTCCCTAGCGAGGCGAGCCTGAATCTCCCATGAATCGGGAACTCGCCCCAGCGGTTCGATTCCTGAGGATGAAGCGACTCCGACTACATCTTGACGTGCCTGCCTACTTCCCTGAAGGAAACCCCACGAAGTGCGAGACAGGGGCGGAACCGGAGCAACTTCAGAGGTCACCTGTGTGTTACCGAGCGCCCAGGATGATGCCGGAGGGCACCAAATGAGGCGCACTGGATGATGGGCAGCTCCCCGTCCGGAGCGGGTTCCCCTCGTCCAGAGCGGCGAGGCCAAGAGCTGGGACCAGGGCGGACGAAGCGCGAGAGCCCCCCAGGAGCGCGCCGCGAGACGGCCGGTTTCGAACTAGGTGGAGGCGGCTGGGGTAGAGCGGGACGCCAGGAGGACGGAGCCGGGAGGGAGCTGAGGGATCCCCTCATTTAGCGAGTTGATCAGCGTGCGTTCGCTCGGTCGCTGCGTGCGACGGCGCTGGCGCGCGGCCAGAGAGGCAGGCCACCATGACGCGCAAGGTGGCCATCGATAAAAAACAAGTGCGGCCGTTCCTGACAGAGGTGTTCGAGGACGATCTGCACGTCAAACGCATCCTGTCCCTCTCGCAGGCGACGCTGGGCGCGGTGCAGGCCACCAGCCTGTCGGTGGCGGCCATCGGCAAGGCCATGGCGTGGGCGCGGGGTGAGGACGTCACTTCCAAGCACGCGGTGAAGCAGGAGGACCGGCTGCTCTCCAATGGGGGCCTCGACATCTGGAAGCTCTTCGGGGCCTGGGTGCCGTTCGTGCTGGCGGAGCGCACGGAGGCCGTCATCGCCCTGGACTGGACGGACTTCGAGAAGGATGACCAGGAGTCGCTCGTCGCAAGCCTCGTCACCCGCCATGGCAGAGCGACACCGCTGCTGTGGATGACGCTGGTGAAATCGGCGTCCGCCGGCAACCGACAACTCGCCGAGGACCTAGTGCTCCAGCGGTTGCGAGAACTCATCCCCGCGAAGGTGCGGGTGACCGTCCTGGCGGACCGGGGTTTCGCGGATGCGAAGTTCTATGCGCTCTTGAAGCAGCTCGACTTCGAGTACGTGGTGCGATTGCGCTCGGACGTGCTCGTCACGTCGGAAGAAGGAGAGACGAAGCCCGCGGCCGAATGGGTACCGGAGGGCGGCCGCGCGAAGCTGCTCCGGAGCGCGCGCGTCACCACGGCCGGGGCCCAGGTGGGGCGGTGGTGTGCGTGAGGAGGAAGGGCATGAAAGAGTCCTGGTGCTTGGCCACCAGTTTCAACTAGGCCCCTGCCCAGGAGGTGCTGGACGCCTACGCCCGGCGTTTCACCATTTGAGGAGAGCTTCCGGGACGTGAAGGACCTCAAGTTCGGCATGGGCCTCAAGCAGGTGCGTGTGAAGACGCCGGAGCGCAGAGATAGGCTCCTGCTCATCTCCGCCTTCGCGCAGGTGTTGCTGACGCTGCTGGGCGCTGCGGGCGAGGCGCTTGGCTACGACAAGCACTTGAAGGTGAATACGGCGAAGAAGCGCACCCACTCGCTCTTCACCCAGGGGGCCTACTACTTCATGGCCATGCCGCGCATGAGTGATGAACGACTGAGCCCGCTGGTGGAGCGATTTGGCCAGTTTGTCCGCGAGCACGCCGTGTTCCGCGAAGCCTTCGGGCTCATCTGACTCAAATGAGGGGATGCCTCAGGGCAGCAGCGGCACAGGATTCTTGGGCAAGGAGATCCAGAATGGAGATCCTGGCGCCGACGATGAAGCCTACCTGGGTAACAGCCGTATCGATTTTTTCGATCGGCGCAGCGTGCCCTCACGGGCAAGAGAACTCCGGGGAAAGATTGTCGCCGTAGTCGCTCCAACGGCTTTCCTCATATAAGTTGTAAAAGCAACCCACCTACCGGCAAAAAATGACGACACTTGCAGATTCCAAGGACTTCTCGAAAGCGCATAAACGGCAGCGGACTTACAAGGCATGTACTCCGGAGCTGATTGCGAAGTATCGGGGACGACTCCCTGACGTGCTGGTCAATACCTGGGAAGTGTCCGGGTTCCAGGAGTTTTCGGATGGATTTCTGTGGACGGTCGATCCGGACGAACTGCGCGATGTCGCCGCGGACTTCGCCAACAACTTCCAGACTGAACTCATCGATGTCATTTTCCGCACGGCTTTCGGCGATCTGATCGTCTCGCACAAAGGAAAGCTGTATCACCTGTCTGCTGTCACCATGCGTGGCGATTCCCTGCCCGACCGTCTCGAATCTGTCTTGGAACTGCATTTCGGCCAGAAGAGGTTTCTCGACGCTATATTTTTCTTGAACATGTTCAAGAAGGGGTTGAAGCGGCTTGGTGCGCCGGCGGCTGACGAGGTGTATGCGCTGGTGCCGGCCCCGGCAATGGGTGGCGACATTACGGCCGACAATCTGGAGAAGGCAAAGCTGCGCGTGTATCTGAATTTCCTTGCCCAAACTCAATCGAACGATTGAACCATCGACCGCGCGCTCCGGCTGCGCGATGAGGGACGGACGGAGCCGCTGCCCATCGAGTAGCGGCGGCTCGGGGCGGGGCCGTCATATGGGCCGCAAGGTGGGCTGCTTGGAAGAGGGCCTCGAGTACCCCGTGGACTCGGTGACGGAGGGAGCGCTCCGTGGCTCCTGTTGCGCCTGGCGTACCCCGGCCCGCCGCAGGGCGAAGTGGCCCACCTCCCGCCAGAGCGCCGTGAAGTCCTCCTCGTCGAAGCCCGAGTTCGAGCCCAGCAGGTCGTACTGGCGGAACGCGAAGACGTCCCCGTTGCTCGTGCCCGGCGTCGAGCGGAAGTGGCCGATGACGTCCGCGTGGTCGCCCTCGACCAGGAAGCTGTGCGCCTCGTCCGGCCACACCTGCGAGACGGAGTTGACCAGGCCGTCATTCTCCGGAGCCCGCAGGGTGCGCTCGCTCCGTGGGTTCATCAACGTGCGCACCTTGCGGGGCTGGAGCCGCTCGGGAGGATTCAGGGCCGTCAGCCCGTACATCATCCCGTAGAGGGTCGGCAGGCGTCCCTGCGGCGGAGGCTCACCCGCCACGGTGACGATGGAGCGCACGCGGATGTGACGCTCGCGCAGGAAGCGCGTGTCCGCCGCGTAGTCCTCCACGTCCTGGTGCGCGGGGCTGGCGGGAGCACCGGGTGGAGGCTTGCAGGGGTCCAGGTCCGTGATGGCGTTGAAGTCGGTCCCCATGTCCACCAGCCAGCGCAGCAGCTCGAAGTAGGAGCTGCGCGCGATGGCGCGTTCGAGGCTGCCACGGGTGATGTACGTACCGCTCAAAGTGTCGAGCAGGGCGTCCACCCAGTCTGGAGCCTGGGCGGAGGGCAGCAGCACCTTGCCGAACCGGCCCAGCAGGCCGCTGCCGAGCTCGCCGGACATCCGCAGGGACTGGAAGGCGCCGAACAGGAGGGCCCGGCACGCCGTGCGGCGAAGCCGCGTGCGGCTCAGGTGAAATGCCAGGGCGGTGCCTCGGTGGGGCGTGGAGAGGAACTGCGCGGAGGCAATCCGGTCCAGGACTGGTGGCCAGGCGCCGCCCTGGCCTCGTGCGTGCTGCTGGTACTGCACGCGGTAGTCGGTGAGCAGCTGGCGGATGTCCAGCCCGCCGGTGGAGTGGCCGATGAGGTGGATGCGGTCCGCCGGAAGGACGTTCAGCCGGTCCCACAGCCCCGCGAGCCAGCGCTGGAGCTGGTGGGCTCGCGTCTGGACGCTGGCCGTGGGCAGGTTGGGGAAGTAGTGCACGGACAGCTCCGCGCCGGGCTCCAGCTCGCGCAGCACCTCGGTCACCCCGTGGTAGTAGCGCAGCGAGCCCAGCGCATCGAAGCCGCCGAAGCCTGGCACGAGCACCAGGTGGTCGCGGCCCTCGGCCCCGTCGCCCGACACACGCTTCTGTCCCGTCCTCATCGCAACCTCCAACGGTGTGGGCGGAGGGCCCTGCGCGAGCCCCCCTGCTCCGCCGCTAGGGTGTTGCGTCGGCGCGGAGAGCGCACCTCGTATGGAAGGGCATGGAACGGCTCGATTCCTCACATGCCGGGCTCGACGCGCAGCAGCCGCGCGGCAATCGGCAGGTGGTCGGAGGGCTCGGTCTCCGACGGCAGCGGCGTCCGGTCGTCCAGCTCCGGCAGCCGGACCGGCTGCGCCCGCAGCGCGCGCGAGTGGAAGAGGAAGTCGATGGCCTTGGCCCTGCCGTTCGCGTTGCAGGTCGGCTGGTGCCGCCCCTCGTAGGCATCAATCAGCCCGGCCTCCGAGAACGCTCGGACCAGCGGCTCCCCGGGCTGCGCGTTGAAGTCGCCGCACACGACCCACAGGGCCTCCGCGTCCCGCAGGACCAACTCCTCGAGCAGCTCGGCCGCCTCCTGCATCCCCTGGTGCTGCTCCACGGGCCGGTCCGGCCGGTCCCAGCGCAGGTGAGTGCACGCCACGCGCAGCCGGTTTCCTCCGACATCGAAGTCCACGACCAGCGCCAGGTGCCCGGAGATGCGCCCGTCCTCCAACCGGTCCTTGAAGTAATGGGCCTGGTGGCCCAGGCAACGCTCCAGGCGGTGGAACACCGCGCAGCCGTCGGGCCGGCCCTGCTGCTTCAGGGCCAGCACGCCCACGTACCCGCGCGGCTCCAGCGCCTTCTGGAGCGCGGCGAAGCTGTCGGGCTCCACCTCCTGCAGGCAGACGATGTCCGCGTCCAGCCCCGCTATCCGTCGAGCCAGCGCCTCCTGCCGTCTCCGCGGCAGGAGGGTGTCCGCGGGCGTGTGCGGGAACCACTCGGGCTTGACGTAGGCGTCAGCCAGGATGTTGTACGAGGCAACTCGAAGCTCGACCGCCATCCGCGGAAGTATAGGCGCATGCGCCCCCGCACGCGCCGCCGGTCTCGCGTGCGTCGCGGTGGCGGCCTACCGCCCGCCGAGGAAGTCCGCCTTGCCCAGGTCCACGCCATTGTGGCGCAGCAGCGCGTACGCAGTGGTGACGTGGAAGAAGAAGTTCGGCAGGGCGAAGTGCTTCAGGTACTGCTCTCCGGCGAACTGCATCGGCTCCTTGCCGCGCCGTGGCACGCTGACCTGCTTCTCCTCGGTGCCGTCCAGCTTCTCGCGCGGCACCGACTCCAGCCAGGACAGGGTCTTCGCGATGCGCTCCTCGAGCTCGGGCAGCGAGGCCTCGTTGTCCTCGAACACCGGTGCGTCCACCCCGGAGAGGCGCGCCACGCAGAGCTTGGCCGAGTCACAGGCAATCTGCACCTGACTCTTGAAGGGCAGCATGTCGGGCGCGAGCCGCGCCGTCACCAGCACGTTGGGGTCGAACTTCTTCGCCTCCGCGTGGGCCCGGGCCTTGCCGAGACACTTCGAGAGGCTGCCGAGCATCGTCACGAAAATCGGCACGCTGGCCGAGGACATGGAAATCGTCATGGAAAGTCTCCAGAAAAGGAGCCCTGGTCTAACCCGTGGCTGCGGTCGGCGCACCTTCCTCGGCGCCCGCGCGCAGGTCCACGGAAGGAACCTTCCTTCCACCGGCTACCGGGAGGGCCGCCCGCGCGGAGGTTGGCCCTCCGCCTTCAGTCGGTGAACGACCCGGGCTCCTTGCTGAAGCCCGCCTCCGTGTGGTGAGCCAGCCGCTCGGAGCGGGAGGCCTGCTCGAGCGAGGCGATGATGGCCTTCTCGGCGTCGGCGGCCCAGTCCTTCACCTTCGCCGGGTCGACGCCCTTGTCGCTCACGTACTTCTTGAGCGCGGCGGCGGCCTTCCTGCCTCCCGAGCCGGCGTTGACCGCGAGGTCGGTCATGATGGCGTTGCCATACTCGCTGGTGAGGACGTCCTTGAGCTGGACTTGCGCCTTCACCGCCGCGCCCTTCGCATCCTTGCCGGTCACCGACACCGACTGGTTGCGGAGGTTGGAGATCTTCCCCTGGTTGGCGAACTTGATTTGCGCCTGCTGCAGCTCCGGGTCACCGCCCGCGGCCATGAAGATGGCCGCCAGCTTCACGTCGGTGCGAATGGCCTCGGCCGCGGCAACGCCCTTGAGCACCGTGCCGTCGCCGCGGGTGAGCACCACGCCCTTGTCGTCGATGTCGAGCCCGTACTTGCCGAAGTGCTTCTCGTACAGCGCCGCGTCGGACTTCTTCAGCCCCCGCATGAAGTCGGCCAGCGTGCCGTTGCCGCTCTTTCCCAGCGTCCACTGGGTGAAGCCCCAGGAGACGCGCCCGATGTCCCAGGTGTTGACCTTGCTGAAGGTGCCCTCGAGGCCTGAGATGGACGAGAGAATCTTCTGCCTGTCTTCGCTGATTCCACTCTTCTCCAGCTGGGTGTCGACGTCGGCGCGCGAGTCGCCCTTGAGGGCTCCCCCGTCCACCGCCTTCCACGAGTTCGTGTAGGCCGTCTCGCGGCCGTCGCGCATCCGGATGGTGGTGCCGCCCACCGTCACGTCAGAGCGAAGCTGCGGCACGTCGACCATCGGCTGGTAGGCCTCCATCCTCGCGAGCACGGCGGCCTTGACGCTCTTCTCGTTGGCCTGGGCAGTGGTGAGCCGGGTGTTCGCCGCCTCGAGCGCTGTCTTCTGCGCGTTCTTGAGCGTCTCGGCCGCGAGCGGGTCTTTTGGCACCTTCGCCTTCTGGTGCTGCGCCTTCAGCGTGTTGAGTGCGGTCTCTGCCTTCTTCACGTCCGCGCTCGCCCGCTGGAGCTCGGGGTTCGAGCCGATGTGTGTCTTCAGCCACGCCTTGACCTTCTCACCCTCGGCAACGACTTTCTTGTCAGCGGCCTCGAGCCGGGTCTGCGCGGCCTTCTTCGCCGTGTCTGTCTTCGCGGTGTCGACGGCCTGCTGCGCCTCGTTGCGCGCCTTCACCGCGGCCTTGAGCGGGTTGTAGAGCTTCGCCTTCGGAGGCTTCCAGGTCGCGACGTTGATGGGAATCAACAGGTTGAGCTCGACGGCGTTCCCTCGCTTGAAGGTGCCTTCGTCGTGCGTGGTCACCTTGATGGAGTCCAGGTTCTTCTGGACGTCGGCGGCCGAGGTCTTCCCCGCCGCGGCGGCCTTCGCCGTCGCCTGCACCGGCGCGGCGGGCGCAGTGGGAGCGGCGGACACCGGCCGGTCGAGCGCCGCGAGGGCGCGCTTCAGGTCGGGCCCTTCGAGCTCGAGGGCGAGCGCATCCCGCAACGAGGTGCCGGTGAGCTTCTCGTACTTCTGTGCCACCTGCGGCAGCAGCGCCGCGTCCATCCCCTCCAGGGCCTCGAAGACGGCGGCCTCGTCGGTGCCCCAGATGTCGTCCATCGCGGCCTTGAGCTTCGCCGCCGCCGTGTCCACCGGACTGGAGGTCGCCTTGCTCTTCGAGGCCGCTCCGGCCATCGGGTTGAAGGCGAAGGCCTGGTTGCCAGGCGGGCGCCCGCGAATCTGCTCGGCCAGACGCTTGAGCGTCGCTCCCGTCGCGCCGCCCGCGATGGCTCCGAGCAGGAAGGCGCGCTCGGCGCTGGCATCGGCGCGGGGCGATGCGGTGGCGCTGAGGCCCGCCTTCGACAGCAGGGTCGCCAATTCCTTCTGCTGGGCGGGGCTGAACCCACTGATGGCCCTGCCCGCGGCGCCAACGGTGGGCGCGGGGAGCGCTCCGGACAGCGCGTGCTGCAGCGCCTGACGGATGGGGCCCTCGGCGAGGGTGGCAAGCTGCTGCTCCAGCTTCTGCTGTACCGGTGCTTTCGACACCGGCGCGCGCGGAGCGTCCATCGACGAGTCGGGTCTGGCGCGCGCTGACGTGGCGGGCGCGGAAGCCGGAGGCGTTTGCGTGACGGGAACATCCACCTTCGCGAGTCTCGGAGCGGGCGGGCGGGTGACCTTGACCATGGCCTCGAAACTAGCGCGCGACTGGCCGCCGCGTGAAATCCAGGTCGGACACGGCCATACCCACGGTTGGCACCGAGCCCCGTTGCCATGCGGCCCATGGGCCTCTGGGTATGAACTGGCCCCACGCGGCGTGTTTGCGGTGAGTCTACCTTCGGTCTATAGCCAGCCCTCTCATCCCGAGGGGGATTCATGTCTGTGTTGCGTTGGTTCGGGCGCGCCGCGTCAGTGGTGACGGCGGTGCTTGCCCTGGGAGTGTTCGCGGCCTGTGGTGGAGACGAGAGCACCTCGCGTTCGGCGAGCGCCGACATCAAGGTCATGCTCGGCCAGGCCCTGTCGGCCGATGACGTGGCGCGCATCCGCGTGGAGGTCCAGGGCCCGGGCATCTCCACCGCGCTGGGGATGGACCTCGTCCGCGACGGAGCCACGTGGAACGGCACGCTCGAAAACATCCCCGTCGGTGCGGACCGCGTCTTCACGGCGACCGCGTACGACTCGGCGTCCACCGCCCTCTACTGGGGCCAGGCGGGCCCGATGGCCATCCAGGCGGACCGCGTGGCCGCGGTCTTCCTGCTGTTGCAGCAAGCCAACTTTCCCCCTCCCTTCGAGAACGAGGCGCCCATCATCGACTCGCTCACGGTGTCCACCAACGAGGTGGAGCCGGGCGGTTCCATCACCCTCACGGCCGCCGCGCACGACAACAACCCGGGTGACACGCTGACCTACGCCTGGAGCGCGCCCGGGGGCACGTTCAGCGCCCCGGCCGCCGCGTCCACCTCGTGGACCGCGCCCGCCACCGAGGGCGTGCAGCGCATCCAGCTCGAGGTTCGCGACTCCAAGAACGCCGCCGCCACCATCACCGTCGACCTCACCGTGCGGAACGTGGGCCTGTCGGGACGGGCCGCGGTGACGGTGCGCGTCAACACCTGGCCGGAGGTGAGCGCGATGATGGGGGCGCCCTCCGTGCTCTCCGTGGGCCGGACGACGCTGCTGGCCGCCTCGGTCTCCGACCCGGATGGAGACACCGTGGGCTTCTTCTGGGCTTCCTCCTGTGAGGGCACCTTCGACGACTTCGACTCCCGCACCCCGACGTTCACCCTGAGCGCCGCGCCGCCCGACGCCCGGTGCATCTTCACCGTCTACGCCTCGGACACGCTGGGCGGATATCACGTAGGCAATCTCACCCTCCAGGTGGGCTCCGGCCCCCAGGTGAACATGCAGCGGGTCCCCGTCGTGGACAGCGTCTCCCAGTCCGCCCAGCGGGCCTTCGTGGGCGAGCTCGTGACGCTCGGACTCACCGCGCATGACCCGGAAGGCACGGCGCTGAGCGTCTCCTGGGTGGCCTCGCAGGGCATCCTCCTGGCCACTCGCGGCAGCGGTGGCTCGGCCTCCGCGGACTGGCTGGCCCCAGCCTGCTTCGACAGCCCCGCCGAGGTGACCGCCATCATCACCGACGCGAGCGGCGCCGCCACGGACGTGACGTTCACCGTCCTCCCGTGGCCCGGCCCCTCCTGCGGCGCGCAGACGGTCCTCGGCCGCAGCTCCACCTACTTCGTCCAGGACGACGGGTCCGTCGTCTCGCGTCCCACCGACCTGAGCGTGACGCTCATCATCGCCTGGGTGCCCACGGCGGAGGGCTCCTATACCGAGCACTACGGCCAGGGCCTGAGGGACGGCACCTTCGTCATCCACGACGTGGAGAGCACGCCCTACCTCCTGCAGTTCGGCTCGACCTACTACTGGACCCATGGCCGCACGCCGGACCTCAGCTCGCCGCTGCCGGGCCGCGCCGACCTGGAGCCGGAGCCGGACGACACGCTCTTCAACCTGAACCTGGACGGCCTCAATCCGTGGGACTCGGAGGATGACCTGCAGGTGAGCGCGTTCGGAGCAGGCCTCTCCTACTTCGCGCGGGAGTGTGCCTCTCCGCCCCTGGAGCCCGTGGTGGGCTCGACGGTCTTCACCGGCAGCACCGGGTACGACGCGTCCCTCTTCAACTGTGGCAACCGCGTCGGACGTATCGACCTGGCCCGCGGGGACACGGTGCACGTCGCCCAGCTGACGACGCGCCCTTCAACCGTGGGAGGGCTGGACGTGGTCCGGGAGGCCCGCCGGGGCTTCCAGATTTCGAGCGGGAGCCCGGGAGGCAGCGTGGTCTCCGGAGGCGGCGCGGTCACCCTGACCGGTACGCTCGCGCCCCAGCCCACCTCCTCGCGGACGGTGCAAATCAACGCCTCCGAGTTCGAGGCCCTGCTGCTCGCCGCCCATCCCCGCGCCACGCTGCGCAACACCCATGACATGAGTGTCGGCGCGCTGCCGCAGTTCATGCGGTTCGGCACCTACGCCGGCTGGTTCGACCTGGCTCGCGGCTCGCTCTTCACTCCCGGCCAGCCGCTCGTCACCCAGGAGCTGGAGGTTTCCGATCCCTTCCCCGCGTCGTGGACGCGGTTCGCCAGCAACGTCGCGGCGGGCTCCATGTCCTACTCGGTGCCGCTGGCGGGTGGCGGAAACTCCGTGCCGGCGTCGTTCCGGTTCACCGTCTACACGCATGGGCCGTTCCAGGATGGCTCGGCGCTGCTCAGCCCCCAGGTGGGCCCGCCGCGCAACCTGCGCCTCAACGGCCAGGACGCGACGGTGGACGGGCTGCAGGGCCTGGGGGAGTCGCCCCTGGTGACCTGGGATGCGCCGGTCCTGGGCGTGCCCACCTCGTACATGGTGCGCCTGTACCGGCTCTCCGTGTCGGGCACCAATGGGACGCTCCGCTCGCTGATGAGGTCCTTCATCACCACCGACCCCCAGCTCCGTCTCCCGCCAGGCCTCCTCATCCCCGGGCGGCACTACCACCTCCAGGTGCAGGCCAACCGGCGGGTCGGGGGTGATGTGAGCAGCCCGAACCTCGACGCGCCGTGGAGCTCCAACGCACCGGCGTTCACGGGCCGCTTCCAGCCCTGAGTCACCTCGCGGGCCTCGTAACCCAACCGCGACAAGACAGGCGCCAATCGAGAAGGTTGCATGAGGCCAGGTGAGGAGTCCGTGACGCGCCTGGCCTCTCCAGGGTGGACCTGCCCCCGACGCTACCGGCGTCCAGCCGCCGCTGCTGCTCCGGCGAGGCCAGCCTCCGGGAGCGTGGGCCTCGGCGTCGCTGCCGGCGTCTGGAGCGCCTGCCTCAGGGCCTCGAGCCGCGCGGTCTCCGCGGCCTGACGTGCGGCGACCTCGGCGGCGATGCGCGCGGCTTCCTGGCCCCGTCCTGACTGAATCGTGTTGCTCCCCATGGCACAGTCCTCCCCCTGCGTGTACCTGGAGTATCGGGAGACCCCAGGCGGGGTTGACCCGGGGATGAATTAAGCCGCATTAAATGGCGCGGACCGGCCACTCGGGCCCGCGTCTGGCAATGGGCGAAGAGAACCTGGAAGCTGGCTCGCACCATGAGCGACGCCCCTTCAGGATGTGAAGTGATGGAGCCTGCCCACCCGGGGAGCCGTCTCCCATCGCAGGTTCCAGGCGGGGGCTTCCCGCGCGCCCCACCTGCTCGCTGGCGTCTTCCACTCACGGGCCTCGCGCTCCTCCTCCTCGTCGGCTGCCGGGGCGGCGCGAGTGGGGCCCAGGCCCCCACGGCCGACACCGCTGCTGACGGAGGCGTCCCGCAGGCCGTCGCCCCAGGGACGCCCACCCCCGGGATGGAGGACACGTCGGTTGCGCCCCTCACGGCCCGGACGCGCGCCGACCTGGCGCGCACGCGCTGGCGGGAGGCGTCCGTCGCCCGCAAAGAGGGGCTCCTCGAGAAGGCCCAGGCGCTCGCCACGGAGGCGCAGGCGGTGTGGCCCACCCAGGCGGCCTACGCCTACGGGCTCGCCGCGCTATCGGCCCGGCTTGGCGATGCGGCCGCCACGGCACGCTGGCTCGACGTGAGCGCCGACCTCGGGCTGGGCGTCGACCTCGGGCGGGATGACAGCTTCGCCAGGGTCCTCGACGCCGCCCCCGTCCGCGCCGCCGCCGGGCGGCTGGCCCGGAACCTGGAGCCGCTGGCACGCAGCAGCGTGGCGTTCCGGCTCGACGAGGCGGACTTCTTCCCCGAGGGCCTCGCGTGCGAGGCGCGGGGCGAGGCGTGCTACGTGGCCAGCGTGAGGCACCGCAAGGTGGTGCGCGTCGGGCGCGACGGGCGGGCCACGGAGGTGGTGCCCCCGGGCCAGGACGGAGTGCTCGCGGCCCTCGCCGTGGCCCTGTCTGGCGACGGGCGCACGCTGTGGGTGACGTCGGCCGCCATTCCCCAGATGCGGGGCTTCACCCAGGGGGATGAGCACCTCGCCTGGGTTCACGCCTTCGACCTCGCGTCCGGCCGGCTCCAGCGGCGGCTCGGCTTCCCCGCCGGGACGGGGCCTCATGCGCCAGGGGACGTCCACGTCACCTCGAAGGGAGAGGTGTTCGTCTCGGACAGCCAGCAGCCCGTGCTCTACCGTGTGCCTCCCACCGGCGACACGCTGGAGGTCTTCGCGAGCGACCCGCTCTTCCGCTCACCCCAGGGCGTCGCGGAGAGCGCGGACGGCCGCACCCTCTACGTGGCCGACTACTCCCACGGCATCCTCGCCGTGGACAGGGCGAGCCGGAAGGTCGCCGAAGTCAGACCGCCCACCGGAGGCGCGACGGTGCTCGGAATCGACGGGCTCGCGCGGCACGGAGACACCCTCATCGGAATCCAGAATGGACTCCAGCCCGCCCGGGTCATCCGGATGCGGCTCGCCACGGAGCCGCTGCGAATCCAGGCCGTGGAAGTGATGGACCGGCACCTCCCGGAAGCGGACCAGCCCACCATCGGCGCGGTGGTCGGCGATGAGCTGCGCTATGTCGCCAACAGCCAGTGGGAGCAATACGACGACGCGGGCCGGCTCCGGGAAGGCGCCGTCCTGACACCGCCGCTCATCCTCCGGCTCCCGCTGGGCAATTCCTCCCGTTAGGAAGACAGCCCCGGGCGGAGGAAATCGACAATCCCCGTGAGGAAGATTTCCGCCCCCTCTCGTTCAAGTGTCGGCGGGCGCGCTCCGCCCCAACACCTGAACTCTTAGAGGGGGATTCACATGCTCAAGCTTCGTACCGCCCTGACGGCCTCCGTGGCCGTCGTGGGACTGAATGGTTGTGTCTACGGCTACATCCACGACGCCGCGACGGGCAGCGCCATCCAGGACGTGACGGTGACTGTCGCCTCCGGCACCTGCTCCGGCACCGGCTGCGCCTCGCCCACCACCCAGACGACGGACACGTCGGGCCTCTATGTCTTCGACGCCTACGGCGACCGGCACGGCGAGGACCAGGTGCAGATCATCATGCCCGCGTCCGGCGAGGAGGCCATCCGCCTTCTCTACAGCCGCCCGGGCTACCGGTCTGTGAGCGTCTACCACAAGCCCGACTACGAGAACGTCACGCAGGACGGGAAGAACTACGACATCTCCGAAGTGCAGACGGTGTACCTCTGCGCGCTGTTCGCCCCCGACTCGGACACGGACGGCATCTGCGACGCCGCGGAGAACCGCTACGGCACCAATGCCTTCAGCTCCGACACGGACGGCGACAGCATCAGCGACTTCGCCGAGCTGTACGGCTCCGGCGGCGTCGACCTGCGCTACTACGGCGCCAACCCGAAGAAGAAGGACGTCTTCGTGGAGCTCGACTACTACCCGAACCTCAAGCCCATGCAGGCCGCGCTGGACCGCGTGACGGCCTCCTTCGCCAACGCGCCGGTGAGCAACCCGGACGGCAGCACGGGCGTCGCGCTGCACCTGGTGCTGAGCAACCAGATTGCCGCCGCCGATGCCGACATGGACCTGAACCCGGCATGGGTGGACTTCGACGTCATCAAGAACAAGTACTTCCCCGCGCGCCGGGCGCCGTTCTTCCACTACGCGCTGATTGCCAACCAGTACAACGCTGGCGGCTCCAGCGGCCTGTCGCGCGGCGTCCCCGGCCATGACTTCATCGTGTCGCTGGGCAACTGGAGCACCCCGGGTGGCACGGAGCAGCAGCAGGCCGGCACCATCATGCACGAGCTGGGGCACAACATCGGCCTGCAGCACGGCGGCAACGAGGGCATGAACTACAAGGCCAACTACCTGAGCCTCATGAGCTACTCGTACCAGCTGCGCGGCCTGACGGTGGACGCGGTGGACGGCGTGCTGGACTACTCGCGGGTGCGCATCGGCTCCGTGAGCGAGGCGTCCCTCAACGAGATTTCCGCCTTCGCGCCCCTCGCGCCCACCACCGAGGCGGACCTGTCGCACTACGGCGTGCGCGTCGGCACCGTCCTGCGCATCGGCGCCGCGCATGCCAACCTCGACTTCAACGGCAATGGCGTCGTCCAGGCCGCGCTCGTCGCCCAGGACCTGAACAACGACGGCGACGCGCTGGACTTCATCGCCGCCTCGCAGAATGACTGGACGGCCCTGGTGTACGACGGCGCCGGCACCATCGGTGACGCCGCCCTGGGCTCCAGCGCCAGCCTGAAGCGGCTGCAGCCCTTCTTCGTCATGCCCGAGAAGACGGAGCAGTGCATCACCGAGCACGAGCCCCGCCGCTAAGCGGCCGAGCGCCCCACGCTGAAGGCAGCAGACGCCGCCGGGTTCCTCGCGAGAGGGGCCCGGCGGTCGTGTTTCCAGGTGACGCGCCGCGTTCCCAGTCGTTGCCTGCAATCAGGACACGGCCACTTCGTAGGAGCCCCGCGCTCCCCGGTACGATAGACCCGGCCCCTCCTGGAGGTTGTCATGCGTCACACGCTTCGCCGCTTTGCTCTCGTTGCCCTCGCGAGCTGTACGGGAGTCGCGCTCCTCACCGGAGCCGACACCCGGAAGCCCGCCACGGAGTGGCTGGCCCGTCCGTCCGAAGCGGCCCGCATGGCGCGAGTGGAGGCGGGCCTGGCACCGGTCCTCATCCAGGGCGAGGCGCCCATCAACATGACGCTCGAGCGCTGGATGGAGCTCTACAAGATTCCGGGCCTGAGCATCGCCGTCTTCAACAAGCACGCCCTCGTCTGGGCCAAGGGCTATGGCGTGATGCAGGCCGGCGGCGAGGCCCCCGTCACGCCCGAGACGCTGTTCCAGGCCGCCTCCATCAGCAAGCCCGTCACCGCCCTGGCGGCGATGCACCACGCCGAGGCGAGGAAGTGGTCGCTCGACGCGAACATCAATGACTCGCTGGTGTCGTGGAAGCTCCCGGAGAATGATTTCACGAAGACGGAGAAGGTGACGCTGCGCCGCCTGCTCAGCCACAGCGCGGGCACGACGGTGCACGGCTTCCCGGGCTACAACGTGGCGGGGCCGATGCCGACGGTGGAGCAGGTGCTCGACGGGGTGACGCCCGCGAACACCGCCCCGGTGCGGGTGGACATCGTCCCCGGGACGAAGACGCGGTACAGCGGCGGCGGCACCACCATCGTCCAGTTGATGCTGATGAATCAGCTGAAGAAGCCGTTTCCGCAAATCATGCGAGAGACGGTGCTGGCGCCGCTCGGCCTGAAGCACAGCACCTACGAGCAGCCCCTGCCCCCGGACCTCGCCTCCAGGGCCGCCTCCGGCACGCTCGCCAGTGGCGTGAGCGTCGAGGGCCAGTGGCACGTCTACCCGGAGATGGGGGCCGCGGGACTGTGGACGACGCCGTCCGACCTCTCACGCATCGCAATCGAGGTGTCCAAGGCCCGGGCGGGCAAGTCCACCCGGGTGGTGTCACGGGCGATGGCGAAGCAGATGCTCACGAAGCAGTCGGAGTCGTTCGGGCTCGGCTTCCAGCTGGAGGGTGACGCCGACCGCTTCGGGCACGGCGGCTCGAACGAGGGCTTCCAGTGCAACCTGACCGCCTTCGCGGACTCGGGGAGCGGGGTGGCCATCATGACCAACTCGGACAACGGCTATCTGCTGCTGGACCGGCTCGCCGCCAGCGTGGCCGCGGAGTACGGCTGGAAGTCCTACGTCCCCCGCCCCGAGCTGCCCTTCGTCCGGGTGGACCTGTACGCGCGGATGAAGGGCACGGACGCCGCGCTCGCCTGGTACCGGTCGATGAAGGGGAACGGCGCGGCCGGCAAGCTGTTTCCGGGTGACTTGAACAACCTCGGCTACCGGCTGCTCCGGGAGGGACAGAAGACCGACGCCGTGAAGGTCTTCCAGGCGAACGTCGAGCTGTACCCCGAGGATGCGAATGTCCATGACAGCCTCGGCGAGGGCTACATGGAGGCGGGCCAGAAGGCGGAGGCCATCTCGAGCTACAAGAAGTCGCTCCAGCTGGACTCCAAGAACACCAACGCCGTGAAGATGCTCGAGAAGCTCGGCGCGAAGCCCTGAGCCGTCCGGGCCCGCTCCAGCAGCAGCGTCGAGGGAGCCACTTCAGGAGCTCCGGCCGGTGCTCGCTCCGGCGAGCAGCGGCACCAGGTCCACCCCGCGCCACAGCCGCTCGCGCATCTCGCGCGAGTCCACCAGCGCCCGTGCACCCCGGGGCGTGAGGGTGAAGACCCGGCGGGAGCTCCCGGCGCCCGCTTCGCCACGCTCCGAGGCGACCAGCCCCTTCGCTTCGAGCCGGTCCAGCGTGGCGTAGACCGCGCCAATGGCCACCTCGCGCCCGGCCACCAGCTCCAGCTCACGGCGGACGGCCATGCCGTAGGCGCCGCCTTCGTCGGGGGCACGCCCGGTGCGCACCACGGCGAGCATCACCTGCTCCTCGAAGGTGCCGAGTGGCACGTCGGATGTCGAGCTGGCTGGGGACGGCACGGAAGCACTCCTCTCGAACGACAGGTTGGAACGGGCGGGACTCTACCCTTCGCGGAACACGACGGCAGGGTCCAGTCGACTGGCGCGCCACGCGGGCAGCAGCGCGGCGGCGACCCCCACGGCCAGCAGCCCCAGGGTGGAGCCGACGAGCGACAGCGGGTCCACCGCGCTCACCCCGTACAGGAACGAGGAGAGCAGCCGCGCCAGCACGAGCGCCGCGACGGTGCCGAGCGCGCTGCCGAGCAACACCAGCTTCCCACCCCGCCCCACCACCTGCGCCACCACGCGCGACGGCCGCAGCCCGAGCGCGATGCAGATGCCAAAGTCTCGCTGGCGCCGGCGGACGAAGTGGGAGGTGACGCCATAGACGCCCACCGCGCCGAGCACCACCGCGAGCGCCGTGAGGAACGTGAGGACCGCCATCACCTGCCGCGCGGGGCCAATGGCCTGCGCGAATACCGCGTCCAGCGTGGTGCCGCGCTGCACGGCCACGGAAGGCGCCGCGGCGGCAAGCTGGCGGCGGGCCGCCTCGAGCAGCGACGCGGGGTCATGTCCCGGCTGCGCGCGCAGCACCAGGGCCTGCCGCGTCATCGTCATGCCCGCCACCTGCGCGTGGAGCATGTAGCGCGCGGGGACGGAGCCGTCGGTGAGGCCCGCCTCCGCCACGTCCTCCACCACTCCGACGATGCGCTCCAGTCCCTCCAGCCCCATGTTGATGCGCTGACCGATGGGGTTCTCTCCCGGGAAGTACTTCTTCGCGAGCGCGCGGTTGATGACCACGGCGCGCTCCGTGTCTACCCTGTCGCTCGCACTGAGCAGTCGCCCGTCGAGAAGCTGGATGCCGATGGCCTCGAAGTACCCGGGCGATACCAGCCGCACGTAGGTGGTGGAGGCAGGCAGGTCCGGCTTGCCCTCAATCGCGAGGCCCCAGTCCTCACCCGCGCCTCGCAGCGGCAGCTTCTGGGTGATGCCCACCGCGCGGACTCCGGGCAGCGTCGCGAGCGTGGCTTCCAGGTCCGCCAGCAGCCGGGGCCGCGCCTCGCGAGCGACGTTGCCCTCCATCACCACGTCCAGCACCGCCACACGGCCGGTATCCAGCCCCGAGTCGATGCCACGCAGGTTCGCCACCGAGCGCACCAGCAGCGCGGCCCCCGCCGTCAGCAGCACCGCGAGCGCCACCTGCCCCACCACCAGCGCACCCTCCGTCCTTCCACCGCGCGCGCCGACGCCGCCCGTGCGCGACTTCGACAGCGCGCGCTGCGGGTCCGACTTCCGCAGCGAGCGCGCCGGCAGCAGCGCCACGCCGAACGCCGCGACGAGCGCCAGTACGAGGGCCGCGGAGAACACTCCCCAGTCCAGCGAGCCCCGGGGCGCGAGCGGCCCCAGCGGCAGCGCCTCGGTGAGCAGCCGGAAGCCCTGGGCGGCGATGACGGCGCCGACTCCGGCGGAGGCCAGCCCCAGGAGGAGCGCCTCCGCGAGCAGCTGCTGCGTCATCCGGCGGCTGTCGGCGCCGAGCGCCATGCGGACGGCGAGCTCGGTGGCGCGGCTGTCCACCTGCCCGAGCATCAGCGCGGCGACGTTGGCGCAGGCGATGAGCAGCAGCACCGCCATGGCCGCGAGCGTCGCGAGCAGCGGCGCCTGGAGCGGCCCGAGCAGGTGCTCGCGCAGCGGTGTCAGCGCGGGCCGGCGGGACTTGTCCCAGGCCGGCGGGTACTGGAAGCGCTCCAGGAGCCGCGCGCCGAACCGCTTCAGGGCCAGGTCGAGCGCGGGCCCGTCCGTCCCGGGCGCGCGCCGTCCCACCAGCGCGTAGTTGCCGGAGCCGTCCTCCGGGTTCATCGGCTCCGCCACCCAGGCGCGCACCGTCGGGTCGGGGAACCAGAAGCCCCTGGGCATGACGCCCACCACCGTGTGCGTCGCGCCGTCGAGCTCCACCGTGGAGCCCACGAGCGAGGGCTGCCCGCCGAGGTCCGCGTAGAGCCCATCGCTGAGGACCACCGCGGGCGCGGAGCCCGGCCGGTCTTCGTTGGGCTCGAAGCCGCGGCCCAGCACCGGGCGGACTCCGAGGACGTCGAAGAGCGTGGCGGTGGTGGAGACGGCCGTCACCAGCTCGGGGGACGCCTGCGGGCCGCGACGGAGCGGGAGCTCCTTGGTGCGGAAGGCCGCGACGCCGCTGAAGCCGGCCCAGTCGGACGAGAGGTGGAGGTACTCGCGCTCGGACCAGTCCCCGGGCTGCCAGAACAGGCCGAGCCGCTCCTCCGCGGGGTACGGCAGCGGCGTCAGCAGCAGCCCTCGCACCAGCCCGAAGGCCGCCGCCGTCCCGCCCACGCCGATGGCGAGGGTGAGGATGGCCAGCAGCGCGTAGCTCGGGCGGGTGCGCAGCCGGCGCGCCGCGTACCGCAGGTCCATGATGAAGCTCTCCATCGGGGGGCCTCCAGGGCGTAGACGGCTGGAGGCGGGCTCGAAGCCGGTCCAACCACGGGAGAACGTCCGCCGCGCCAGCGGCGGCAACGAGCCGAGCGCCTGCCGCCACAGCCACGCGCGTGCGGCGCCGTGGCCCTCGCGGGCCGCACGGGCCGAGAACTCGGCGGACAGCTCGGCAATCACCTCGTCCCGCTCGGCGTACGGCAGCCACGCCCGCAACAGCCGCAGAGGCAGACGGGGGACCGTCACGGGGCCTCCACTCCTCGGCTCGGACTGCGGCACGCGCACCTCGGCTCGCTGACGGGGTGAATTACTACAATGTAGAATACGAAGCCAGCGACGGGCGATTGCGTGGGGTTTCACGGACGGGGGCTCCGTGCCGTGTGGGGCGCCCGGGACTCCCGTGGAGTTCACGCGGAGGGACACGGTGGGCACACCGAGCGTCGCCCTGCTCCACGGCGCATCAGCGAGGGGATGAAGGAGCCTGGCGTAGCGAACGGGCGAGAGAGGCTTCCGGAGCGCGAAACGAACAAGGGCGCAGCCCGGCAAGCGGACTGCGCCCGAAGAAGCGAGGAACCCCATCAGCCAGGCGTCAGCCCTGGCGGACTCACCACCCTGACGGGCTCACCACCCCGGCGGGGCGAGGGCGTTGGCGGGGAGCGGATTGAGGAACGCGCTCCGAGCCAGGTCGAGCTGCGTCCCGCCATGCGCGTAGTACTGGTTGCGCCCGGAATCGAGCACCATGGCTCCGGAGTAGATGTCCCAGTACGGGTCCGCCGTCCCCGGACGGGGCGCGTACATCAAGTCCCTCGCCGTATCGAAGACGTGGCCACTGGAGTGCTCGTTGGGCGCGGCATCAGCGACGACGCCCAGCCCGTGCAGCGTCTCGTGCAGCATGGCGAACTCGATGTATCCGGGCGTCGTGCTCGAGCCACCCACCGGGTTGGCGCTGCATGGCACGGCGCCGTTGGGAAGGCCGTTGAGATACAGGGCCACCACCTTGCCGACGAGGAGCGGAGGCCACGCGGCGCCACCGCAGGCCCACTCGCTGGTGCCGCCGTAGTAGACGGCGTACAGCTTCCGGGTGTCGTTGAGGAGCCCCTGGGCCTTCAGCTCCCGCTCGATGCGGTCTCTCACGTAGGCGTAGCCGGTGTTGACGTCACCGGTGTTGCCCGTGCCCCGCATCTGGGCATTGGTCTTCGTCAGCCGCACGAACTGGATGTCCAGCACCGAACCGGACACGTCGTAGCGCAGCGCCGCGCCGTTCGTCGTCTGAGAGGTGAACCAGTTGTACTGCGCCTGGACGGAGCGGCAGAGCGCCCCGTTCGTGTCGAGCGCCAGGTCCACTCCGTCCGAAGGCAGCACGTAGAGGAACTTCACCTTGTAGTTCGTGTTGCCGTCGGCGCGGTCCACGGTGGTGCGAGTCGTAGGACAGGAGAACGTCGCCAGCGCCGGGGCCTGACTCTCGGCCACCGCTTCAGGGCGCTGCTCGGCGGGCGCCTCGACACCGCAGGCCACGCTCCCGAGGGACAGGGACAGCACCACGGCCTGCCTGAGGCTCGACTTCCAGCCGCGTTCCTTCTTCAGCTCTTGCATGGAGTCCGCTCCCTTCATTGAGGGTGCGGTTGTAGTTCGCTGAAGAAGTGCGCAACAGGATGGGCGCGGTAGAGCGGAGCGAGGCTGCTGCCGCTACCCGCCGGAGTCCGCGCGGGAGTCACCGCGCGCGAGCGGCATGAGGTAGCGCGGCTCGACGGTGGGCACGCCGCCCGTGCCCTGCATCTTCTTGCCCGCGAGCCGCATCACCGCGCCCAGCATGGTGAACATCACATGCAGCACGCCGAGGGGCTTGAGCACCATCTGTCCCGCTCGCGTCTGGCCTGCCTGGACCCGGTCTATCTCCGACTGGCGCTCCTCCTGAATCCGCTGGAAGACGGCTTCGTCCGGGGTGCTCACCACATGGAGGGCATCCAGCAGGTGGTTCGCGGCCACGAACGTGTCGCGGATGGCGAGGTTCAACCCCTGCCCACCCGACGGCGACATGGTGTGCGCCGCGTCTCCGAGGAAGAGGACGCCGGGTGCGTGCCAGCGGCGCACACGGTCGACGAGGATTTTCAGCACCTGCCACTCGGTGCGCTCGTCGAGCTTGCGCTCCACGTGGGGCCGCAGTGTCTCCGGCAGCGTGGGCAGCAGCCGTCGGCGCAGCTCCGGGAGGTCCTTGCGCAGCCGGTTGAGGTCTCCCGGCTCGCTGTACGCCAGGTGAAGCCGGTGGCCCGTGGAGGGCTGGAAGACGACGACGAGCCCCTTGCCGAACATGTGGACCTGGAGCGACTCGGGAAGCGCCTCCGGTGCGTCGGAGAGGTCGAAGCGCAGCCAGAGCGCGTCGGCGGTCGACTCGAACTCCTCCGTCTCCAGCCCGCAGGACTTGCGCAGGTGGCTGTTGCGCCCGTTGCAGACGATGAAGAGGTCCCCGTCAACGCGGCCCTCCACGCCGTTGTGCCGGGTCTTCATCGCGACGACGCGCCCGTTCTCCTGGATGGCGTCGAGGACGGTGGTGCCGAAATCGAGCTGGTAGTGGGGGTAGCGGCTGCACAGCTCGTGCAGCAGCGCGAGCATTCCGGGCTGGGACACCACCGCGCCACGCTCCTGGGGACCGGGCACGCGGACCGTGCGGCGCTTGCCCACGTACATGCGGCGCTCGATGTCCGGCAGCGCCAGCTTCCGTTCGAGCAGCACGGAGAAGAGCCCCGCGCGCTTGAACGTCTCGACGACGGAGGCCTGCAGGAGCTCGCCGCGGAACTCGCGCTCGAAGTCCGGGTGGCGCTCCAGGACGCGGACCGGCACGTTGTTCGAGACGAGCTGGTAGGCGAGGACCATTCCGGCGGGTCCACCACCGACGATGACGACTTGAGGGAGCTTCATGGGGGTTTCTTCTACCCTGATAGCGGAGGCAGGGAGGCCGCGTGTCGGAGGAACGAGCAGCTCACGCCTCGCCGTTGACCCCACGAAGGTGTCTGACGAGGTGCGCGTCAGCACTGTCAGGGAGGTCTTCTTTTCAAAAGCGGACCATGACGCTCCTGCCTCAAGACTACCCCGTCAGCTTTGATCGGCCCCTACGTCCTGCATCGTTGAGCACCAGCCCCCCCGAGGAGTTCGACGACCATGAAGCTCTCCATCCACCTGGCCAATGACACGGTCTCCTCTTTCGAGGAGCTCATCGACCCCAAGTACCTGCGCGCGGGGAACCTCCAGAAGTTCCCCGGCCCCAAGAAGCTCGGGTACGCGTGCGAGGGCTACCTGCTGACCACTCGGGGCAAGCCCCCCAAGTGGATGGCCTTCCTGGGCTCGCACTTCGACCTCACCGAGAGCGGCGCGACGAACGCGTTTGCCTCCTTCATCCTCCTGCTCAAGGTGAAGCAGCGGTTCTTCGCCGTCACCTTCGGCTACGGCTTCACCGCCCTCAACCGCGGCAAGCTGGAGCCCCGCTTCGGTCTGCTGGCCTCCCTCAACGCGCTGGACCCCAACGCGGTCCGGAAGATGGAGAGCCGCAACATCGACCTCGTGACGCGGCAGAAGAGCACCTACGTCAACGTGGAGAGCCCGCCCCACGAGTTCGACCTGAACTTCAATCTCGACTGGGTCTACCAGGTCGCCGGCAAGCCCTCGTCCACGGACCTCGGGACCCGAATCTCCGGGGCGGACTCCCTCTCCATCAACTGCGAGTGCACCCTGGAGAAGCTGGGGGACAAGTGCGCGCAGTTGCTCGAGCGCTACCTGGCCGCCGACTACAAGAAGGCCTTCCACTTCATCGACCACGTCCAGCCGCTCTCCCGGAAGGACCCGCGGGTCGCGCAGCTCCACGCGAAGCTTCGGGAGAAGGTCCTCCGCCGGGAGACGACTCGGATGGCCATCGCCTACCCTCGGCCGCCCGAGGAGGACATCGAGGGCTACCACATCTCTTTTGGCCGCACGGCGGAGCCGGTGGACGACGTCACCCTGGAGTCCGTCTACCGGTTCATGGATGCGCATGGCGTCAAGAACGCCGACAAGCTCCGGATCTACAGCTACGACCCCAACCACACCGTGAGGGAATCGTGGACGCTCTTCGAGCTGCTCGTGTGCGAGCTCGACGATGGGCAGGACACGTTCATCCACCTGGCCCGGTCCTGGTTCCGTGCGGACCGCGACCACGTCGCGAAGGTGCGTGAGGATCTCTCCCGGCTCACTGACATGACGCTCCTCCTGAACCTGCCGCCCGTGGGAGCCGAGGCAGAGGGAACGTACAATCAGGCCGTCGCCACCCAGCGCTCCTGGCTGAACCTCGACAAGAAGAACTTCCAGATCAAGCACAGCCGCGACAAGGTGGAGATCTGCGACCTCGTCACGCCGCAGAAGCACCTCATCTGCGTCAAGAAGATGAAGGACTCGGCGACGCTGAGCCACCTGTTCGCCCAGGCCAGTGTCTCCGCCACCCTCCTGCGCCAGAATCCCGAGTACCGGCAGCACTTCGAGCGCCTGCTCAAGCAGAAGTGGCCCAAGCTCGTCCTCGACCAGGGCCCCCGCCCCACCTTCGTCTACGCCATCCTCACCGACAAGCCCGGCCCCCTGCACCAGTCCCTGTTCTTCTTCAGCGCCCTCAACCTGCTGGACCACGCCCGCCGGGTCCAGACCGCCGGCTTCGAGGTCGCCGTCTGCCGGGTCGAGCAGTTGGCAGTCGCGTAGGCCTCGCAGTCGGCATCGCGTGGGGTCTTGACGAACATCAAAGACATCCGCCCTGACGCCAAGGCCTTCCACTGCTTCACCCGTGGTGCGGCTGTGCCCAAGGAGGACCAAGTCCCCGACTTGCGCGAAAAGCGCGACGCGGCGATACCGGAGAGGCACCCAGTAATGCCGGTGACTGATGGCCTCCCTGACCTCTCCGAACTTTCAATTCCTGGCGGGGCATGACCCGCTCCTGGTGGCGTTGGGCGCGCAAGCCGAGCGCTTCTTCGCGGACGACCCCGTCACCTGCTTGATGAAGTTGCGGCAGTTGGGGGAGGTTCTGGCCCAGCACGCTGCGGCCAGCATGGGCATCACCGTCCCGGACCGGACGCCCCAGTTCCAGCTCATCGAGCGACTGGCGATGCCTCCGCGTGGCGTCCTCACGCCGGACATGAAGCGCCTGTTCCACGACCTGCGGGAAGTCGGGAACCATGCCACTGATGAGGCGCAGGGCACCCACGGCGACGCGCTCCACCAGCTCAAGATGGCCCGGAACATCGCCATCTGGTTCCACCGCGCCTTCGGACGGCAGAAGAACTTCGAGCCGGGCCCATTCATCCCACCTCCGGACCCCGCGAAGGAAAGCGCGGCCCTGAAGGCCGAGCTGGAGCGGCTGCGGGGCGAGCTGGGGAAGGTGCAGCTCTCCCACGAAGCAGCCCAGGCGGCGGCACAGGAGGCCGAGCGCCAGCGGCTGGCGGCCGAGGAGCGTGCGACCCGCGACGCCGAGGAGCGCGAGGTCTGGCGAGAGCTGGCCGAGGAGGCGGAGCGCAAGCTGGCGGGCCAGCTGGCCGCCCTGCGCGCCAGGGCCGAGGCCCAGCCGGCCGCGCAGCTCCAGCAGCGGGCCACCGTGGCGTTTCTGGCCGGCGAGAAGCTGGAGCTGGACGAGGCGGACACCCGGCACCTCATCGACGCGCAGCTCCGCGCGGCGGGCTGGGAGGTGGACTCGCAGGCGCTCACCTACGAGCGTGGCGCCCGGCCGCAGGCGGGGAAGCACCGGGCCATCGCCGAGTGGCCCACAGCGGATGGCCGCGCCGACTATGTCCTCTTCGTCGGCCTGGAGGCCGTGGGCGTGGTGGAGGCCAAGCGCCAGAGCAAGGACGTGCCCGGCGCCATCCAGCAGGCGAAGCGCTACAGCTGCGGCTACACCGTGCGCGGTGACGAGAAGCTCCCGGGCGGCCCCTGGGGCGAGTACCGGGTGCCATTCCTCTTCGCAACCAACGGGCGGGCGTACCTGGAGCAGCTCAAGACGAAGAGCGGCATCTGGTTCCAGGACGTGCGCCGCGCCACGAACCACCCGCGCGCGCTGGTGGGCTGGCACACACCGGAGGGCCTGCGGGAGCTGCTGCGCCAGGACGAGGACGCGGCCCGGGCCGCTCTCCGCGCCAAGCCCGTGGACCTGCCGGGCCTGCGCGACTACCAGGTGAAGGCCATCCGCGCCGTGGAGGCCGCGCTGGAGGACGGCCGGCGCCACTGCCTGGTGGCCATGGCCACGGGCACCGGCAAGACGCGCACCTTCATCGGGCTCATCTACCGGCTGGTGGAGTCGGGCCTCTTCCGGCGCGTCCTCTTCCTGGTGGACCGTACCGCGCTCGGAATCCAGGCCACGGACGCCTTCAAGGCGAGCCACGTGGACGGCGTGAAGGCCTTCGCGGACATCTACGACCTCAAGGAGCTGGGAGACCTGGAGCCGGCTCCGGAGACGAAGCTGCACTTCTCCACGGTGCAGGGCATGGTGCGGCGCATCCTCGGCGCGGAGTCCGACGCGGACCGGCCCGCCGTCTCCGACTACGACTGCATCGTCGTGGACGAGTGCCACCGCGGGTACACGCTCGACAAGGACATGTCCGACGCGGAGCTGACCTTCCGCGCAGAGGACGACTACCTCAGCGCGTACCGGCGGGTGCTGGACTACTTCGACGCGGTGAAGATTGGCCTCACGGCGACGCCCGCGCTGCACACCACCCAGATTTTCGGCGCGCCGGTGTACCAGTACAGCTACCGCGAGGCCGTCATCGAGGGGTGGCTGGTGGACCATGCCCCGCCCACCCGCATCGACACGGAGCTGAGCACCCGGGGCATCAAGTGGGAGGCCGGAGAGGAGGTGCCCACTCTGAACACCTCTTCGCAGCAGTTGGACCTCATCACCCTCCCGGACGAGCTGAGCTTCGAGGTGGATGCCTTCAACACCCGCGTCCTCACCGAGAACTTCAACCGCGAGGTGGCCCGGGCGCTGGCGGAGCAGATAGACCCGACGCTGGAGGGCAAGACGCTCGTCTTCTGCGCCACGGACGCTCACGCGGACATGGTGGTGGACCTGCTCAAGAAGGCCTTCGACGCGCGGTACGGCGACCTGGAGGACAAGACAGTGGAGAAGATTACCGGCAGCGTGGACCGGCGGCTGGAGCTCATCCGGCACTTCCGGAACGAGCGCCTGCCGAGCGTCGTGGTGACGGTGGACCTGCTGACGACGGGCATCGACGTGCCGCCCATCGAGAACCTCGTGTTCCTGCGGCGGGTGAAGAGCCGCATCCTCTACGAGCAGATGCTCGGCCGGGCCACGCGCCTGTGCACGTACCGGGATGGCACGGTGAAGGAGCTCTTCCGCATCTTCGACGCGGTGGACCTCTACAAGCTGCTGGAGCCCGTCACCTCGATGAAGCCGGTGGTGAAGGACCCGCTCATTCCCTTCGCCCAGCTCGTGCAGGAGCTGCAGGCGCTGCCCGACGGCGGGGCGCGGCAGGTGGTGCTCGACCAGCTGATGGCGAAGCTCCAGCGCAAGAAGCAGGCCCTGGGCGGCAAGCACGCGGAGCCCTTCGAGGCCGCGGCGGGTGAGCCGGCGGCGCAGGCGGTGGCGCGGCTGAAGGGTTGCACGACGGCCCAGGTCGCTGCCTGGTTCGCGGCGCACCCGCGCGTGGCGGAGCTGCTGGACCGGGTGAGCGGCTCGGGGCCGAAGGTCTACGTGTCCGAGCACGAGGACCGACTGCTGGGACTCTCGCAGGGGTACGGCCTCGGGCGGCAGCGTCCGAAGGACTACCTGGACGCCTTCGAGCGGTTCGTCCGGGAGAACCTGAACCGGATGCCGGCACTGGCGGTGGTGGCGCAGCGCCCGCGCGAGCTGACGCGGGAGGCGCTCAAGGCGCTGAAGCTGGAGCTGGACGCGGCGGGCTTCACCGACACGGCGCTGCGGTCGGCGTGGCGGGAGACGACGAACGAGGACATCGCGGCCTCCATCATCGGCTTCATCCGCCAACGGGCCGTGGGCGACCCGCTGATGCCCTACGCGCAGCGCGTGGACCGAGCCGTGAAGCAGGTGCTATCCAGCCGGCCGTGGACGCCTCCGCAGCGAACGTGGCTGGAGCGCATCGGCAAGCAGCTCGTGGCCAACGAGGTGCTGGACCGGCAGTCGTTCGAAGCGGGCGTCTTCAAGGACAAGGGCGGGTATACCGCCATCGACAAGGTGTTCGAGGGGCGACTCGAGCAGGTGCTCGGGGAGCTGACGGACTCACTCTGGAAGAACGCGGGCTGACGGCATGGGCAACGGCAACACCACGAACGACATCGTCCAGAAGCTCTGGAACCTGTGCTCGCTGCTGCGCGAGGACGGCGTCACGTACCACGAGTACGTGACGGAGCTGACCTACCTGCTGTTCCTCAAGATGCTCAAGGAGACGGGGCGCGAGGACGTCCTGCCCAAGGGCTACCGCTGGGACGACCTCGCGAAGAAGGACGGCGTGGCGCAGCTCGACTTCTACAAGCGGCTGCTGCTGGACCTAGGCGCGAAGGGCTCCCGGCGCGTGAAGGACATCTACACCGACGCCGGTACCACGCTGCGCCAGCCCAAGAGCCTCACGGCGCTGGTGAAGGCCATTGATGACCTCCAGTGGTACAGCGAGGACCGCGAGCACATCGGCGACCTCTACGAGGGGCTGCTGGAGAAGAACGCCACCGAGGTGAAGAGCGGCGCGGGCCAGTATTTCACGCCGCGCCCCCTGGTGGAGTGCATGGTGGAAGTGGTGAAGCCGCAGGCCGGCGAGCTCGTGCAGGACCCGGCGGCGGGCACGGCGGGCTTCCTCATCGCGGCGGACCGCTATGTTCGCGAACAGACGAGCGACTACTTCGACCTGAAGGACAAGCAGCAGGAGTTCCAGAAAAATCAGGCGTTCTACGGCGTGGAGCTGGTTCCGGACACGCGGCGCCTGGCGCTGATGAACTTGATGCTCCACGACATCGAAGGCGAGCTGCTGCTCGGGGACACGCTGTCTCCGCTGGGCGCGGGGCTGGAGAGGGCGCACGTCATCCTGACGAACCCGCCGTTCGGCACCAAGAAGGGCGGCGGCCATCCCACGCGGGACGACTTCACGTTCCCCACGAGCAACAAGCAGCTCGCGTTCCTGGAGCACATCTACCGCGGGCTGAGGTCGGGGGGACGCGCGGCGGTGGTGGTGCCGGACAACGTCCTGTTCGAGGAGAATGTGGGCGCGGCTATCCGCGCGGACCTGATGGACAAGTGCGACCTGCACACCATCCTCCGGCTGCCCACGGGCATCTTCTACGCGCAAGGCGTGAAGACCAACGTGCTGTTCTTCACGCGCGGGAAGACGGACAAGGGCCATACGCAGGCGGTGTGGGTCTACGACCTGCGGGCCAACATGCCGTCCTTCGGGAAGCGCACGCCGTTGAAGCGGGAGCACTTCAAGCCGTTCGAGGACGCTTTTGGCGCGGACCCGAATGGGAAGGGCTCACGCAAGGACGATGGCCAGGAAGGCCGGTTCCGGAAATTCACGCGCGCAGACATCAAGGCACGTGGCGATAACCTGGACCTCAGTTGGCTAAAGGACAACAGTGGCGACAGCAATTCCTCGCCGCTCGAGCCTGATGCCATCGCCGTGCAACTGCGCGTTCAACTACAAGCAGCTCTCGCTGAAATTGATGCCATCTCCTCTTTGCTCAAGGAGCCGCGCGAGGCCGCTCATGATATTTGAAAAACAGTTGCCTCCCGGATGGTCCTGGGCTCGCGTTGACGAGGTTGGCGAGGTGCGACTTGGTCGTCAGCGCGCTCCCGAACACCACACCGGAACGCACATGCGTCCATATCTGCGGGTCGCAAATGTATTCGAAGACAGAATCGACACAAGCGATGTCTTCGAGATGAATTTCACGCCCGAAGAATATGAGCGCTACAAACTACTTCCCGGTGACATCCTCTTAAATGAAGGCCAGTCCCGCGAACTTGTCGGCCGCCCTGCCATCTACCGGGACGAGATGCCTGGTGCATGCTTTCAAAACACCCTGATTCGATTCCGAGCTCGCCAATCGGTCATTCCAGAATTTGCACTACTTGTATTCCGAACCTACCTCCATTCAGGTCGCTTTCAATCGATTTCAAAATGGACCACCAGCATCGCTCACCTTGGCGCAGATCGATTCGCCAGTCTTGAGTTTCCTGTCCCACCTTTGGCAGAGCAACGGCGCATCGTATCCAAACTCGAAGCCCTCCTGTCCCGAAGCCGCCTCGCCAAGGAAGCACTGGACGCCATCCCAGCCCTGCTGGAGCGCTTCCGACAAGCCGTGCTCGCCGCTGCATTCCGTGGCGCTCTGACGGAACGCTGGCGTTCTCAGACTCGTAAGACCAAGCCCACCTCGGATCTGCTTGAGCAGATTCGCGCCGAGCGGCGCCGCCGCTGGGAAGATGTCGTGCAGGAGCGACTTCGTCTCAAAGCGAAGACGCCCAAGGCTGAGTCCTGGAAAACAGAGTACGACGAACCAACTCTTAGGATAGACCCTGATGCTCCAAAAGCAGAATGGTTCGGGGACTTAGATTCCCTAGGCTGGAATGCAGCTCCGCTAGAACTTCTCGCCGACCCAGTGCGGGGCATTCCATACGGTATCGTAATAACTGGCGACCCGCACCCTACGGGAGTTCCAACAGTGAGGTGTGGAGACATCAAGAACTTCTCAATAGAACTCGACCCGCTCAAACGCGTTAACCCGGAGATTGCCAGTCAGTACTCGCGTACTCGGCTCGAAGGTGGCGAAGTGCTTGTCGCTATTCGCGGCACCGTTGGAGGTGTTGCCGTAGCATCACTCGCCATGGCTGGCATGAATATCAGTCGTGAAGTAGCAATGGTGCCAAGCCTTCCGGGCGTACAGCCGCGCTTTCTCATGTATCTCCTAGCAAGTCCGGTAGCAGTGCGGATACTCGCTGGGCACACGAAGGGCGTGGCTCAATCGGGGGTCAACCTTGATGATCTCCGGAGTTTCCCCGTACCGCTGCCATCGACTGCCGAGCAGAACGAAATTGTCAAATTCATCGAGCAAGCATTCGCGCGAATCTCCACAGTGCACGAGCGATGGAAGCAGGCAAGCGAGCAGCTTGATTTGCTCAACGAATCAATGTTGAGCCGAGCATTCTGCGGCGAACTCGTCCCGCAGGACCCGAACGACGAGCCCGCCTCCGTGCTCCTGGAGCGCATCCGCGCCGAGCGCGAGGCCGCCGCCTCCAGTCCGAAGCAGCGACGCTCCACCAAGGCCACCGGCCGCAAGAGCGCTACAGGGAACCCGACATGAAGACCACGTGGATGGTCCGCGCCGGGCGCGGCAGCGAGAACATCGAGGAATTCCTGCGGCACGGCATCGTCGCCATGGGAGACGCGAGGCTCGGCCCGCTGTCGCCCTCGCAGTCCAAGGCGGACATGCTGCGCCTCTACGCGGAGAAATACCCCGAGGAGGGCGAGGGCACGCGCGCCACCTGGGCCAGCCAGTCCGCCCGCTTCGTCAGTGAGATGAAGTCCGGCGACGGCGTCATCACCTACGACAGCGAGCGCCGCCTCTACTTCGTGGGCACCCTGTCCTCGGAGTACGAGTGGGCGCCCCAGCTCATCGACTCCAAGCCCCACATGCGCCGCGTGAAGTGGACCGGCCGCGTCTCCCGCGACGGGCTGAGCGCGTCGGCGCGCAACTCGCTCGGCGCCATCCAGAGCCTCTTCAAGCTGGGCCCGGACGTGGCCGCCGAGCTGGCCGAGCAGGCCGTTGCTCTCGATACGGCCCCCGAGCAGACCCCGCCAGTCGCCCCACCCGTGGCCCGTCCCGTCGAGGGCAAGCCCCGCTCGGACGCGGAGCTGAGCGCGGAGATGTTCGACAAGGCCGGCGCCTTCGTCGAGGACGCCATCAGCCGCCTGGACTGGGAGCAGCTGCAGCACCTGGTCGCCGGCATCCTGCGCTCCATGGGCTACCAGACCCGGGTGTCCGAGCCGGGCCCGGACCGTGGCGTGGACATCTTCGCGTCGCCGGACGGCCTGGGCCTCCAGGAGCCGCGCATCTTCGTCGAGGTGAAGCACCGGCCCGGGACTCCCATGGGCACCAAGGAGCTCCGCTCCTTCCTCGGGGGCCGCAAGGCCAACGACAAGTGCCTGTACGTGAGCACCGGCGGCTTCACCAAGGACGCCCACTACGAGGCCGAGCGCTCCAACATCGCGCTCACGCTCATCACCCTGCCCCGCCTGCGGGAGCTGCTCCTCGAACGCTACGAGCAGCTCGATGCGCCGACGCGCGCGATGGTGCCACTCCAGCGCTTCTACTGGCCGGCCCGGTAGCACGGCCTGACGGCAACTCGCCCTCCTCGCTCAAGGTCGCCTCATGGCCCCCCGTCTGACTGTTGCAGTCCTGCTGCTGGCCCTGCTCACCGGGTGCGGCACCCCGCGCGTCGTGCGCCTGGACACGGGGCACGGTGCGCCACGGGAGTACAGGCCGCCCACTCCGAGCAGGACCGTGGAGGTGGATGCGGACGCGTTCGAGGAAGCACTGACGCGGCTGGTGCTGAATGCGCCGCTGACGTTTCGCGCCCCCCAGCAAGGTTGGCTGGTGCGCGCCTCCTACCCTGCCAGCGGCGAGGCCCCTGGATGGCGGCGCCTCATGAGCAGGAGCTTCGGCGGCCTCTGCAAGGAGGGCCGGCGCCGGGGTGACTGCCTGTCGCTGCTCGACGATGCCATGGGCATGAGCGAGTGGGACAAGCTGGGGGTGGCCCTGGGCCTGTCTCTCGAGCCCATGAAGGAGAGCATCTCCAAGGCCGTGGAGGACACCCTGGCCCCCCAGCTCTTCTACGCCGTCATCTCGACGGGCCTCATCAGCTGGGCCGTCCTGGCGGCGAACCCCGAGCCTGTCTTCACCAAGGCGGCGGCCATCGTCTCGGCGGTCCTCTTGATCTACCTGGGCGTGGAGACGTTCCTGGAGGTGGTGGAGGCGAGCAGGGAGCTGAAGCGCACCACCGACGTCGCCACCACGCCCCTGGAGTTGGAGCGGGCCGGCCAGCGCTTCGCGAACCGGGTAGGGCCGGAGGTGGCACGCGTCGTCGTCCTCGCGGTGACGGTGGTGATGAGCCAGGGCATGGCCGGAAGCGCCGCGTGGATGGCCTCTCGGCTGTCGATGATGCCGCGCTTCCCGGAGGCGGCGGCGCTGGGGGCCTCACAGGTGGGTATCAACCTGGCCAACGTGGGGCAGGTGAGCGCGGTGGCCGTCATGGGAAGCACCGTCGTCATCTCCCTGCCCGCCACGGCCATCGCCATGGTGGCGCAGGGCATGAAAGGAGGCCAGGCGGCCTCGGCGCCGAGCGGGCAGCTACACCATGTGATTTCCAGGCGGATAGCGGCAAGGCTTGATGAGCATGCCACGCTCCAGGGCCACTACACCGCGAGAGATCCACGTTTCGTCACACGAGCCGCCGACAGGGCAGCCCACAACGGCTATCAGAAGTGGCACCGTGATGTAGATGATGAAGTCATCGGCTGGCTTGATGATTTTGACAACGCAACACCCTTGGAGTTCGAGACGTTCTTGCGACGGATCTACAGCCGCCCCGAGATGCGCGCGAGGTTTCCGCATGGCTTCTGAAGCCCTCTCGAACCCCATGCGCTTCTTCGTCTTGAACAAGTTGCGCGAAGGCGAGCACGACACCGAGTTCAGCAGGACCAGCTCGAATATGGGCCCCGCGCTCCGCTGTCCTCAGTGTGGGAACACCGTCGGAGCGCTGAGCTGGGAGCCCCCCTACCAGGGCGACCTGGAGTTCTACGGCCAGGCCTTCGGGGACCTCCTGAAGGGTCCGAGCGGGCTCCTCATCACCGAGCGCTTCGCCGAGGACTTCAAGGCGGAGGGGCTGACGGGGCTCAGCGGCTTCCATCCCGTCGAGATAAAGTGGGTCCGCCGCAAGGGCCGTGGCTCCAAGCCCGGTCCGCCTCCCGCGTATCTCTACGTCACACTGGCCTATGGCCACGCCGCCCTGGACATGGAGCGCAGCCGCATCCTGAGCAAGAAGCCCATGGTGTGCTCCTGGTGTCGCTACGTCGGCCCCGATGCCATCGACGGCCTCGCCCTGGAGGAAGGCACCTGGAACGGGGAGGACGTGTTCCGGCCGCGCGGCATGTGGGGCGCCGTCCTCGTCTCCGAGCGCTTCAAGCGCTTCGCCGGGAAGCATGCCATGAGCCACATGGCCATGATCCCCATCGAAAACTACATCAAGGACCCGCTAGGCCTCCTGCCGCGGGCCGAGACCTGATTTAGCGGGCGTGTGGACCCTCGATGTGGATTGGCACTCCCAGAATGGCTTCTGACCTTTCCTTGAACCCCACGCGTTTCTTCGTCATGGACAGGCTGCTCGACGGCCCGCACGACACCGAGTTCAGCGGAACAATCACCAATGTCGGCCCCGCGCTGCGCTGTCCACAGTGTGGAGATACCGTCGGAGCGCTGAGCTGGGAGCCCCCCTACCAGGGCGACCTGGAGTTCTACGGTCAGGCCTTCGGAGATCTCCTGGAAGGTCCAAGTGGACTACTGGTCACCGAGCGCTTCGCCGAGGACTTCAAGGCGGAGGGACTGACGGGGCTCAGTGGCTTCCATCCCGTCGAGGTGAAGCGGGTACGCCGCAAACGTCGTGGCCCCAAGCTCGGGCCACTGCCCACGTACCTCTACGTTACCCCCGACTACGGCCACCCGGCCCTGGACACGGAGCGCAGCCGCATCCTGAGCAAGCAGCCCATGGCGTGCTCCTGGTGCCGCTACGTCGGCCCGGATGCCATCGACGGCCTCACCCTGGAAGAAGGCACCTGGAACGGGGAGGACGTATTCCGGCCGCGCGGCATGTGGGGTGTCATCCTCGTCTCCGAGCGCTTCAGGCGCTTCGCCGAGAGACACGCCATGAGCCACATGGCCATGGTTCCCATCGAGAAGTACATCTGGGACCCGCTGCGCATCCTCGGGTCCCCGCCTCAATCGCAGCCGCCGAGCAGCAGTTAGCGCGTCACCTCGCCGCTACCGCCCGTACCCGGCGCTCTTCACGTCGATGAGCTTGCCGTTCTCGAACACCACCACCTGCATCAGGCGGTTGGGGCCGAAGTTGTACGTCCACTCCTCGAACGTCTTCTGCACCACCCGCTTCGCCGATGTGTCCCCGTCCCGAGTCTTCAACTCTTCCGACTCAGAGCGGGTCTCCTTCGCCAGCGGCTCGCCGCACTTCGCGATGACGTCCGACTTCGACGCCCCATCCGCGACGAGCGCCGTGCCACAGCGAAGAGAGGCCGCCTGCACGGCCGAGGGAAGCCACAACAACGGAAGGACCAGGAGCCACCGAGCAGACCGCATCAGACGTCCTCGCTGAGAAGCGTGAGCACCACCGTCACGACTCTACTTCGTTCCGACGATGGCCGGGATGACGCAGGCGTCGAACAGCGACTTGCGAGCCTCCGCCCCCAGCGACGCGAGCGCCTCCTGGTTCTGCTGCGCCACCTGGAAGGAGGCCCAGGCGAGCGTCATCGACTCGTCCAGTGCCGGGATTCGCAGCTCATGGCCATCGCAGGCCAGCGTGCGCTCCGCCTGCGTATGGACCTTCTTCTCCGGTGTGCCCGGCCCCGGCCCTGGCCCCGGGTCCGGCTCCGAACAGGCAACCCCGCTCAACCCCAGCAGCGCCGCGGCCAGGGCTCGCGCATCTCGTGCTCGAATCACCGAATCACCATCCCGCTCACTCCGTCCTGCCGGCCGCAGGGACGGCTGCAAGTCTGTGGCCCCGGGCACGGAGGAAGTCAAGCGCGGCCAGCTCCTTCATCTCCTCCTCCATCAGCCGCTTCCAGTCCCGGCTGTCAGGCGCGAGCGGAAGCACCTCCACCCTCAGGGCGGGATTCCCTTCCGGCCAGCGTGACTTCAGGCTGCTTCGCAGCAGGCAGGGGTGCCGCGAGAGTCCGCCCGCCTCCACCCGCGCCTCCGGCCCCTCCGGGAACGCGCAGTCCGCCGTCTCACTGACGACGAAGCGGACCCACGGGTTGCCGGTGAGCTCGTCCCACTCGACGACGAGCTCCGCGGGCCGCTTGCGCCGCAGCGACTGCTCCGCCGCCTGGACGAAGGTGGGGTCCTTCTGCGCCAGCTCCCGGGCCAGGACCTTCTTGAAGAGGTTCACCTTGATGTGGGCCTCGTGCTCGGCGTCACGCGGAGCAATCCGCGTCCCGTCGTTCAGCCGCAGGCCCGTTGACCCGTTCTTGAAGCGGGCCAGCGCGGCTTCACGCAGCGCGCTGTCGGCATCGGGGGCCGGGGCGCGCTCCGGCATGGCCGCGGGCCGGGGCGAAACACCCACCACCGGCTCCGGAGCGTCCCCTCGACTCGCGGCCACCGCGACGATTGCGGCGACCCCGAGCAACCCCACCAGCCCCCAGCGCGCTGCGTGTCCGTTCATGGCAGGCTCACTCCGAACAGCGTCTGCGCGAGGATTCGCTCCTGGAGCTCGCGGGACAGCGCCGCCGCCAGCTCCGCCCTCACGTCGGGCTGTTGAATCAGGTTCGCCAGCAGCTGTGTATGGAAGGGCGAGCTCGTCCCATTCACCTGCACGGCGGAGATGTCGAACCGGGTCAGCTCGATTTCCATCATGAAGAGGTCCAGCTTCGCCTCGAAGACGGCCTGGTATTTCATGACGATGGGCAGGCCCAGCTCGGGGATGAAGACCTGCACCTCGCCATCCAGGTTGGGCGAGGCGGTCGCCACCGCGGCCAGCACCCCGGCCCCCTGCGACAGCACGTCGAAGGTCCCCGTGCGCAGCTTGCCCTGCACGACGGAGTTCTGGAACGTGACGAATATCCCTCCGCCCAGGGAGTACTGACCGTCCAGCGGCCCTTCCACGAAGAGCTCGGTCTGCTCCAGCAGGTCCTTCATCCACTGCTCCGGACGCACCGTCACCGGCGGGAGCGTGCTGGTGAAGGTGCTCTCCGGCAGCAGCAGCGTGAGGGGGACGCTCGAGTACTGATAGCCGTCCGGCACCTGGTAGATGGTCCCCACGAAGCCCTGGAGCACCAGGCCACCACGGGCCAGCTGCCGGAAGATACCCACCTGCGCCTCCGTCAGCCGCAGCCGGAAATACAGCGCGAAGGGCGTGCTGATGCCACCGTCGGGCGTCAGCTGCGCCGCCACCGACCCCAGCGCCGAGGGAAGGAAGACGCGCACCTGGTCGATGAACATCGGCAGCGGGAAGAAGAGCGCGTGGGGGTCCTCCGTGCGGATGCCGACGACGTTCGCGGCGGCATGCGCGTAGCTGGGCGTGAATACCACCCGCAAGTCATACTGCGGCCTGCCATCCGGCCCCAGCCCTGCGGCCGACAGGTACGCGGCGGGCGGCGTCTGCCGCTCGGCCTTCAGGTAGGCGCTGGGAAGCAGGAAGTAGGTGCTCGGCTCGTTCGTGTTGAAGCCGACGATTTTGCCGTCCTCGTTGTGGATGGGGCTGACGGGAGCGACCTGGACCTGCGCGACGGCGCTCGTGGCCAGCACCAGTCCGGCCAGCAGCAGCATGCGCGGGGCCTGGAAGCCCAGGCTTCGGTGAAGGGGGTTTCGACTCATGGGAGTGCGCTCGGGGAGGGAGTGAGGACCACGCGCCTAGAGGGGGATGGTCTGCGTCGTGCCGGGGAACTCGTACTGCCCCGTCGGAGCGGTCGCGCGCAGCTGCACCTCGAGCGAGACCTGGTCCCAGTCGAACAGCGTCTGCAGCGCGCTCGTCAGGAACGCCTGCCGCACCTCGGCGGGCTGCTGCACCAGCGGCGACACCGCGCCGAGCAGGCCCAGCTCGAAGGCCGCCAGCTCGGTGTTCCTGGAGACGCCCACCCCCACGCCCCCACCCACCAGCGAGGAGTGGAGCGACGCCCAGGGCAGCGGCGCACCGGAGGCGGTGCTCAGCTCCAACCCGAAGACATGCTGGACCAGCGTGCCCGCCGCTGCCTCCGCCTCCAGCTGCCGCACCATGTCCGCCGTCTCGTTGCGGAGCTTGAAGGTGAAGGTGCAGATGGCGCTTCGCTGCGTGCCCTGAACCGTCACGCCCTTCGCCATCAACATCTGCTGGACGAAGCGCATCTCCGTCCTGAGCTTGAGGACGCACTCGTTCTGCGAAACCACCTGGTAGAACAGGGCCTGCTTGCCCTCCCAGCTCGGGTGCACCGTGCCCGGGTTCGCCGGGAGCTGCACGTCCCGGAGGAGCCGGTCGACCTGCAGGTAGGTGGTGTCCGCCGGGAAGCGCTTCACCACCGTCTTCGTCTTCGGGTAGACCCAGACGATTCCCTGCTGCCCGGCCGCGGTCGACTCGAAATACACCGCATCTTCGGTATTGACGACACGGCCCGCGGGCGCGGCTCCGCTCGCCGAACCTACCGTCACAACCAGTGCCACTGCGCCCCAGAAACTCATTGATTGCCTCGAGAGGATGGACAGCAAAGGGTGGGTCGAAAGCCCCGGGGGCAGCTCACGCCGCTGCCCCCGGGGCGAACGTCGAACGCGCGTTGCCTACTGCCAGTACAGGCCGCAGTCCCCGCCGAGGTGCCGGATGACGTCCCGCTCAGGCGTAATCTTCACGCAGCCGATGGACACCGGGAACGTGGTGTAGCCCACGTTGACGGCGTTGGGGCTGGTGAACGTGCGGGTGAAGTTGACGCTCTTGTGCTGGCTCTCGAACTTGGCGCTGACCCGGAAGCCGACAGAGGGCGTGCCCGTGGTCACCGGCGCGAGCTGCGGCGTCATGGGGGCCAGCATCTGCTCGGAGATGCTCTGGACGAACCGCTCGATGGACTGGAACACCGCGGTCTGCTGCGCGGCGTTGTTCGGGTCGATGGTCGGCGTGGTGACCACGTTGCCGAACTGGTCCCGGTACTCCACCCAGATGCCGCAGTCGGTGGGCGGACGGCCGACGCACAGGCCCTCGCGGCGCCAGAAAGTCTCCAGCTCCGCCTTCCACAGGAAGCCCTTGGCACCGGCGTACGCGTGGAAGTTCTGGAACAGCTTCTCGTACTTCACGGTGACGGTGGCGGTGAAGGCCGTGCCCGCCTCCAGGAACTCCGCCTCCACGTTCATCTGCAGCGCGTTGCCCTGACGGAGCAGCGTCTCGAAGACGATGGAGCCGTTGCGCGACAGGAGCGCGGTGATGGCCAGGTTCTCCCCGAGCGCGGGCCCCTTCTGCGAGTACTCGATTTCACGGTAGATGGTGCCGCTGCACTCCTCGACCATCTCACCCGTCACCGGGTCCTCGAAGGTCTCGCAGAACTCCTCGCCCGTATCCAGGTTGATGCCGGGCGTCAGGGGGATGATCTTCGTCTTGCGGAACGGCCACTGTACGGGCACCTTGCCGGCGGCCCGGATGGCGTTGAACAGCTTCGTCTTGTCCGAGCCGAACACGCCGTACTCCATCTGCGCGTTCAGGATGCCCTCGCCGTTGGAGAGCACGGCGTAGCCAATCAGCGGCATGCCGTTCATCGTCGCCGTGCGGCCTCCCTTGGGGGCGTAATACACAGTGCTGGTGTTGGCATTGTCATACGCCAGCGTGAAGGTGCTCAGGAGCGAAGGGTCCTGGATGACGGTGACAGGGGCCTTCGTCGGGGAGATGGGATACGCGGCCGCCACACCGCTACACAGCGAGCCGGCGAGGGCCATGCCCAGACACGAATTCAGGAACAGCTTCTTCATTTCATTCCACCTCTTCGTACAGCGGGTCGTGTACAGAGGGCAGATCACTCCCGTGCCTCCCCGCTCGAGAGCAGGCAGACCCGTCCATGGCGTTCCGGCCCCTCAGACGGCGGGGACCGGGCTACGGCACTGCGAACGCACACGCGTGACCGGGCCGGCCTCGGCCAGCCTGGTCAGCCTGGGTGATGACGTGATGGAACCCCCTCATGCATCCAAGCCAGAAAGCGCGGCGATGCCTGCCTTGGATGGTCGGGAATCCTACGGATGGCAACTGCGACTGCAAGTGCAGTTCGGGAAAACCCGACATCGCTGGACAGTTTTCCACCAACGCTAGATTTCAGGGCTCTTGGGGTATGTGATTTGCGAATTTGTCATTGCGAGCCCCAATCCCAACCATGAAATAGATAAGGGATTCCCGCAGGAGAGACCGCCAACTCGTGGCGCGCATGAGGGGAAACCACCAGACGCGGCGCGCCATTTGTCGCCACACAGCTGCAACAACATCCGGGCAGCAGCTCCGGGCTCCGGCGCGGGGCGGCCAGGCGGGGGCCGCCCCGAGCGGAGGCTCAGGCGTACGGGTTGTAGAACTTCGCGAACGTGGCCCGGGCGAAGTCGCCGAAGGTCATCCCCGGCTGGAACGCGCCCACGCGCTGCTCCTGCCCGTCCGTCCCCGCCGGCGCCCGCAGGTGCGCGTCGTTGTCCGGCTGCATGAACACCGCGAACGTGGAGCGAGAGATGTTCCGGCTCGCCGGGTGTGCCAGCGCCTGCACCGCGTGCGGCGTCGCCCGCAGCAGCCCGCCCGTCACAATCTGCGAGCTCTCGCCAATCTGGAACGCGAGGCAGTCCTTCGGGATGACCACCTTCTTCTCCTGGCCCGTCCGGGTGCGCACGTACAGGCCCGCCTCCGGGTCCGGCACCGGGAGGTCCGCCCGCGCCGGCTCGCGCGCGCCGGGCTCCGCCTCGAAGTACATCGCCGGGCAGAGCGCCGTCAGCGAGCCGTGGTCGCTGTGCCAGCCACACCACGAGTCCCGCGTGCGCGGCGTCGCGTCCTCGTTGATGGCGAAGTAATAGAGGAGCCGGGCCTTGCACGCGCGTGACTCGCGAATCGTCCGGGCCAGCTGCGCGTCCGGCGTCAGCCGCTCCCCCAGCCGCGAGCGCACGTACCTGTCGCACTGCTCCGCGACGAGCACGCCCACGTCCACCATCCGCTGCCCCAGCGTCATGAAGGCGGGGCGCAGCTCCGGGAAGTCCGCGTCCGGCCAGACGTTCGGGTGGTAGTTCTCCGGGTACTTCTCCACCAGCGACGCGTCCGCCTGGGGCACGTCGTACTGGGGGTTGTTGTAGTACGAGCCCTTGAACTCATCGAACTGGCCGGGCTTGAGCAGCTCCTTCCCGTGGCTCCAGCCAAACGAGTAACTGCTCCGCGGGTGGACGTACCGGTCCTTCACCTCGTTGGGGAGCGCCGCGAAGCGGAACCCCAGCGGCAGCAGGCCGCTGCGCAGCTCCACCAGCCCCGGTATCCCCTTCACCACCAGCAGGCCGATGCCGTCGTGCCCGTACGCACGCTCGATGGCGGCCGACAGGTCCACCCCCGCCGCGAGCTTCGCGTAGTCGAGGAGGACCACTCCGTCTTTCGTCTCAGCCACTTCGCTGCTCATCCCGGTTGCCTCTGTCCCCTCACGGCGTCACACCCTGGAGACCCCCCAATACTGCCCGGTTTCCGAGTGTGCCCGCCACCTACGTGTGCCGCCACGCCCGGAGGCCGTGCTTCCTCCCCTGCTCGCTCCCCTCGCCGGGTGCGTCCTGATTCCACCCGCCGGCCGTACCGGCACGCCCCGCCCAACGGGGTAATCCCACACAGCGGACAGCCAGGAATCCGCGCCGGGCGCGTATCCCTCTCACAAGGAGAGGCTGTCATGAGCACCGCCAACGCCGACCCGATTGCGCAGCTCAAGAGCGAAGTCGAGGCGCGCTGCCCCGTCAGCGACAACCTCGCCAACGCCACGCCCGTCCACCTCAGCATGAAGCTCAGTGAGTAGTCGCCGGCACCGCGCGCGGGACGAGGAACAGCAGCCGGCCCTGCTGCTTCATCATCCCCGCGGACAGCTCCGCCTCCGGGCCGGGGCCCCAGTAGACATCCACCCGGCCCGCGCCACGGATGGCGCCGCCCGTGTCCTGGTTGAGCATGAAGCGCGTCAGCGGCCTCCACTGCACCGTGCCGTCCGCCAGCTTCACCGGACGCTCCGTCTGGATGAAGGCCAGCCCGCCCTTCGGGAACAGCCGCGCATCCGTGGCGATGGAGCGGCCCGGGGTCACCGGCCTCCCCAACGAGCCCTCCGAGGCGCCCGCCAGGAAGCGGAAGAAGACATAGGACTCGTTGAAGTCGAGCACCCGGCTGCACTGCGCCGGGTTCGCCGCCAGCCACGAGCGCAGCGCCTGCATCGACATGGCCTCGCGGGGGATGACGCCTTCCTGGATGAGCAGCGAGCCGATGCTCCGGTAGGGCCTGCCATTCGACGCCGCGTAGCCGATGCGGCGCTGGCTCCCGTCGGGCAGCCGCAGCGTGCCGCTCCCCTGCACCTCCGTGAAGAAGAGCGCCACGGGGTCCTTCGCCCACGCCAGCTCCAGCCCCCGCCCCTGCAGCCTCCCGCCGCGAATCTCGTTGCGCGTCCAGTAGGGCACCACCTTCTTCCCGTCGAGCCGCCCGAAGACGCGCTCCGCCGCGAAGCGCTCCGCGAACGCCTCCAGCGGCACCTCCACCAAATCCTCCGGGAGCCCGTGGATGGGCACCGTGTACTCGTCCGTCCGCGTGAGGCTCGCGTCGAGCGAGGGCTCGTAGTAGCCGGTGAACAGCACCTGCCCGTCCTCGCCTCCGGCGGCCTCCATCGGCTCGAAGTCCTCGAGCACCCGCGCCGACAGCTCCTCGGGAGTCATGCCGTCGCGGAGGCGCGAGTGCAGGCGCTCCAGCGCGGCCCGCAGCACGGCGGCGGTGACTTCGCGCCGGCCGTAGACGAAGCGCTGGTCCGCCGGCCTCGCCCGCAGCCACACCACGCTCTGCGCGATGGCGGCCCGCAGCGCCGCGGGCTCGCCGTCGTCCCGCAGCTCCAGCGAGCGGGAGACGGGAACGAGCGCCTCCTCGGGCTTCGTGATGGGGGCGCGGGTGGAGCGCGGACAGGCCGTGACGAGGAGGGCACAGGCCAGCAGGAGGAGTCGGGCGTACGGCGTGGACATGGCCCGCTGTACCTACCTCACCTGCCGCGCCGGTCGAAGCCCTCCCGCCATGCTCGCCTCGGGCCGGCCACGGCTGGGGGCGTCACCGGCAGGTGCCTCGGACGGCGGCTCGCCTGCCCTTCCACCCATCAGGGGAGACCCTCACCCCTCACGGGCACCAGCCCCATCTTTCCCTGGCGTGGCCCGCGCCCGCAAAGGCGGGCGGGCCCGCACACCCTGGGAGGAGGAGCACGCAATGAAAGCAAAGACGCTGGCACGGGGACTGGGCTGGTTCAGCATCGCGGTGGGCTTGTCGGAGCTGATTGCACCTCAGGCGCTCGCCCGCTTCCTGGGTATGGAGAAGCACACCCGGGTGCTGCGGACCTTCGGGTTGCGGGAAATCGCCGTGGGCGTGGGCTTCCTGCTGTGGCCCTCGCGCGCTGCCCCGCTAGCCTGGTCGCGCGTGGGCGGAGACTTCATGGACCTGGCCGGCCTGGGCAGTGCCCTCAAGGGCAGTCCGCGGAAGGGCCACGTGGGACTCGCGCTCGGCTCCGTGCTCGCGTCCACGGCGATGGATGCCTTCTGCGCGCGGCGCCTCGGTACCCGTCCCACCTGAGCCCTCGCCGCTTCACCCAGCGTCCGGGGGCGGGGAGCGGGACTGGAAAGAAGATTGATCACCAGGACGGCGGCCAGCGTCCTATGCCCCTGCCTTCGCCCCGCCTCCGATGATGACGCGACCCAGACTCCTTCTCCTCGCGCTTGCCCTTGGCATTTCCGCCTCCCCAGCGCTCGCAGCCCGACAGGCCCTTGCCGACGACGCACGGCCTGAGACGCCCACGGACGCCACCCCACCGCTCGTGCCGCCCACCCTGCGCGAGGACGCTCCCGCACGCGTGCCGGACGGCTTCGCCTTCACCGTGCCCGTGGTGGTGGAGCTGGAGCTCACCGTCAGCGAGGCCGGCGACGTCACCGAAGCCACCCTCGTCATCGGGGACGCGCCTCCCGAGCTGGCCACGGCCGCCCTGGACGCCGCCCGCCGCCTGCGCTTCCACCCCGCGACTTCCGGAGGCACGCCCGTCGCGGTGCGCCTGCCCTACTCCTACCGCTTCGAGCCTCCCGCCGCGCCCGGCCCTCGCGCGCTGCTCACCGGCCGCGTGCGGCAGAAGGGCACCCGCAAGCCGATTGCAGGCGCCACCGTGCGCGCGGGCGAGGCCACCGCGGAGACAGACGCCCAGGGCCGCTTCCGCCTCGAGCTGCCCCCCGGCACCTCGGAGCTGAAGGTCACCGCGCCGGGCCACCAGCTGCTGTTCCTCAAGGAGACGCTGGAGGAGCGCCAGCAACTGGAGGTGCTCTACGCGCTGGCGCCGCTGTCGGTGAACCCCTACGAGACGGTGGTGCGCGGCGACCGGCCCCGCACCGAGGTCTCCCGCATCACCCTCCATGAGCAGGAGCTGCGCGAGGTGCCCGGCACCATGGGCGACCCGTTCCGCGTCGTCATGCTGATGCCCGGCGTGACGACGCTGGCCTCGGGCCTCTCCTACCCCGTGGTGCGCGGCGTGCAGCCCTCCGCGAGCGCCTTCTTCGTGGACGGCGTGCGCGTGCCCTTCCTCTACCACCTGCTCGTGGGCAACGCCGTCGTCCATCCAGACTTCATCGACACGCTCGACTTCCAGGTGGGAGTGCCCTCGGCCCGCTACGGCAGCCTGCTCGGCGGCGCGGTGGACGCGCACGTGAGCCGGCCTCGCGAGGACGGCGTGCGCGGCAGCGCGTACGTGGACCTCATCAACAGCGGCGTCTTCCTGGAGGTGCCGCTTCCGGACTCGGGCACCACCATCACCGCCGCGGCCCGCATCAGCTACACCGGGCTCGTCGTCACGCGCGTGGCCAACAGCGTCAACGGCCCCTCCTCCTATACAGCCTCCGACGGAACGACCTACACGGACCCGGGCGAGCCCAAGCTCTACGCCGACTACTGGGACTATCAGGCCCGCGTGGAGCAGCGCGTGGGCGAGGGCCGGGTGCGGCTGCTCGCGCTGGGCACGTCGGACGCGGTGGGCCTGTCCGCGCGCATCCCCGAGCAGGATGCCGGCGGCGTGGCGCTGCTCTTCCACCGCCTGGACTTGCGCGGCCGGCACCCCTTCGCCGGGGGCGAGGCGGAGGTGGGACTGACGCTCGGGTATGACCGGCTCGGCCTGCACTTCGCCTCCGGGGCCGACAACCCCGGCACCTATGAGCTGCGGCAGGGCGGCGTGACGCTGCGCACGGGCTACACGCGCGAGCTGTCCTCCGCGCTGACGCTGGAGGTCTTCGGCCAGCTCGAGCGCCGGAGCGCGGACGTGGTGGCCACCGGCGTCCTCCGTCCCGTGGGCCCCGTCGACGGCAGGGATGCCTTCAGCCGGCCGGGCATCCTCGCCACCTTCGCGGGCGTGGGCGCGCAGCTCACCCTGAGGCCCGCCGCGCGCTGGACGCTGGTGCCGGGCCTGCGCCTGGACAGCTACCACGGCTTCGGGCTCGACACGCACGTCGCGGTGGAGCCCCGGCTCGCGGTGCGGCACCTGCTCACCGACGCGCTCACCCTCAAGGCCGGCACGGGCCTCTACCACCAGCCCGCGACGGTGCTGCTGCCGGTGCCCGCGGGGGAGATGCTCGCGCTGGAGCGGGGCCTGCAACGCGCGGTGCAGCTCTCCGCGGGCGCGGAGTGGCGGCCGGACCCGGAGCTGGAGGTCTCCGCCGAGGCCTACTTCAACCGGCTGTCGCGCACGCTGGAGTTCAACTTCGAGGACGTGGTGAGCAACGTGCGCCGCCGCGGCCTGGAGGCCGAGGACGTCGAGGGCCGTGGCTACTCCTACGGCGTGGAGCTGATGGTGCGCCGGCCGCTCGGGCGCCGCTGGTTCGGCTGGCTCACCTATGGCTTCAACCAGAGCCGTCGCTTCGAGCGCTACTCTCGGCTGGGGCCCCAGGGCGAGGAATTGGAGCAGGCGGAGGGCTACCTGCCCTATGTCTTCGAGCAGGCGCACTCGGTCAACGCCGCGCTCAGCTACCGCTTCGCCTTCGCCACGGTGGGCGCGGTGGCGCACTTCAACACCGGCCGGCCGGAGAGCGGCCAGTTCGGCTACCGCACCCGCCGCCCGGGCAACGACGCCGAGGGCAACGAGGAGTGGATGCCCGTGGACCGCGAGTCGGTGGACCGGCTGCCCGCCTTCTTCCGCCTCGACGTGCGCGCCTCGCACAGCTGGGTGTTCGACCGCTTCGTGCTCGACGCGTACCTGGACGTCTTCAACATCACCGCGCGCAGCGAGGTCGTCTCCTACGAGTACGGCTACGAGGCGCCTCCCGGCCAGCCCGTGGGGCTGAAGAAGTCGAAAATCGGCCTGCCCGTGATTCTGCCCACCCTCGGCGTGAAGGGGACCTTCTGACCATGCGCCTTCACCGACTGCTTCCGCTCTGCGTGGCCCTGGGGGGCTGCGCGCTGGAGCCCGATGACCCCATCTACCTGTCCGGCACCGTGCTGCAGGCCGACGGAAGCCCCTGGCGCGGAGGGCCGCTCTCGCTGCTGCGCCCGCGCAAGGTGGACTTCCGCCTCAACGAGTTCGGGAGCGAGGTCTTCTCCACCCGGTACGAGCCGTGGGCCGGGGTGACGCCGGACGCGGAGGGGCTCTTCCTCCACCGGCTCAACGCACGCGACGTGGGCGCGGACGGCCTGGACCACCCGCACCCGTGGACGGACGTCACCGCCTTCCAGCTCCACCTGCCGCGCGAGGATGGCGGGAAGGACTTTCTCTCGTTCCAGGCCACGCTGGACGCGGACCTGCCGCCCCTGCGCCCCTGGGAGAGCCACGCGCGCACCGTGGACGAGGCGGGCGGCGTCCGGCTGGACTGGGAGCCGGTGGTCCCCACGGCGGACATTCCGGAGCCGGAGTACTTCGTGCTGCTTCAAGGCCAGGACGGGGTGGCCTGGAAGGTCCTCGCGGGCAGCGATGCGCCCTGGCTGACGCCGGAATTGGCGGAGGACTTCACCACCCAGGCCCGAGTGCAGGCCGTGTCGAAGGGCGCCCGCGTCTGGTTCAAGAACACGCTGTATTACAACGCCGTCTCCGAGTCGCCTCCGGTGCCGCTGCCCTTCGCCGGCCAGGTGCCCGCCAGCCGTGGCGCGGGCTGCGCGTTGAAGTCAGGCCCGCTCGAGCCGTGCCCCTTCACCGATGGCCGGCTCACGCTTGCCCGGGTGGGCACCCGTAAGGAGAGCCTGCCCGAGGAGCTCTTCATCCTGCTGAAGGAGCCCGTGCGGCCCCGGCGGGTCATCCTGCGGGGACTCGACAGCCTTGGCGATGTGCTCCACGTGGAGGGCTCCGTGGACGGAACGACCTGGCTGCCGCTGGGAGACAGCGCGCCGTTCCCCCCCTTCGGCACCTCCGTGCCCGCCCCCTACGTCGACGACCCGGCCGAGCAGGCCGCGGAGGAGCTGTACCTGGACGTGGCGCTCGCGGCGGAGGCGCCCGCGGTGAGTCGCCTCCGGCTGTGGCTGACGGCCAGGTATTCGGACGGGAGCACGGGCGTCGGCCAGTTCTCGCGCCTGCGAGAGGTGTCCGTCTTCGGCGAGCCCGCCATCGACTGAGGCCCACGCTCGCGGGCGTGGGCCCGCGAGCGCGCCGCGTCCGGAGGCCTCAGAGGAAGTAGTCGGGGAGCAGCTCCGCGCCCGGCTCCTGGTACTTGGAGAAGTCCGTCACGCCCTCGGCGCGAAGTACCTCCTCGTCGATGCAGAAGTTGCCGGTGAACTCGCGGCTCGGCTTCGTGAGGATGGCATAGGCCGCGTCGGCCATGATTTCAGGGAAGCGGCTGCCGCGCATCGTCTCCTCGCCGCCCAGCAGGTTCTGCACGGCCGCGGTGGCGATGACGGTGCGAGGCCAGATGGCGTTGACGGCGATGCCGTCCGACTTGAGCTCCTCCGCCATGCCGAGCACGCACATGCTCATCCCGAACTTGGCCATGGTGTACGCGACGTGGGGCGCGAACCAGCGCGCCTCCATGTTGAGCGGCGGCGAGTTGTTGAGGATGTGCGGGTTGCTGGACTTCTTCAGATGGGGGATGCACGCCTGCGAGCACGCGAAGGTGCCGCGCGTGTTGATGCCGTGCATGAGGTCGTACCGCTTCATCGGCGTCTCGAGCGTGCCCGTCAGGCTGATGGCGCTGGCGTTGTTCACCAGGATGTCGATGCCGCCGAACGTCTCCACCGCCTTCGCCACCGCGGCGGCAATCTGCTGCTCGTCGCGGATGTCCACCATGCAGGGCAGCGCCCTGCCGCCGGCCTTCTCGATTTCCTCGGCGGCCGTGTAGATGGTGCCGGGCAGCTTCGGATGCGGCTCGGTCGTCTTGGCGGCGATGACGATGTTGGCGCCATCCCGGGCGGCCCGGAGCGCGATGGCCTTGCCGATTCCCCGGCTGGCGCCAGTGATGAAGAGCGTCTTTCCCTTGAGCGTAGGCATGAGGGTTTCCTAGCGCCGCGGCGGCGCCGGGTCCAGTGCCGGGGCCGCTCACCGTCGCTTCGTGCGCTCCAGTTCGTCCACCAGCAGCTCCGACACCTTGCGCACCCGGGGAATGTCCAGCGCCGACTTCGCGCACACCAGGTGCAGTTGGCCCTTCGAGTACGGCCCCAGGTCGAGGTCCAGCGGCACCAGTCCCCTGTCCCGGCTGAAGCGATGGGTGAGGTTCGCCATCACCATGGCCCCGACGCCCGCCTCCGCCGCCGCCAGCATCACCAGGTAGTTGTCCGCGGTGAAGACGGGTGAGAAGCCCGGGATGAGGGACTCCAGCTGCGGGTTGGGCGTCACCGCCTCGAACGGCGGCGCCCACGCCACCCACGGCACCTGCTGGAGCGTCGGCTTCTTCGGCAGCTTCGCCTTGAGGGACTTCGCGACGAAGACGGCGTTGTGCGTCTCCAGCGTGTAGACGAGCTTCAGGTCCGCGTTCGTCGGCGGCTTCGAGCGCAGGGCGAGGTCCGCCTCGCCGCGCGCCAGGTCCAGGTACTGAATCGCCGACAGCACCTCCAGCCGCAGCCCCGGGTGCTTCTGGGCGACAAACGCGCCGAAGGGCGCCAGGAAGTCGAAGCTCGCGTACGGGCTCGCCGTCACCCGCACCAGGCCGCGCGGCGAGTTGTCCGCTGACTCCGCCACCCGGTGCAGCTCGCCCGCCCACTCCGCCATCTTCTTCGCCGGCAGCACCAGCCGCTCCCCCGCCGCCGTCAGCGCCGCGCCGTCCACGCTCCGCCGGAACAGCGTGGCCCCCACCGCGTACTCCAGCGCCGCCAGCCGCCGGCTCACCGTGGGCTGGCCGATGCGTAGCTGCCGCGCCGCGCCGCTGAAGCTGCCCGTCTCCGCGATGGACAGGAACAACCGCGCGTCATCCCAGGAGATATCCATGAATGCATGACCCCATGCCTTCTTCGCCGTTTTCCATGCATTCTGACATCGCTACCTTCCGGGTGTCTCGAAGCAACGGAGCCAAGCCCCATGCGCCCCAGGAACCTCGCCCTCTCCCTCGCCGCCGTCCTCGCCGGCTCCCTCGCCATCGCCGGAGTCGCGGGCTTCGCCGCCAGTTCGCACGACACCCAGAAGTCCGCGCTCGGCGAGGCCCGCCCGACGACGGACCTGGTCGCCCTGCTGGGCCAGCCCGGCCCCGTGGAATTGGAGACGGTGAACTCCGCCGACTGGGCGGTGGAGCGCGGCGGCCTCGTCAACCTGAAGCACCCCACCGCGAAGTCCGCGGGGCTCCAGGACGGGGACGAGCCCGTGCAGGTCTTCTTCCACGCCCTCCGCCACCCGCAGCGGGGGCTGTTCATCGTCGACACCGGCGTGGAGACGGCCCTGCGCGACGCGCCCGAGAAGTCGGCGCTGAGCGGGCTCGTCCGGAGCGCCATGCACATGGAGAAGCTGAAGGTGCACGCGCCGCTCGGCGAGTGGCTGGCGAAGCAGCCCCAGCCCCTGGCGGGCGTCTTCCTCACGCACCTGCACCTGGACCACGTCATGGGCATGGCCGACGTGCCCCGCGGCACGCCCGTGTACTCCGGCCCGGGAGAGACATCGGCCCGCGCCGTCTTCCATGCCGCCGTGCAGGGCAGCACCGACCGCGCGCTGGAGGGCAAGCCCGCGCTGTCCGAGTGGACCTACGCCGCCGAGGCCAACGGCCTCTTCGACGGCGCGGTCGACATCTTCGGAGACGGCTCGGTGTTTGCGCTCTGGGTGCCCGGCCACACGCCCGGCAGCACCGCGTACCTGGTGCGCTCCACCAAGGGCCCGGTGCTGCTGGTGGGTGACGCCAGCCACACGCGCTGGGGCTGGGAGCACGACGTGGAGCCCGGCACCTTCACCTTGGACGGCCCGCGCGGCGCGGAGAGCTTCAAGAAGCTGCGCGCCTTCGCCTCCGCGCACCCGAGCGTCGAGGTGCGGATGGGACACCAGCACTGAGGCGCGCGGGCGGGGCGCCTGAAGTCGGGGAACGTGGGGACCGGGCTGATTCCGTGCGCATCCGGAAAATCAGCGGGACGCGTAGCCAGCTTTTTTCAGGCCTACGTATCCAAAACGGAATCACTCGACTCCCCTTCGCGTGCGCAGCCGCGCGCGCCGCCTGCTTCAGGCGCTTTCAGCGAGGACACTCATCATGCAGATGCGGAACTGGCTTGTCTCGACCGTGCTCGGCTTCAGCCTCGTGGGAGGCGCCGGGTGCGCTCCCGCTCCCGAGCAGGAGCTCCCGACTCCCGCCCCCACCCCCGAGGCGACGCGCCCCGAGCCCCAGCCCCAGCAGGAGCAGGAGGACGAGGGAAGGACCGTCACGGCCATGGCCGTGTCGACCATCACCTGGGCGGACATGGAGCGGACGACCACGCGCTATCTCGCCCAGTGCGTCACCGGCTACTACAACCACTTCTGCAGCCAGTGCGCATACGACGGCATTTACTACTCGGAGTACATCAGCAGCGGCTGTACCTCGCCGAGCGACACGCAGCACATGTGCTACACGTGTGACAAGCAGGTCGTCCCGTACACGGCCCGCGTCGAGCTGCCGGACGGGGACATCATCAACGTCACCATCGAGCACGGCGTCACGGCGTCGGATGGCGTCGAGTTCCGGCTTGAGTCCGGCCCGGACGTGACCTGGTGGAAGCAGGTCACCATCATCGGCGGTGGCGAGACGTGGCGCGTGTGGAACCAGGACGGCAGCTCGTGGTGCGACTGGCCCTACCCGTCGACCAACAACTGCAACACCAACTCGCAGTGGGCCAGCATCGTCACCAGCCCCGGCACGCGCTTCGTCTTCAGCAAGGCGAAGGGCATCTTCGCGACCCACGAGGACAAGTACGCGCTCTACGGCCTCTCCGAGCGGCTCACCGGCGGTGACCGGGTGACCTTCCGCTGGGTGCAGGACTGACAGACGACTTCGGGGCCTGCTCTCGACGCATACGCGAAGAAGCGGGCCCCGGGTGCCTTCACTCCGGAGGCAGCGACGTCCGCTAATCAATGCTAGACTATTCTCAACCAGCGGTTCTTCAATGAAAGGGAAACGAATGTGGTGGATGAAGTCAGCCACGGGCCTTGTCTTTTTTCTGGGAATGGCAGGGCAAGCATTGGCCGCCGAGCCCTATGCCAAACAGGTAATCGATTCCGTGGTGCTGAATGGCACCTCGGGCAATAGCAATGCGAACCCGCTGGACGTGCTGGGTGCACCTGATTCCAAGTACCTCGCGATGGGAGGGCCTGGCGCCTACATCCTGCTGGACATGGGTGATACGCCCATTGTGAATGGGACCGGACCCGATATCGAGATTCGTGAGCTGGGCAGCGCCTCAGGTGGAGTCGACGAGGAGTTCCGCGTCCTCATCTCCGATAGTACCGACCCGGCCAGCTTCGTACTGGTCGGCATCGGCTCGGCCTTCAGCCTTCTGGATATCGCCGGGACGGGGCTTTCATCTGCCCGGTATGTCCGCATTGAGGACCTGTCCACGAAGACCAGTAGCACCTCCACCCCAGGTTCCGATATCGAGTCGGTGACCTCGGTGCACGCGACGAACAACTCCCGTCCCCCGGTGTCCGGATTGTCGTACTCGGTGACGAACAACGGCATCCGACTGTCGTGGACCCCTGCGACAGGCTCGGACGTGCTCGGTTACGCCGTCCGCAGAAGCACGGACGGAGTGCGCTTCGACAGCACGGCGAATTGGACTCTCTCGAACCTGGAGATGGCCTTCCTGGACAACCAGTCCACCACGACCATCCAGAGCGTCTCGGCCCAGCCCGTGGGAGACCTCTGGTACGCCGTGAGTGTGCGGTACTCGACTGGAGAGAGTCCGCTCCAGATGGTGCACGTCCCGTCCACCACGACCAGCATCCACCCGCAGGTCGAGCACATGGGTGACGATCTCGTCACGTACTGGGAGGTGCCCTCTCCCACCGGCGGGAAGCTCACCTTGAGCCTCAACCTGACCGAGGCCCCGCGTGGGCCCTTCGTGGAACTGAATTTTGACCTGTTCGACGTGGACAATTCCACGAACCGCGTGGTCATCAACGGAGCAGGTTCGCGCTCCCTTCCGACGCAGAGCGCGGAGTCCTGGCAGAGCCGGTCCATGGTGTTCGAGAGCGGGCTGTTCCAGTCGGGGCAGAACACCATCGAGATCTACTGCGGAGGAACCAGTAATCTGGATGACTTCCAGATCCGGAACATCTCCCTGACCAGGCACCTCCCATAGAACCGTCTCGACCTGCGTGCGACCGGGCATGGAGCGCCGAGCAGGAGCCTGGGCGCCGCAGGCATACCCCATGGGAGACGCCAGCATGGCCAGGATGCACCCCGGGTTCTGTCTCCAAGGGGTTCAGGTAAGGCACTGAAGAGTCCCGGAGGGTTCTCCTCCGGGATGCCCTTCGAAACCTTAGAAGGCCCGGTTCACCGCGTACGCGCAGATCTTGTGCTCGGCCTTGTAGGTGTTCGGGCCGGGGATGCCGTCGATAGGGCCCGTGTAGCCGAAGCTCCGGCCCACCGTCTGCACGCGAGTCCAGTAGATGCTGCCCGGAATCCCATCCTCCTGCGCGGAGGTGCGCGGCCCGCCGCGGCGGTTCAGCTCCCGCGCGGTAATCCGCACGCGAACCTTCTCCGTGTTCGGGCCCGTGATTCCGTCGATGGGGCCCGTGTAACCGAAGTCGCGCCGGCCCACCGTCTGGATGCGCTTGTAATAGATGACGCCGGGGATGCCGTCCTGCTCCGTCGTCGTCCAGGGCAGTGAGCCACCGGTAGGAGGCGGAGAGCCGCCGCCAGCGATGCGGCCACCGGCGTAGTCCATGGACCAACCGAGATACCGCGCACCCGACGCGCTCGAATAGCCAGACACGCTGTTGATGCCGATGGCGTCGCCCCAGGACTGGGAGAGCTTGCGGGTGGCCATGAAGACCACCGAGCCACCGCCGTTGAGGTCGGCGCCGACGTGGCCGAACGAGCCGATGTCCCACCAGTGGAAGGCACCGGTGAGGGCCCGCGAGGCGTCCGTCGAGACGATGGTGGACGCGTAGTAGGCCTGGATGGCGGAGGGCCTCGCCGAGGACTCGGGGAGCTGACCGAAGCGCCACATCAGCGAGCCGCACCACTGGTCCCACGTGCCGCCGTCGCGCGTGGGGTTGGCGGCGGCGTAGGCCCGCGCCCGGTCATAGATGGGCGAGTTCAGCTCGGCGGCGGAGGTGCTCAGCTCGGTGGCGTCCACCTCGGGAGTCGCGAGCGGGGTCTCCTCGGGGTTGCCACCGCACGAGGCCAGCAGCAGGCCAGCGGACAGCAGCGCGGTGCTCCACATCATCCTTGTCGGGCGCATCAGGGGGGACTCCAGGTGTCAGTCACGCGAGGGGGGGACACGCGCGCGGCGAGGCGCACGAGCACGGCGGCGTGGGGCGCCGGACGTCTGACTGCTTTTGCACCTGGGTTGTCGGGAACCGCGGACCGGAAGTTTCCCCGAACCTGATAAATGAAGGCTCCGACGGCGCACGGACGCGCGGTCCAGCACGGCGGGCCGTGTGGACCGCGAGCCCCTGGCGGGAAGTTTCCGCTCAGGGGGTGTGACTCAGAGGTAGTAGTCCTCTTCGTACACCATGACCTTGTGCGACTGAGGGAAGAGGACCACGTACAGGTCGTGGTTCGAGTACATGCTCCCGCCCTCGTAGACGGCCACCGTCACCGTCTCCGTGCCGTTCCAGTACGTGGTGAGGAACTCCAGGTGCAGGTCGCGGTACGCGGGGGCGATGCGCGGCTCCCACTGCGCATAGGGCAGCGTGGTGCCACGCGCGTACGCGAAGTCATCGAAGTAGGACTGGCGCTCCACCGCGCGGCGGGCCATCTCCAGCGTGGGCTCGCCCGTGAAGTACCAGGGGAAGTCGTAGATGCGCAGCCAGCCCGTGCACGCGCCCTCGCAGGCGTCGTAGGCGAAGTCCATGATGGCCTGGACGCCGGGCGGGTACGGCAGGGGATTCAGCGCGAGCGTGTAGCTGGACGGCGCGGGCGACGGCGGGCACAGGCCGTTGAGGCAGTCGAGCTGGAGGCGGAACTGCTTGCCCGCGCCCGTGCCGGTGCTCACCACCGCGAGGTACTCGCCACCCTGGGTGAGCGCGAGCGCGGCAATCTTGCTCAGCTGGCCGTAGCCGGCGTCATCATCCTGGGCGAGCGCCAGGGTGCCGTAGCTGCCATTGGCCTGCTTCGGCCCGTACACGAAGAGGCCCGTGTCCAGGTACATGCTGCTGCCCAGGTGTGTCACCTCCAGCTTCACCTGCGCACCGGCCTGCGCCTGGAAGCTGAAGGAGAAGTACTGCGGGTTCATCGTGAACTGGGTCTGCACCGAGCCGGGCAGCGCCAGCGGGCCCATGTACGTGGTGCTGTCCAGGATGTTGCCGCTGGCGGGCACGGGCGGCGGGTACAGCACGGCCTGGGTGCTCTCTCCGGTGGAGGGCGCTTCCGTGGCGCTCCCCTCGGAGACTTCACCGCAGGCGGTGGCGACACACAGCCACGCGAGACAGGACATCAAGAGCTTCGAGCGCATTGCTTCCTCGGGGTGTGAGCGGTGCCGGGAGGGCCCGCCCGAGCATCCTATGCGCGGAGCTTTTCGCGCCCCTCCCCGCTCCCGGCCCGGGACTGTGCAGGGGGATTCACAGCGCGTGCAGCGCGCCTCACGGGAGGAGACGCGGCTGGCGCGGGGACGTGCATGGCGCCCTGCTTGCAGTCCGCCGGGGCATGCCTTCCAACGTGGAACTCCACCGGCGCCCCTTCCCGCTCACCTGGCTGGGATGTGCGCCCCTGCTCCTGCTGCTCCTCGCCGTGCCCGCCTCCGCCCAGTCCTCACATCCGTCGGACGTGGTGCCCGAAGGCACTCCGCTCTCCCAGTGGCCGGTCCTGGCGCCCACGGACCCTCCGCTCGTGGTCGAAGGCGGAACCACCGCTCTCGATGCCGGGACAGCCGACCCCGCGCCCGTGCGGCGTCACGGAGTGGTCCGCGTGGGGGCCGAGCTCGGAGGCGGACTGCTCACCTCGCTGGGACTGGGGGCGGCGGGTGCGTTGGGCGGGGGGCTGCTGGGCTTCGGGCTGTGTGAAGGGAATAGCTCCCACCAGAACGAATCGGGCCTGTGCCTCATGTTCGGCGCCATCGTAGGAGGCAGCGCGGGACTGGGTGTCGGCCTGCCGCTGGGCGTGGCGTGGGGCGGAGGCAAGGCGGGAGGCAATGGCAGTCTCGCGGCGGCCTTTGGTGGGCTGGGCGTGTCGGTCGCCTCCGCCGGAGCCGCGCACCTGCTGGGGGCCAAGGACCTGGGCGCCTTGCTGCTCGCGACTGCTCCCGTGTTCACCATCATAGGCTATGAGTTGACCGACTCCGCGCCGAAGGCTCCGACGTCGGTTGGCGTGACTCCAGCGGTCTCCGTGGGCTCCGGCGGTGCGAGCTTCGGACTGCAAGGACGGTTCTGAAGCTCACCGTGCGCGCGCGCCGCGCATCACCGCCGTGGGCGTCACCCCGAGGACGCGACGCATGCACCGCGCCATGTGGCTCTGGTGCGAGAAGCCCGCTTCGAGCGCCACCTCACCGGCGGACAGTCCACCCCGCTGCAGCAGGGTCCGGGCGCGCTCCACGCGGCGCTGCACGACGTACTCGTGCACCGGCAGCCCCGTGGAGCGCTTGAACAGCGTCTTCAGGTGCGACGCGCTGACGCTGGCGACTCCGGCCAGCCGAGCCAGGGAGAGGTTCTGGTCCAGGTGCTCCTCGATGTACTCCGTCACGCGGCGCAATTGCGGCTTCGACAGGCCACGCTCGCGCTCGAGGGGCGCGGGGTAGCGGCCCAGCAGGTGGACGGAGAGCGCCAGGCCCAGGCACTCGCTGTAGAGCAGCCCGCCCGGATGGCCGGCCCTGCGGTCCGCGTCGAGCGCCCAGCCGATGTGCTCAATCTGCGGGTCCCTGAACTGGTGGCGCGGCTCCAGGCCGGCGCGGTCGGGGTTCAGCCCCATGTCCTCCGCGGCGCGCCGCAGGAGCGCGGGGGAGAGCCGAATGAGCACGGAGGCGCTCGCATCCTGGGTCTCCCACACGTCCGACGTCCCGGCCGGGCAGAGGTCGATGTCGCCCTGGGTGTAGACGAAGCGGTGGAAGCGGCAGGCGCCCCGTAGGGGCGTCCCGGCGTGAATCTTGAGCCAGTGGTCGGGCTCGGCCTCGAGCGACATCTCCCCGGGCCCGGCCGTCTGGAACTCCACGCGCAGCCCGAGCCGGGCGCGTGGCCCGTCCCCTCCTGACGCCAGCAGGAAACCGGGGTCGACGGAGTCCAGCACGCTCGCGGTCTGCTTCTCCCTGTCCATGCCTTTGCCCTCCTCCACATTCCGCCCGGGACATAGCGCCGGGTGGCCGCTGCCGCCGTCCGAACGTGCTCACCGCGCGTCCGAACGTGTGCGACCGCCGCGGGCGTCCTCCCTATTCATTGCCGCGTCACCAAGGAGAAGTCCATGGGCAGGTACGCAGGCAAGAAGGCAGTCGTCACCGGCGGGACGCAGGGAATGGGACTGGCCACCGTGAAGGCGCTCCTCGACGGCGGCGCCGAGGTGCTCCTCACGGGGCGGAACGAGAGGACCCTGGAGGTGGCGCGGCGTGAGCTCGGGCCCCGGGCGCACGTGGTGCGCTCGGATACGGCGAGCCTCGCCGACATCGACGCACTGGCAAGGACGGTGGAGGAGAAGCTCGGCCGGGTGGACTTCGTGTTCATCAACGCCGGCTTCGCGCGGCTGGGAATGTTCGAGCACGTCACCGAGGCCGTGTACGACCAGACGTTCGACATCAACACCAAGGGCGCGTACTTCACGGCGCAGCGCCTGGCCCCGCTCGTCAAGGAGGGCGGCTCGTTCGTCTTCACCACCTCCGTGGCGAATGTGACGGGCATTCCCGGCATGAGCGTCTACTCGGGCTCCAAGGCAGCGCTCCGGTCGTTCGCTCAAGGGCTCGCCTCGGAGCTGCTGCCGAGGGGCATCCGGGTGAACGCGGTGAGCCCGGGCTTCATCAAGACGCCGACGATGGGCGTCGATGGCGCGTCCCCGGAGGAGCTGGCGGCCTTCGAGAAGGAGGGGAACGACACCACGCCCATGAGGCGCATCGGCACGCCCGAGGAGGTCGCCCGGGCGGCGCTGTTCCTCGCCTTCGAGGCCACCTTCACCACCGGGGCCGAGCTGCCCGTGGATGGGGGACTCACCCAGGTCGCCACGCCGCACGCGTAGGTAGCACTTCATTCACACATTGAGGAGAACCGACATGAAACCAGCAATCGCTGTCCTGGGCGTGGGGCGCATGGGCTCCGCGCTCGTGAGTGCCTTCCTGAAGCAGGGGTACGGTGTCGACATCTGGAATCGCACGCGGGCGAAGTGCGAGCCCCTGGCCGCGCAGGGAGCCCGCATCGCGGCGACGGTGCGGGATGCCGTGGCCGCCGCGGACATCGTCGTGGTGAACGTGAATGACTACGGCACGAGTGACTCGCTGCTCCGGCCGGATGAGGTGACGCGCGCCCTGCGTGGGAAGCTGCTGGTGCAGCTCACGTCCGGCTCACCGAGCCAGGCGCGGGAGCAGGCCACGTGGGCGCGGCAGCACGGAATCCCCTACCTGGATGGCGCCATCATGGGGACGCCGGACTTCATCGGCCAGCCCGGGGGTACCCTCCTCTACTCGGGCCCGAGCGAGCTGTTCGAGCAGTACAAGCCCGTCCTCCTCACGCTCGGGGGGAATACGCAGCACGTGGGCGCCGACGTGGGCCACGCCGCCGCGCTCGACAGCGCGCTGCTCGTGTACCTGTGGGGCGCGATGTTCGGCGTGCTCCAGGGCGCGGCCGTCTGCGAGGCGGAGAAGGTGCCCCTGGAGTCCTTCATGGGTTACGTGAAGGCCACCTCGCCCGTGGTGGAGGGCGCCGTGACGGATGTCCTGATGCGCGTGCAGCAGGGCCGCTTCGGCAGCGACGCGACGACGCTGGCGACGCTCGAAATACATCATGGGGCGCTGCGACACCTGCTGGAGCTCTGCAGGGAGCGGGGGCTTCATCGCGAGATGCCCGAGGCCTTCGACCGGCTCTTCCAGAAGGCCCTCCAGGCGGGACACGCGCAGGACGACTTCGCTGTGCTCAGCCGGTTCATGCGCTGAGCGGGGAGCGAGGCGCGGGTGAGCTTGCGTTCGAGCCGCTCCAGCAGCGCGACCTCGGCCCGGGCACGCTCGGCGAGCGGCTCGAAGAGCAGATGCGCGCGAAGGGCCATGCCCTTTGGAACGTACGAGAACCCGCCCACCTGGGATGCCACCTGCGGCTTCGACCCGGAACGGGAGCAGCGGCTGGGAGCCATGCTCGCGTTCCGGGATGTGCACCGGGGGTGACGGGCCCTTGGGCAGCGCTACCCTCGCAATCTGCTACCGGAAGGAGTCCACGACGTAGGCGGAGGCGAAGGAGCCTTCGAGAATGGCCGTTCCAGGCTTCGACTCGGGCAGCTTCCGCATCTGGTCGTAGCTGAGCCGGGCCACCGCGCAGATGGCGAGCTTCTCGCTGTCCGGCGGGTGGGCCTCGTAGTACCGGATGACGACCTGCGGCCCCGCGGTCCAGACCTGCCCCAGCTCTACCAGGGCGGCATCCCCCACTTGGAGCTTGAGCGCCCGCATCACCAACCTGGCATCCGAGGAGCACTCCTGCGGCCCCGGAGTGCCATCCGGGCGCAGCGACACTCCACCAGTCAACCATGTCCATGTCCTGGTTCTTCGAGCGGAAGGTCTTCGCACTGCGAAATGGCGTCTTCTTCACCTCGCCGTTGGCGAGCAGCGTCGCCAAGGCGTGGTCCACCGAGTTCTCTTCCGCCTTGAGTCGCTCATTCTCCTGGCTGAGCTCACGCTCCCGCTTGATTGAGTCGTGAAGCGAGGAGAGCACCGCGTTGTAGCTGCTACCGCTCCTGAACACGTTCACCTGATGGTCCGTCCACCCGCCCGGCTCACGGCGCGGTGGCCTGACGAGAAACGGAATCGTGGTTCCATCTGAGAGCGTCACAAGCAGTGGCAGCCCCACCTCTTCGCCGAGGTCGCGGAGCGGCTCCAGCACCACCTTCCTTTTACCCAAGAGAAGGGGTTCGAAGCAGCCCTCCCAGCCCATGAACTGTGTCCTGGCCGGGTCCATGTCTTCCTCGAAGCGGAGGACCGTCGTCACCTGGCCGGACACGTAGATGTTGTGGGTCGCGTCGGCCGGACGCTTCGAGATGTCGAGCGTCCTGATGACGACCTTGTCATCCGGCTCTCTGGCCGTGACTGCGGAATGGCGCGCACCCCACCGGGTGCAGTCAAGTACGCCAGCACCCGCCTGCTGCCCCCACATTGGGGGCAGGCTCAACTGGCCTCCCATTCGCCCGATGCGTAGGCCAGTGTTTTCCTGTCGGCGTCCACTGCGACCCCGGTGCAGTTTGTCTCGGTTGGCCGCCTGCGTATGATGGGTCAGGTTGGCCTCTGCGCGATCGCGAGCCAACCCGTCCATGGACAGGTCAGCCCGCATGCCTCGTTCGAACTCCGCTCCTGAATGGAAGACCGAACGCGCGGGAGATGGGGTCCGTCTCTCCGGCATCTTCCGGACAGCGGACGACACGCAAATCGTGGCGGCCTTTCGCGATGCCTCTGCGAGCGCTGGCTCCGTAGAACTCGGCCTCGCGGAGGGGCAAACGGGAGGGCAAACACATGGGCACAGAGACTCCATGGGCGGCGGTGCACCAATACCTCGATGCATTCAACCGAGGTGACGTGCAGGCAATGGCAGCGACGTTCTCTGTCCCTGGCCAGATTCTCGACGGCATGGCGCCGCACGTCTGGCAGGGGCCGACGGCGACTCAGGACTGGTACAGGGACGTCCTGAGCGAAGGCAAGGGACACGGTGCTTCCGGCTATTTCGTCAGTGTTGGGGAGCCGCTACACAACGAGGTCACCGGCGATACTGCCTATGTCGTCCTGCCGGCGACCATGACATTCGACCTGAACGGCACGAAGGTCACGCAGTCCGGAGCGGTGTTTACGGTCGCGTTGCGGAAGACCGCGGAAGGGTGGCGCGTGGCGGCCTGGGCGTGGACGAAAGGCACCCGATAGTCGGTGCGCGAGCGCGGCCAGGCGCACCTCGTGCGCGATGCACTTGTGGCCCCAGCCCGCCTCCGCCAATGCGCGCATCCGCCGCACGACCTCCTGCTCGACCATCGACTCCTCCGCTGTCGAGCGAAGGGCTACTACTGCCGTCTCTCCCATTGCTGACTCCCTCCCTGGTTTTCAGGCCCGGGGAGGGGGTCAATTTTGCTGTCGCTCTACAACTCCACCGCCGTCGTGAGTACGTATTTGAAGCGGTGCCTGAAGCGTTGGCCGAAGATGTGCGTTCATCTCGATGACAGTCAGTCTCAAGAGAACTTCGATGGCCTCAAGTTACCCGGAATGCTGCCCACGCTGGAGGCGGCCCATCGCGCCGGGAAGTGACGCCGGGCGGCCCAGGTGCGAGTGCCGCGTGCCCGGGAGTCCGGGCGCGCGGGCAGGGAGGCTCAGTCCGGGCGCAGCGGGCAGATGAGGGGGCCGCCGTGCCCGACGCAGATGTCCTGCTCGATGCACCAGCCATCGCTGGTTCTGTAGGCGTACATGATGAAGCCGTCCGCGCACCGGACGTGCTGGGTCGGCACCCGGCAGTAGCTCGCCGGGTCACACGTCGTGGGGCCCATGGCCTGGACTTCTGCCGTCGCGGACGGCTCATCCGCCGTGGGAATGGCGCTTTCCGGCTCGGCGCCTCCGCATGCGGCGAGCATCACCGCGGTACCGAGCGCCATCAGTGGGGACTTCCAGGGGAGGAGTCTGCTCATCGTCGCTTCTCCTGAGGTACGGCGAGAGAGGGGAGCCCGTGCCGTCAGCCCGGCGGTGAAGCCCAGGTGGCGGGCGCGGAGGCGCTCGCCGCGGCGAAGACCGGGTAGAGGGCGAGCGGCTGCTCATCCGCGGGACCTGGGCTACTGAACGACATCCCTCCGGCTGGCGCCTGCTCGGCACGCACACGAGAAACACCTCGGTGCGCGCCGAGCCCTTCGAGGTGCTTCCTGCTCAGCAGGTCCAGTTGCAGGTGGTACCGCCGTTGACCTGGTTGCAGCGGTCAGCGGAGATTGCATACGGGTTGCAGTAGTTCCAGGGCACGGTGCTGCCACTCTTGGGCTGGCAGCACGTCACCGGGCAGGCCGTGTTCGACCACTGGCAGGCGGTGCCGCTCCAGACCTGGTTGCAGCGGCCGGGCGAGTACGCCACCGAGTCACAGAAGGCCTCGGTGTAGCCGGAGCCGGGAATGGCGGAACAACAGCTGGGATACGTCGTCAGGGCCGCCTCGTCCGCGCCGAGCGCCTCCGCGCCCGCCTCTGGCGGCTCGTTGCCGACCGAGCCACAGCCCAACAGCACCAGCGCCACCACACCTGCGAGGAAGGTCTGCTTCATCATGGCTCTCACTCCCGGCTTTAGCTGTTTACTCGGACAGTGTGAACGGACTGCTTCATGCAATCAAGGAGGGAGCTGAAGAAGGGCGACCCGGGCCGCCCCCATGTTCCTCGTCCTGGCGCCAGTCTGGCTCAGTAGAGGTACTGCAACGCAGTGCGGTCAGAGCTGGTGAACTCGCCGGTCGGGGTGGGCGGTGGGCAGGTGTTCATGAGCGACCCGCCCGGCGTGGCCGCGGATGGAGTCCCGGGGATGGGACTGAACGGGGGAGGCACTCCACTGCCGCCGCTCCCGCAGCTGATGCTGGAATCGTAGAAGTCCGAGTGCCGCATCCCAATCGTGTGGCCCAGTTCGTGGGTGATGACGTGCTCGTTCACGTCGACGCTGAAGCTGTTCAGTCCTGTGCCGATGTTGATGACTCCGTAGGGAAGGCCGCCCGAGGGGAAGCCAGCAGAGCCGCCGGTGCCAGACGTGGTCTGGGCGGTGATGTTCGCGGTGCAGCCGGTGGTCGGGCCCCACGCGAAGGTAATCCTGAGCCCCAGGGAGTTGTAATTGGCGATGGCCATGTCGAGCCCCTGGCTCAGCCGGGTGTAGCTTTTGAACGCGGAGGTGGGGTTGACGCAGATCTTCGTCACGGCGGTGCCGACACCGGCACTCCCGTATTGCTCCGCGCTCCCCTCGCCGGGCTGCAGCATCTGCCGTGACGCCTCGAGGGTCACCTGAGCGTCGCGCCCCACGTAGACGGCATCCTCGACGACCTCGATGTCGTCAGCCGGAAACCCGGCCTCGAGCAGGTTGGAGACAATCTCCCCGGTGTCGCCCCGCGGGTCGCCACCGCACCCGCCCAGCAACGCGCCACAGCTGACCACGAGCACTGCCGCTCTCTTGAACATTGTCGTTCTCCCCTTTTGTCCTGAAGCGGTGCTTCCCACGCTCCCGCCCTAGGAGCGGCGGAGCTGACCATGGGCGTTCTAGGACATCCCACCCGCAGAATCCCATCCAATTCAGATTAGTCGCCTAAATGCGAAATACCGGTCGGAGTGAGAGACCGTGATCGGGCTTCCCATCGCGACCCGACGGGAGGCCCATGCGCGCATCGGGAACACCGAGATACCGCTTCCCGTCCTCACCGCGCGCATCGAGCCGCTCAACGTCTCTTCGTAGCGCTCACTCGTCCACCGGAGCGGCGGTGCTCGGCACGGGCCGTGGCTGTTGTGCACCGGGCGGGACCCACAGATCCAAGGTGGTGCTCCGCGTGAGTCCGTCCCCTGCACAGTCTTACGCGTGGTGCTCGCCCGACACGTAGCGCTAGCGTGGCCCGAGCCACACTGGGACCGTAGTACCCGCCTAGCGCGGTGAAGATCAGGTTAGGTATGGTCCGGGTCCCGTCGCTGCACAGTGCCGGAGGAAAACCGGGTGCTCCAAACGCGCGTAGGTGAAAAGATTCTGAAGTTCTGGAGCCACGCACTTCAAGCAGGGTTGCCTTCGGGATTGTTGCGATTTTGGGGTACTTCAAAGTCTAAGGATGGCAACATCCAATCGCCAGCCGCCAGAAAGACAAGAGCGATCATGAGCGTGAACAACAGCCAGGAACCGACTGGGTTGACGACGCTGTCTCTGAAGGAAAAAATATCTTCAGACCGGCCAGGCCAAACGCTTGAAGAGGACCGATACGAACTCCGAGATTCCTTCATCCCTCGTTTGGCTCGCATTGCGGTTGAATGGCCCACCCAGGATGGGCTGGTTGTAGGATTGTTCGGGCCGTGGGGCATTGGGAAAACGACCGTCCTTAACATGCTTCGCGACCATGTGCGCCGACACATGCAAGGGCGCCCCAATGTCCGATTTGTTGCATTTAACCCTTGGTTTTACGAGGATGCTGGCGCCTTGGTAATGGCATTTTTTGCGACAATCGCCGCAGAGATTGCTGTTGACCAAGAAAAGCCATGGGCAAGGGCAGCGTCTGCCCTTAGAGCCATGGGAACGTTTCTTACCGTGGCATCCAAGGGAGTCACTGTATTCGGCGTCAATGTAGATGCCGGAAAATTGAAGGAAGCTAGCGACATAGCCGCACAGGCTCTCAATCAAACGGCAGAGTTATCAGGCGGCCTAGCCGGCCTCGCCGATCTCGCGGGATCGGGCCATAAGAAACTTGATGAGCACCGCATGGCGGTGGAGGCAGGACTGAAAGAATTGGGCAAAGCTGGCGGACGCTTGATTATCGAGTTGGATGACGTTGATCGACTGAACAAGACGGAATTACTAGGCCTTCTTCGTCTTGTGCGAATCGTGGCTGATCTTCCATTTGTGTCCCTGATTGTGGCAATGGATGATAGGCGCGTTCGAGACGTGCTTGAAGGGTCTGTGCTGGAAGGATATGGAAAAGGATATCTGGACAAAATTGTTCAGGTCCCAATGCATATCCCTCTGCCAAATGACAGAGTGATGATGGAGAACATCTCTGAACAGATCGCAGCCGTGCTTGCTGCTGTTCGGCAGTCGTTGCCATCGGAACTTGTCCCGCTGGAATTCTGGATGCGCGATTCGCCATTGAGTCTGCTTACATCTGCCATCCGAACGCCACGTGACTTGAAACGGTACGTCAATGGCCTTCGTGCGCTTTTTGTCGCAGGTGACGATCCTGACGTAGATGTTGTTGATGCAGTGCTTCTGGAGGCTTTGCGTTTTTTTCAGCCTGATGTTTATGACAGGATTCGTCGCAACAAGGCATTCTTGACTGAGCTGCTAAGTTCGAATGAGCTTTCGATGTCTAGGGTGGACAAGAATAATGAAGAGGAGCGGCACGCGTCGCGAGACGCAAAATTAGATGCGATTGTTCGCGGAAGTGCCTCTGTGCTTAGTCCGGATGTCGAGGAGTTTGTTCGCGGTGTTCTTAAGCATCTTTTTGGGAGCATCGTGAGGCCGGATTCTTTGAGGAACCCTAACGACGAAGCGGCAAGGCGCAGGATTCGTAGTCCTAGGATTTTTGATAATTACTTTCGCCATGCGCCACCGACTGGCGCAATGACAAGAGGTCAAGTCAAACTGCTTTGTGATAGACTAGTGGCTCTGGCCCGGTCGCGAGACGTGGGCGGGATTGCGAGTTTAATGATCGTGGAGCTTCAAGGACGGGCGCTACCCGATGCGAAACTGATCGCCGAGGAGGTCGGGTATTGGATTCCCGATATTGGCCCGCCAGAGTTTGAGTGTGTTGTCTCGGGAGTGGCATCAACGGCGGGACAGCTCGATAAAGATCTGGTTGTTCACTTCCTGGTCAAGCTGATTGGCGTGGCTGCGCGACCTTCCTATGGAAATGAGCGGGGGTGGTCGCCAGAGTTGCTTCAGGAGCAAGTGAACAGGCTCGTTGGTGCTGCTGTCGGCTCTCGACTCACTATTGTTGACGTCCATGGATTGATACGGCGCGCGCAGCGAGGGGAAGTCTCAGAAAAGGTCATAACTAGAGCTGCCTTCAAGTGGATTGAGTCCGTTGCGAAGCAAGTTGAAGAGGGAGACCCATTCGAAGGGCAGGACGTGCAGGATGCTGCTGAGGCCTTGGTCGTTGCAGGGCAGATGATAGCGGAGCGTGGTTCTGAATCGCCTGTATCGAGAGAACACTACAAGGCAAGCCTAGTTAGATATGCAGAGCGAATGCCCGAACGCTTGCCGCATCTGCTCTTGATGGTAGGGTATTCAGCGGGCGATGCGTTTGGATTACTGAACAAACGACAATCGGAGAGCGATCTCATTAGAATTATTGGTGATGTTTTTGGAGAGTACGAAAGACTGAAATCTGTATACATGGTGTTCCGCTCTAGAGGAATCGACGCGGGGCGTTTGGGTCGAATCATTGAGCAGTTTGGCGCTTTGGTGTCGAACGATGCATCATGAGAACCCGACCTGTATTTTGAGTGGTTGATTGGCAGGATTTGCTCTGCTGGGCTGGTTCAATGCAGTGGTTCACGAATGTATCCAATAGCGACCGGCCGGACAGGTGTTGGACGGCGTTATGTACCGGGTGGGCGCCACGGCCCGAGGTGGCGCCCGGCATAAGAGGCTTCCGCCGCACAGCGCAGGTGATGCTCGGCTGCCGCTGAGCGCCGGATAGGCCACGCGGCGCCGAGCTGGTACTCAGCCCGGGTGGCTTCTACGGCTCGGCGTGGCGCTCTGCTCGGGGCCAAGTCGCCACTAAGCCAGCCGGAGAGCATAGGAAGGATGGAGGCCCAGTTGGGCGCGCGCTAGGGGGGTCCTTTGGCCGCCAGGGGCCCGCTCGGCACGCCTGCCGTGGTGCGGGAGGGCGTTTGAGGAGGCCCGCATCACGCTCCCCGGGTACACCGCTGCCGTGCGCGGGCAGCATGCCGCCTCGCGCTTCCCTGGGGGCGCTCGGGCCCAGCGCTGCGGGCAGTGAGGTGCGAACATCGTTCAGGTCGATGAGCGTCAGGGCACTGACCTGCATGCACCCATCGCACTGGCACATCCGGTCGAGGATGATCTGCTCGCGCCGGGCGACGAAGGCGCCGCGGACGTCCGAGATCTGCCGGGCGAAGGCCGTGACATCGTCCCCGACGGCATAGAAGAAGGCCGCGTCGCCTTCGAGCTTGGCGAGCTTGAACCGGCCGGTCGGCGTCGATGACGGCTTCGAGCGGCTGCGCCACCGTGTCCTGCGCGTGCGCGAGGCTGAAGCGGTGCTGTTTCATGAAGCGGGTGTACCCGCCGATGTCCGCGATGAGCAGCAGCGCCTTCTCTATCGCCATGCCGCCAGCCTGGCCCAGGTGGCGGTGGCCTGGGCTACGGTCATGACACAGGGCTCAGCCCGCCAGCTGTACCTGGAGATTGAGCTGCATCTGCGGCGCGCAGTCGACCTGACAGCTCACGAACCCGTCGCACCGCTGGGCGGGATTGCGATACGGCTGGGTTTCCCGATGGAGTCCACCCTCGAGCCAGAGCGTCGCCGGACCCGTCCAGTCTTCCGGCAGTTGAGGCCACGTGAGGCGCACATGGTTGCCCGCTGCCTGGAGCTTCCCTTCAGCCGCGCGGAAGTCGATGCGACGCTCGACAGAGCGCGAGACCTGGACCGTCTCCACCAGCAGTTCGTCGGTCGCCGGCAGCCACTCGATATCCACTTCGGTCCCCGCGCGGAGGACTCCGTCCGCGGGCGTGCGTAGCGCGAAGGTGCGAGGGGTACACAGGCTCGCGATATCGGCTTCGAGGTGCGTGTCTCCATCCGTGATGCGGACGCGCGTGAGCCCATCGTCGAACACCGGGAAGGGGAGGGCGTCCCGATCCGATTCCAGCGCGAAGAGGATGATGTGACAGCCACCCGTGTCCGCATCGACTCCGCCCGGGATGACCAGGGGAACCTCGATGTCATTGACGAAGGCCTTCACGTCGCTGGACATCGTGACGCACTCGGCTCCGTCGTGCTCGAGTTCGAGGTAGACGTAGCGCTGCACGTACGACCTCTCGAAGGGGTTGACGTCGCCATCGAGCCGCAGCCCCTTCAGGTCCGCCAGCTTCGACGGCTCATTTTCTCCACATGCCGTGAGCAAAGGCAGCACGGCAATCCATCCCCACATCCAGCGCATCCCGTCTCTCCTGGCCCACGAGGTGGGCACACATGACCGATACGGCCGGGCCCCTCAGCAACCCACATGCCGCGAGGTTTCGTGGGGCTCGCCAGCGGAGTGGCCCGTGGCACTGTGCGGAGCGCTGCACAGGTGGGCACGCCGCGTCACACCTCGAAGGCTTGATGGGCATCGAACCTGCCTCCGTGGCCTCGCTCACCTCGGACCGCCCAGCGTCCGGATGAAGAACTGGCCGACGTCGTCGAGGTAGTAGCGGTCCAGGGGTGGCTCGGGGCTGTGGGGCTGTCCCGGCATGATGAGCAGCTCGAAGTGCTTGCCCTCACGGATGAGCGCTTCGGCCATGCGCATCGTCGTGGAGAGCGTCGCATTCACATCGCTCGTCCCGTGCATCATCTTGAGCTGCCCGCGCAGCTTCCCCGCGAGCGCGACGTTGGAGCCAGCCTGATACCCGGCGGGATTCACACTCGGCAGCCCGAGGTAGGGCTCGTTGATGATGGCTTCCTCCTCCAGTGCTCCCGGTGCCCCCGCGTAGCCCGCCTTGAAGAACTCCGGCGCCGTCAGCATGCCGCGCAGCGCGAAGTAGCCGCCCCACGAATGGCCCACGATGCCGACGCGCTCCAGGTCCATCCAGGGGCGCGTGGCGGCGGCCTGCTTCAGGCCCGCGACGAAGTCGGGAATCTCCGTCTGGCCGACCCGGCCGTAGTGCGCATCCTGGAACGCCTTGCTCCGGCCCGGCCCGCCCCGGGGGTCCAGCATCACCACCACGAACCCCAACTGCGCCAGCGCGACGCTATCGAGCGACATCGCATTGCCGATGTAGTTCCAGGGCACCGCCGTGGTGAAGGGTCCGGCATAGATGTACGCCAGGACCGGGTAGCGCTTCGCGGGGTCGAAGTCGCGCGGCGTGTAGAGCACTCCGTGCAGGGGCGTGACGCCATCAGCAGCCACGACGGTGAGCGCCTCCGGAGGCTTGTAGCCCAGCGCCTCCACCGCGCTCACATCGGCCGTGGTGAGACGGACGCGCGTCTTGCCATCCGTGGAGACCAGCTCCCTCAGCCGGGGCTGCGTCCTCGAAGACCACGCGTCGACGTAATACCTCCCTGACGGAGCCAGCGTGATTCGGTGCATGCCCGAGCCCGAAGACAACCGCTTCAGCGCGCCGCCCTTCAAGCTCCCTCGATAGAAGAGGTGCTCGTAGGGCGCGCCGCTGTCGGCCGAGGCCAGCACGAACAGCGCGTCCCCTTCGGGCGCGATGCTCACCACCTCGTGGACCGGGAAGGCGCCCCGGGTGACCTGACGCACCAGCCGGCCCTCCAGGTCATACAGATAGGCGTGCCGCCAGCCGTCGCGCTCTGACATCCAGAGGAAGCCCTTGCCGTCCGGCAGCAGCTTCACCTGCTTCGCCCAGCCCCCCACGGCCAGGTCCAGCCCCGCGACGAAGGTCTCCGGCCGCTCCTCGCGCAGCACCCGCCGACGCTTGCCGGATGCCGGCTCCACCGCCATGAGGTCCATCCTCTTGCCGTCGCGAGTGAGGTGAAGGCTCAGCGCCTCGCTTCCATCCGGACGCCAGCCGAGGAACCAGTCGTGCGTCTCCTCCTTCCCTGGAGCGATTTGCGTCACGCGGCCCGTCGCCACCTCCACGAGGTGGAGCTCCGAGCGGGGCAGCGGCGTTCCCGACTTCGCGTAGGGAGTCCACGTCACCCGCTCCAGGGCGCTCGAATAGTCCACGACGGGCACCTTGTGGACGCCGCGCAGGTCCTCGCGCCAGACCGCCAGGAAGCGGCCGTCCGGAGACCACGGGGCCTCGGGGATGCGCCAGCCAAGGTGCTCCTCTCCCCCGCGCTCCACCACCTTGCTCCCGTCAGCGCTCCGCACCACGAAGCCACCCTCGCGCTGCTCCGCCACCGCCCCACCCCGTGGAGATACGAAGTGGCTCCGGGACAGCAACAGCGCGGCCGGGTCCTCCGGAGTGAGCGCGGTGACCTGGCCAGCCTCCAGGTCCAGCCCGAACGTCTTCCCCCCGAAGGCGAAGACGATGCTCCGCTGGTCGGGGGCGATGGCGACGTCGAAGAAGCGGAGCGACTGCACCGGCTTGCCCAGCAGCCGAGCCAGCTGGGCGCGCAGCTCGGTGCCAGACAGCAGCGGCTTCATCGCTCCCGTCCGGGCGTGCATCAGCACCCATGTCCCCCCGTCCTTCCCCGCCTCCGACCAGAAGACCAGCCGGTCTCCGTCGCGGAACCATCTTGGAGGAACGAGGCTGTCGCGGATGAACTGCGGCAGCCGGTTGAGCTGGTCGGCGAGGTCCAGTCGCTCCTGGAGCTTCGCGTCCGGAGTGGCCCCCTGCGCGAGCCCCACGCCGGGCGCAACCAGGAGGACCGTCATCAGGAGACCGACAGCGGAAAGAAGGCGTCGCATGCCCTGATGCTAGGGAGCCGCATCATGCACGACCAATATATCTTTCAGCGCGCATTGAGACGGATATCGTCTGGATATGGAATTCCGTCAACTCCAGCTCTTCGTCGCCGTGGCGGAGGAGCTGCACTTCGGCCGGGCCGCCGCTCGGGTCGGCATGGCGCAGCCGCCCTTCAGTCAGCAGATACGCAGGCTGGAGGCGGAGCTGGGCGTCGAGCTCCTCGCCAGGACGAGCCGACGCGTGGCCCTCACTCCCGCGGGAAGTCGCTTGCTGGAGGATGCTCGGGTGCTGCTGGCCAAGCGCGCGGACATCATCACCACCGTTCGCCAGGCGGCCCGGGGAGAGACGGGAACCCTGCGCGTCGGCTTCGCCGCGTCCTCGGCCTTCGGCGTCCTGCCCGACATCGTGCTCCGGTTCCGGACGCGGTTCCCGGAGGTGAAGCTGGAAATCGACGACAGCGAGACGATGAATGTCGGCGGCGCGCTCGTCAGCGGGGAGCTGGACCTGGCCATCATCCGGGCCCCGTTCCAGCACGAGGGCGTGACAGTCGAACGCCTGCTCCGCGAGCGCTTCGTGCTCGGGCTTCCCGCGAGGCACCCACGGGCCCGCCGCAAGGTCGTCTCCTTGTCGTCGCTCGCGAGCGAGCCCTTCGTCTTGTTCCCCCGCCATGCGGCGCCCGGTCTGCACGACACGGTGACGAGCATGTGCCTCGCCGCGGGCTTCTCTCCTCGCGTCGTGCAGGAAGCCAACTCGTGGACCTCCGTCATCGGCATGGTCGAAGCGGGGCTCGGGCTCACCATCGCCCCGGCTTCGGCCCAGGCACTCCGGCCGAAGGGCGTCGTCTTCCGCGCACTGAGTGGCGCCTCGGGCCACGCGGAGCTGGAGCTTGCCTTCCCGAGCCCCCAGCCCTCCCCCGCCGCTACGCACTTCCGCGCCATTGCGCACGAAGCAGCCTCACGCCGGCAGTGACAGGCGGGGAGGCGCTGCCGCCCGCTCGGACGAAGCCGTCCTCGCGGGCGTAGGGGAACGCTCCTTCCGGCGGACCTCAGAAGAACAGGTACCGCGCGCCGAGGCGCACCTGTCGCGGAGCCTGGAGCCGGAGGGGCGTGCTTCCGTCCCACCGCGCATCCTCCTGGACGTCGAGGAGGTTGAACACGTCCAGGCTGAACTCCAGGCGGGAGCCCGGGGCGAGCCAGTAGCCCGCGCCGAGATGGACATCCAGCGTGTGGGCCCACGACGTGCGCCCACCCTCTTCCCGCGGCGTGCCCGAGGCGCCCAGATACGACAGGCCCAGGTTGGTGTTGAGCCTCCGCGTGAGGGAGAAGTCCCGGGAGAGATAGGCCTTCACCGTGTGCGTCCGGTCCGCCGGCAGCACGGTCCGGGTGTCCGACAGCTCGGCGGGCGTGGTGTCGACGGCGAGGCCCGGTGCACCCGCGAGCGGCTGGAGCCCCGGGCTGTTGCCGCGAAGCCGCGACGCCGTATAGCTGAGCCGCGACAGCCACTCCTCACCAAAGTTCCCATCCAGCCAGAGCGTCACCGCGTCGTACGCGCGCTCCGCCTTCGGAGTGCCCGAGGCGAGGCCCTCTCCGGGGTTGCCGAGCAGGACCTCCGTCCCCTCGCCGTGGGGCAGGTACTGGAGGGCCGAGTCCAACCTGCGGCCGGTGTAGCTCGCGCCGGTCCGGACCTGGCTGAGCAGCTCGTACTCGATTCCCACGACGAGCTCGCGGGAGGAGGGCGGCACCAGGGCCGGGTCCACTGTCACGCTCCGCACCGGGCTCGTGAGCAGGGCGGGCGACACCAGGGACTGGTACTTCGCGACATGCGCGAACATCCGCGTCCTGCCATTCGCCAGCGGGTCCAGCACCAGGCCCAGGCGCGGGAGGAGCGCGCCTCCGAGCCGCAAGGTGCCCTCACCCTCACCCGCCTCCAGCGACTGCGCTTCGTAGCGAAGGCCGGCGTTCAACGTGAAGCGGTTGGAGAAGGACCAGCTGTCCTGCACGTAGCCCGCGAGGACCTGTCGGCTCGCCGTCGACGACAGCTCCGTCGTGACACGCTCCGCCTCCACGCCCGTCTTGAAGACGTGGTAGCCCGCCCAGGACATCAGGTACGTGAGCCGGGCGTTCGCCTGGAGCTGGTCCTGGGCGCGCACCGAGCCCGGCTCGAGTCCCGCGCCTTCGTCCCCCGGGGAGACGCGCTGCCACTGCCAGCCGGCACGCAGGTTGAGCAGCAGCCGCTTGTCGAGGAACCCGCCCGCGTATGTGAGCCTCACCGAGGAGGCATTGCTGTCGAGCTCGCGCGGTGCCTCGGACTCGGGGGACACGTCCTCCGACGTGGGCCTCCCGTCCCCTCGTGAGAAGCCAGGCGTGGTGATGAACGACAGGAACAGCTCATGGTCGAGGTTGACGGCGTACCTCAGCTTCGCCACGGCCTGGAGCGTGCGCTGGTCGGCGAAGGAGGTCCGCGAGGCGCCCTGGAAGGTGCGGGTCTGCTCCACGCGGCCGAGGGCCGGGGCCACTCCTGCGAAGAAGGACAGCCGATGTCTCACCAGGGAGCCGCCCAGCGTGGCGCCGAAGTCTCCCAGGTGCCTGAGCGGACCGCGGCCGGAGACGTCGCTGGCTGCCAGCGCACCGGGCACCCAGTACCCGAAGATGGAGCCCTGGAGCCGCTCGGACGGCTCCACCCGCAGGTCCGCCTCGATGATGCCGCCGGTGGCCCGGCCGTACTCCGCCATGTACCCACTGGTGATGAAGTTCAGGCTCGAGAGGAACTCGGTGCTCAGCGGCAGCGCATTGGCTCCGGTGGTAGAGTCATTGGTGGAGAGCCCGTCCAGCAGGTAGCTGTTCTCGAACGCGGTGGCGCCGTGAATGGCGGGGCCATTCACATCCAGCTGCACGCCAGGGACGCTCTCCGCGAGCCGCTCGGACGAGCGCACCGCGCTGCCGTCGGGGGCTGGTCGGTTCACCGCGACATACTCGGTGACGTCGGAGGCCCGGGCACTCGCGACGGGGCCGAGGCACAGCCCGAGCACCAGCACCCGGGCTCCAGCGAACCGGAATGCCCCGCGCATGCGGCCGAGCGGCCCGCTTCCGCACTTCCACGGCCCGTGGGCCTTCCTCTCTCGGAACGGCAGACGCCCGTTGCGCTTCATGCTGGGACACCTCGGTGAAGGAGGTGTCCATCATTCCGGCGCCGTCCCGCGTGAGCCTCACGCGAGGCTCTTCACTTCATCATCGTTGCATCATGGCCCCGCCGCGCGACGTGCCGCTCAGCGCATGTCGAACACGTCCTGGTAGTACCGCGAGCACCCGGTGCAGACGTCGAACAGGCCCGGCGTGGAGGCCGCGTAGGCGTTGCCGTTGTACAGCACGCGCAGCCCGCCGCCGTTGAACTGGTCCACGGACATGACCCATGTGTACATCTTGTTGTTCACGAAGCGGGTCACCAGGAAGCTGCCCACGTGGGCCGAGCCCCCGAGGAAGACGGGCATCCCCCTGCCGTCGTTCATCGCCCGCGTCTCATACCGGCCATAGGTGCCGTGCCAGTGGCCCGCATACACGGCGGAGACCGGGAAGTCGTTCAGCACCGCCATCAGCTCGCCGCTCGCGCCCATCCCCCAGTCGTGCAGGTTGACGACCAGCTCCTTGCCGCTGTTGACGGCGTTCTGGAGGTCATTGCGCAGCCAGGCGATGGCGGACTGGATGTAGAAGTAGTCGCGGCGCGCGTCGCCGAAGTTCCAGCCGTTCCAGTCTCGGGTGTACGTGGGGTAGTTGTTGAGCTGGACGAAGTGGACGTTGCCGATGTCCCACGAGTACCCCAGGCTCCCCGCGTGGTTCTTCCGGTTGCTCGGGAACTCGTAATAGACGCCGCTCTCCGAGTAGTCGAAGCGGCTCGGGTTGAGCGTCCACACCTGGTCCCTGAAGTACCAGACCATGTTCGTGGCGCAGTAGTTCTCGTAGCAGTCGTTGACGTTGTTGTCGTAGTCGTGGTTGCCCAGGCCCAGGTAGACGTTGGACTGCACGCCGCGCTCGTAGATGTTGATGTAGTCACCCAGGTCGACGTCCTGATTGCCGAACTCCGTCAGGTCGCCGTTCACCACGGTGCCGCCGAACCGGTACTCGCCCAGCAGGTTCTTCACCTGGTTGATGCCGTTGACGACGTTGGTGTTGTAGTAGCGCGCCAGGTCGTCGTCATTCCACCCCCCGAAGGCCTGCTGCTCCCGGGCACAGAGCGCGCTCCCGCTGTCGTCGTTGCAGTGCTTCCAGGAGAACTGCGGGTCCGAGGCGAACACCATGAAGAAGTCGTTCACCTGGAAGTTGGACCAGGAGAAGCTCGAAATCATGTCGTTGTAGGACCCGCCCAGGTTCGGCGCGTCCTGGAAGTACGTGCGCGCCCGGCCGACGCCACCGCTGTGCTCGAAGGCGCGCACGCGCAGGCCCTTGGGAACACGCAGGGACGAGTACGCGTCGTTATAGAACGGCTGGCTTCCGCCCTCGCAGAAGGTGTTGGAGGCGCCGCTGAAGTTCACGTCCACGTAGGCGGTGAAGCAGTACGCCAGGCCTCCATGGCTGGTGTTGAGGGTGAAGTCACCGAGCTGGCCCGGCGAGTAGGTGGCGGCGACGAGCATGTACCTGCCTGCCCCCAGCGACACCGTCAGCCGGCTGTTGTAGCCGTCGCCGCTGTCGTCATCCTGGGCGAGGAGCTGCGAGCCATCCTGGTTGAGCAGGTAGAGATAGGTGTCCACCGAGGACATCAGGTCGAGCGTCACCGTCGCGGGCGCCGACAGCTCCAGCCGGAAGCGGGGGTTCTCATACGAGCGGCCGGTGGAGCTCACCCACGCACTGCTCCTCGAGTCCGCCCGCGCCGCCGAAGGAAGCACCAGCAAGGCGGCCACGAGGAGGCCCTGAAGCCAGCCGGCACGAACGTCACTGAAATTCTTTCTCCGTGAGAGCCGCATGTGTCTGTCCATCTCCCTGGAATGGCTTGCAGGTCAGCCGCACCGCCGCTGAGCAAGCCGCAGGCCACACACGCCCTGCCTGACGCGTCCGAGGGAGACAGCCCTGAGCCATGGGTCCAGAGGGAGCGGCGCCCCACACCGTGGCGTCCGCGCGGAACGCGAACGCGTCCCGGCGGAACGGTGGAGGCGCGGCGCCTCCTGGCGTCAGGGCGCCGGGAAGTGGTCGAAGTAGTGGTCCAGCGTGCGGGTGCCGTCCGGCTGGTTGAGGCCCGTGGTCAGCCACGGCGGAACGACACCGCCCAGCACCGCCGGGACGTTCATTGGCTGACGTCGGCGGTCCTGGAAGCGCGGGCCCGTCCCCGCCGTCAGCGCGCCCAGCCGCAGGCCCGGCAGGGGCGCCGTCCCCGTGTGGCAGGACAGGCAGAAGGCGGTGGCGCTGGTGTCGGGCCGGGGCACCACCGCCTGGAGCGTGGGCAGCCCCATCATCCCCGAGCGCATGCAACGGTTGGACAGGCTCGTCGAGCCCCGGGGGTTCTTGTGGACGCGGTCGATGCAGAGGTGCTGGCCGTACTGAGCCGGGTAGTCGAGCGGCTCCACGTACGAGGCCAGCCGCAGTTGCTCGCAAATGGCACGGCGCGGGCCGGGGTACTGGTACGAGCGCCAGCGGAGCTCGTCGAGCGCCGGGTGCCACTGCTCGGAGTCGCGGATGGACAGGTCCACCGTCGTCCCCAGCGCCTGGTTGCAGATGAGCTCCTCGGTCCAGGGCTGCCGCACATCCGATGAAGACAGCGCGTAGATGCGCAGCTCGTCCACCCAGCCGTAGAAGGGCAGACGCGACTGGCCCGGGACGAAGGCGGGACCCGGGTCTCCCACCGTCATCCACGTCCAGCCATTCATCGAGTTCCACATCGGGTCGAAGCCCACGTCGCGCGAGGAGACCGTCAGCGTCGAGTGCCATGTGCCATTGATGTAGAACGCGAGCGTGCGCTGGCCGGCCTCGGTATAGATTTTCATCCCGAAGTGGAAGTAGCGGCCGGCCTGCACCAGCGAGCCCAGGTTGACGGTGTACGAGGTGCTCGTCGAGCCGTTGTACACGGCGAGCTCGTGCCACACGTTGCCGCCGGAGTCCTTCACCTGGACGAGCCCGACCCAGGAGTTGTCCGAGAAGTAGAAGATGGTCCGCGGCAGGCTGCGCGCGAGCGTCATGCCGGGCTTGAGCTTGTTCTCCTGGCGCGAGTCCAGCCAGATGCCGAAGAGCCAGTCGCGTCGCGACGCATCGACGGGATAGCCCATGTCCATGAAGTCGTTGCGGCCGTCGAGCCAGACGCCCTTGCCGCTGACGCCGCCGAGTGCCACGGGCTCGATGCGCGCACCGCCGCGCAGCCGCACGGAGCCAGGAGGCTGGGGGCCATCCGTCCCGAACAGCGGGTGGCCCGTGGCGGCGTTCTGGGCCAGCGGGTTGCGCTTGAAGCGGAAGTCCGCGACGCCGCCGCCGCGCACGTAGGCCCAGGCGTCACGCATGGGCACGAAGCCGTCCTGGGGGAAGGTCTCCGCCCGCCACGGCCCGTGGGGTGACACGTCCATGCGCATGGCCGCGTTCATGTGAGCCACCACGAAGGCGCGCTTGTTGAGGTAGTCGTCGAAGGCCACCTCCGTGTTGCGCTGGGTGTTGGCCTGGACGTTCCACACCACGTCGAAGGGCAGCGTGGGCCGCAGGCCGTCGAAGTGGTTGAGCTGGTTCTCGAACGAGAAGATTTGCGAGGCCCCGTGGGGCGTGAGCTTCACGTCGGCGCCCGCGTAGAGGCGCAAGTCGTAGGTGCGCTGGAACTGGTCCTCGTTGTTGCCACCCAGGTCGCTGATGCTGAGGCCGTTGTCGAGGATGACGGCCTTGCCCCGCGTCCACGCGCCGAGCACCGTCACGGACTGCGCGGGCGCGCGGTCCGGGTTGAACTTCGCGCGGTCGGCATCGTAGACGGGCGCGCCAATCAACTGGTCCAGGTAGGAGGCATTGGTGAACCGGTTCACGCCGAACACCTGGCGCGCGTAGTAGCCGTCATGCGGGTTGTTCTTCGCGGCGAAGAACAGGTTCTTCCCCTCGCGGTCCAGCCAGGGATAGGCGCCCTGGTTGCGCACGCCGAAGGGGATGGCGTTGCCCATCGTGTCCCGGAAGGGCTGCGGCCTGCCGTTGACGACCTGGGACTTCGCCAGCTCGTAGCGGGAGTTCGCCGTCGAATCCATCGGCAGCATGCTGATGGGCTTGAAGTGCCCCCAGCTGGACGCGCGGCAGATGTCGTCCGCCGTCGCGTAGTAGAGGCCGTTCATGTTGACGATGAGCATGCGCCCGTCACCGCTCACCGCGGGCTCGAAGAGGGCGTAGGGCTTCTCACCCGCGCCCCACCCCGTGGCGCCATTCCAGGTGCCGCCATTGCCGATGACGGCGTCCTCGTCGTCCTCGACCTGGAAGGAGGACCGGTAGCTCTGCCGGTCGAAGAACTGGCACCACTTCGGCGCGGACGCCGAGGTGTTCCGCACGTAGAGCGGCGTGGGGTACGGCCACACCGGCACCGCCGTGTAGCACTGGAAGCCGGGATTCGTGGTGAACAGGCGCCGCCAGTCGATGGTGTCCGGCGTCCCGGGGATGCTGTACGTGGAGCCCGAGTTCATGTCGCCCCACGGCGAGTCGTGGGGGTTGAAGGGACGGAACGGCGGCAAATCCCAGGCAGGCAGCGACTTCACCTCGCCCTCCGGGTTGCGCGGGTAGACCCACAGGCCCCAGCCCGCGGTGCCGCCGCCCACCGGGTCCCCCGCGGTGAGGGACTTCGGGGCGCGCACGAAGACGGTGAGGTCCACCGAGCGCAGCTCCCAGCGCCTGCCGGTGGACTCGGCCATGCCGTAGACGAGGGACATCTCGTAGCAGTCACCGGAGACGAACGGAGAGCCCACGTCGTAGCGGGCCCTGCACGCCACGGGGTTGCGCCCGTGCAGGCCCTTCTCCAGGGCCGACATCGAGTCCTCGCACGTGGTGCTGTGCAGCGCGTCGGGGAAGTCGCCGTTGTTCTTCGCCGTCATCGCCGTGGCCATCGGGTTGAAGTACACGAAGGGGTGGAGCCCCACGGCGTGCGAGGGCTGCACCAGCCCGGTGCCCTTGCTGGCGAAGTCGTAGCGGAAGTCGTGGCCGAGCCGCTCGGGGCGGAACGTGTACAGCGTGGAGCCCTCCGCGCAGCCCCGGCAGCCGCCGCGCACGAAGACTCGCCCGTCGTTGGTGCCGCGGTTGAAGGGCAGCACCTGGATGGCGTTGGCCGCGTCGCTCTCCTCGGGCAGCCGCGGGGTGCTCCAGCCGTTGTCGTACTCCGTCGGCGGGAAGGGCTGCATCACCCCGGAGAGCACGGCGGGCTGGAGGGACAGCGGATCCCAATAGGAGGCGCGGTAGGGCCGCGAGGCCGCGGACAGCTCGCGGAAGATGCTGGGCCGCTGCGGGTTCTCGTCGTTGAAGCAGTTGTCGATGGTGCTGTAGTCGTAGGCGGAGCACGGCCCCGTCGCCACGAAGGCCACCTCGCCGAACTGCGTGGGAGGGTCCAGCGGAGCCTCCACGGTGCCGACGGGCCCGGGAGGCGGTGCGGGAGCGGGCGCCCGCGAGTCGCAGGCGCCGCTCACCGCGAGGAGGAAAAGACAGACAGACAGCAGCCAGGGTGCACGGGGTGTGGGTTCCAGGAGCATCCGGGCTGTGTATCAGCGCCGCTACACCCCAGGTCAACCTGCCTACCCGAACGGTCCGGGCACCTGAGCCGCCGTCGCGAGTCAGTCCAGCAGGTGCGGATTGCGGACGATGAGCAGCCCGGCCTGCACGGTGGCGGTGTAGTCGTTGAGCCGGCCGGCGGCCATGAGCGCCGACACGTCGCGGCTGCCGCCCTGGGCCAGCGCCTCGTCCACCTTCTTCTCGCCCTGGTTGTAGGCCGCGAGCGCCAGCCGCCAGTCGCTGTAGCGCGCGTGCAGGTCCGACAGCAGGGCCGCGGCGGCCTGCGTCTCGCGCGTCACGTCCAGCCGCTCGTCGCGGGTGGCGCTCACTTCGAGGCCGTAGCGACGCGCCGTCTCGGGGATGAACATCCACACGCCCGCGCCGCGCATGCCGGGGGCGAGCGACGGACTCGTGGAGGTCTCCGGCAGGTTCGCCACCGCCGACTCCACCACCGCCACGGCCAGCAGGCCCTCGGGAAGGCTCTTGGAGCGCAGGCCCGTCACCAGCGCGTCCCGCTGCGTGCCCAGGTTCGTCAGGGCGCGCTTCATGAAGGCGCGGCCCTTCTCCGTGCCGATGAGCCGGTTGAGCTGCTCCACCACCTTCGCGTCCACCACCACCGGCAGGTCGCCGGAGGGCTGGCTGGACTCGGCCAGCGCCTTCGCCTCGGCGAGCGTCACCGTACGGCCGCGCGCCGCGCCCTGGGCCAGCGTCGCCAGGGGAAGGAGCACCAGGAAGAGCGCGGCCAGCAACGCCGCGGCGCCGTGGGCGCGGAAGGGACGGGGTTGGAACAGCATCTGGATTCTCCTCGCGGTGGGGTGGGACATGCCGGTGGCTCCGGCGGGAAGGGGCGGCGCGCCCGGAACGGTGAGCGCCGCTTGAAGCAGACAGCGTGCATAGGCGTGCGCCTGGGCCCGGCCGCCCACCACCAGCGCCTCGTCACACGCCAGCTCCTGCAGCGCGACGAGCCAGCGAGACAGCACGTGCGCGGCGGGATGCCAGAAGAAGGCGCCGGTGAGGACCAGGCGCGCGAAGGCCAGGTGCGTGTCTCGCTGGCGGTGGTGCTGCAGTTCGTGCAGCACCGTGAGGCGCAGCGACTCCGCGTCACCGAGCACCGACGGAGGCACCACCACCCACGCGGACGCTCCGCTCCCCAGACGCGGGAACCACGCGGAGAAGGCAGGCATGCCCTCCTCGCCCAGCACCACCGAGACGCGGCCCACGGCCCGCACGCGAGGCAGGCACTCCAGCCTCCGCAGCAGCCGCTGGTGTCGCACGAGCGCACGGGCGGTAAAGCCAGACGCGCCCATGGCAATCACAGACGCGGCGAGGAGCAGCCACGGCACCGAGGCCGGCGCCGTGTCACGAGGACGCGGCGCGGGCCTCGCGGCGGGAGCGTCCCACGTGGGCCCGGGCAGGCGCCCCGCGTGGCGCGCCACCGAGCGCTCGAAGCTGAAGAGGGGCCCGGCCGGAGCGAGCGCATGCGCCGCCGTGGCCAGCACCGGCAGCACGAGCGCCAGCAGCAGCGCCCCCCGGCCCACGCGCAGCGACTGGCGCGAGGACAGCGGCGCGCCCAGCCTCGCGAGCAGCTCCAGCGCCAGCCGCGCCAGCAGCAGCGCCACCGGCAGGAGCAGCGCCACGGCTACATATAATGATGCGAGCTCCCGGAGGGCGGCGCTCATGGCTTGCCCCCCTTCGCCTTGAGCAACTGGTGGATCTGCTCCACCTCGTCCGGGGCCAGCGGCAGGGCCTCCACCAGTCGCGCCACCAGCGCGGAGGGCGTGCCCTCGAAGAGGGTGTCCACCAGGTGGCGCACGCTCTGCGCCTCGTACGCCTCGCGCGGCAGCACCGCCGAGTACAGGTGTCCCCGCCCCTGCTTGCGGCTGCGCACCACGCCCTTCTGCTCGAGGATGCGCAGGACGGTGGACACCGAGGTGTACGCGAGAGCGCGCTCAGGCGGCAGCGCGGCGAGCACGTCCGCCACGCTCACCTCGCCCTGCTTCCACACGAGTTGCATCAGCTCGAGCTCCACCGGCGTCAACGGCCGGGGCGCTTCGGGCTCGGGTTTGCTGGCCACGTGAGTACCTCCGTGGCCAGCAAACTACTAAGGACTTAGTTGTTCGTCAACTAAGCCCTTAGTTGATTCTTCGGGGTGGCCCGGCGCGGGGCCTCAGACGCCCAGCGCCTCGCGCAGCTCCGGCAGGCGGCCCGCCTTCACGGCGCCGAAGACGAAGCGGTCCGGCCGCAGCACCACCACGTCGGCGGTGTGGCGCGAGAACCACTCGGAGAGCTTCCCGGTGACGTCCTCCACCGCGGACGGGGCGTTCGCCTTCTCCGCCGTGGGGCTGAAGGTCACCAGCGTGCCACCCAGGGACTCCGCCAGCTCGCGCGCCGCCGCCAGCTCCGCGGCCGGAGCGTCCGCCCGGCACATCACCGTGAAGTCGTTGCCCAGGGTGTCGTCGAGCAGCACCTCCCTGCCCGACTCCAGCCGCACCTTGGGCTGGATGAAGTACGTGCCCTGCGCGTCCTTGGCCCCGGCGCCCTTGCCGCCGAAGTAGTACCCCTTGGCGTGGAGCGGGGCCTGCTTGAACTCGAAGCCCTGGATGAAGCGGCGCACGCGCGGAATCTTCTGCAGGGTCCGCATCATCACGTCCCGGGCCGCGGCCACCATGGGGTTGCGCGCCAGGAAGAGGTGCCCCACGCGCACGCACAGCTGCTGCACGTCGCTCACGTGCGGGCGGCGCTCCAGCTCGTAGGTGTCCAGCAGCGCATCCGACGCCTGCCCGTTGAGCACGCGCTTCAGCTTCCACGCGAGGTTGGCCGCGTCACGCAGGCCGGACACCAGCCCCTGCCCCATGAAGGGCGGCATGGTGTGCGCCGCATCCCCCAGCAGGAAGACGTTGCCCTCGCGCCAACGCTCCGCGCTGAGGCAGTGGAACGTGTACACCGTCGCGCGCTCGATTTTCACCCGCTTCGGGTCGACGTAGGGCGCGATGAGCTTCGCAATCGTCTCCGGGTTCTCCATGTGCTCGCGCGTCTCGCCCGGCATCAGCATGAACTCCCAGCGGAGCTGATTCACCGCCCCCGTCGCCACGAAGGCGGGGCGCTTCGGGTCACACACGAAGCGGCAGATGTCGGGCGCGCCGCCGTCGATGGTGCCGGACACTGCCAGCCAGGGCTCGCCGTAGGACTTCCCGGACATCGGAATGCCCACCGCCTTGCGCACCGAGCTGCGCGCGCCGTCACACGCCAGCAGGTAGCGCGCGCGGACCGTGCGCTCCTCGCCGGTGGCCGTCTCCCGGTAGCGCACCGTCACCCCGCCCGCGCGCTGGTCCACGGTGGTGAACGTCACGCCCTGCCGCAGCTCCACGTGCGGGAAGCGCCGCAGCCCGTCCCGGAGCCCCGCCTCCAGCAGCGGCTGGTGGAAGAACCACAGCGGCGTGTGCCCGAAGCCGAAGTCCGTCGCGCCCGTGTGCAGCTCGGCGAAGCGCTTGCCGGAGCCACCCACGTACTCCGCGAAGTGCGTCTGCTTCATGTCCTTCTGGAGCACCTCGAGGAGCCCCGCGGACTGGTAGATGCGCAGCCCCTCGTCGTCGCAAGAGAAGGCGCGGGGCTCGGCGTGCGGGGCCACGTCCCGCTCCAGCAGCAGCGTCCGCACCCCCAGCAGCCCCAGCAGATTCCCCGTGAGCGCCCCCACCGGACCGCAGCCGCTGATGATGACATCCACCTGCATGTCGGCCTGTTGGTTGTCGCAACCCATTGACGCCTCCCGGGCAATTACTCGCACATTGAATAACCAAAGGGTGTGACCACGCTGTGACCGCGTTCACAGGTAAAAAATGCGTCCGCCCAGAGCGGCGAGCTGCCGTATGGCGGAAAACCCACATGCCAAGGATTGTCACTCCTGGGGCTGACCCTACCCGTGACGGACGCCCCGGTACGTCGTGTTAACATCCGCCGCCTTCCAACTCGGGGGGACCGGGGAGGACATGGCGGCAGACGACGTAGCAGACACTCAAGGGTTCCGCCTGGAGGTGCTTGGCGAAGCCCGGCTCCGGAGCGGCAGCACCCTCATGCCCCTGGAGCGGCGGACAGCCGGAGTGCTGGCGTGGCTGGCCCTGGAGGGCCCGCACCCCAAGTACCGGCTGGCGGGACTCCTGTGGGCCGAGTCCAGCGAGACAACCGCGCGAAACAACATGCGACAGCTGCTACGCCGGCTCCGGCTCGCCTGCGGGGCGGAGCTGGTGCAGGGCACGGATGTGCTCTCCCTGTGCGAGCGCGTCGTCACTGATGCCTCGGAGTTGCAGGCGCACGTGCTCGCAGGGCGTCACACGCAGGCGCTGGAGCTGGACGGCGTGCTGCTCGGGACGCTGGAGTACGAGGACTGCTCCGAGTTCCAGGCGTGGCTGGAGGGTGCGCGCGAGCGGCTCGACAAGCTGCGGCGCCGGGCCGCGGGCCTGGAGTCCGAGGCGCGGGAGCGGCGCGGGGATTTGTCCGGCGCGCTCGCACTCTCGGAGCGGCTCATCGCCATGGACCCATACTCGGAGGAAGCGTGGCGCCGGCTGATACGGCTGCACTACGTGTCCGGGGACCGCATGGCCGCGCTCAACGCCTTCGAGCGGTGCCGCCGCCTGCTGCGTGAAGAACTGGACACTACGCCGCTGCCGGAGACGGTGGCGCTCGCGCGGGAAATCGAGCGCGGGCCGTCGGCGGCGAAGCCCTCCCCCTCCGCGAAGCCGAAGCTGCCGCTGTCCGTGCTCCGCCCGCCGGTGCTGGTGGGCCGTGAGCGCGAGTGGGCGCTCATGGAGGTGGCGTGGGAGGCGGGGCAGACCATCTTCCTGGGCGGCGAGCCCGGGGTGGGCAAGACGCGCCTGGCGCATGACTTCGCGGCGTCGCGCGGCACGCACTTCCTGCTGGAGGCGCGGCCGGGAGAGCTGAACGTGCCCTACGCCTCGCACGTCCGGCTGGTGCGGCAGCTGCTGGCCCGGGTGCCGGACCCGAAGCTGGAGCCCTGGGTGCGGCGCGAGCTGGCGCGGTTGCTGCCGGACCTGGCCGGGCCCGAGGGGCCGCCCCCGCCCATGACGGATGAGGCGGACCGCAGCCGCTTCGTCGAGGCGAACTGCGAGCTGGTCTACCAGCTCTGCGCCAACGTGGACGCGCTCGTCGCGGATGACTTGCAGTTCATGGACTCGGCCACCGCCGAGTTCGCGGTGCTCATGCTGTCGCGCCGCCAGACGCCCGGGCCAGGGGGACGCCACCCGCGCTTCATCGACACGTTCCGGAGCGACGAGCTGTCACCCCAGGCTGAAGCCGCCATTCAGCAGCTGGTGACGACGGGGCTCGCCGTCGTCATCGAGCTGGAGCCGCTGCCCGCGGACGCCGTGGGCGCGCTGCTCAACAGCCTGGACCTGCCCGGCGCGGAGCGGCTCGCGGGCGACGTCACGCGACACACCGGCGGCAACCCGCTCTTCATCACCGAGACGCTCAAGCACCTGCTGGAGACGGGCGGGCTGGAGCGTGGCTGGCCCGAGCACGTCCCGCCCTCCGGACGGGGACAGCAGCTGATTCAGCAGCGCCTGGAGCGGCTGTCCCCGGCGGCGTTGCAGGTCGCCCGGCTGGCGGCCCTGGCCCGGACGAACTTCGGGCTGGAGCTGGCCAGCGAGGTGCTGGAGATGCCGGCCCTCTCCCTCGCCACGCACGTGGCGGAGCTGGAGGGCGCTCAAATCTTCCGGGGTGAGCGCTTCACTCACGACTTGCTCTTCGAGGTGGTGCGCCAGGGCGTGCCGCGCTCGCTGGAGGCCCTGCTGCACCGGCGGCTGGCGGTGGCGCTGGAGCTGCGCAAGGCCGCGCCGGCGGTGGTGGCGCAGCACTGGCTGGAGGGCAACGAGCCGCGCCGCGCCGCGCCCTTCCTGGTGGCCGCCGCCAACTCGGAGGCCTCGGCCCTGCGTCACATGGAGGCGGCCGTGCTGTACCACCGCGCCGCCGCGCTCCTGGATGAGACGGGCAATGCCGAGGAGGCCGCGCGCGTCAGGGCCCGCGCCCGGCGCATTCCCAGCGCCTGAGGCCGGGGGCGGCAGGCATGCCGGGGCGGACTTCCGCCCGGCGTGTGCCCACTGCCCCAGGGGACGAGGCTCTGTCTGGAATCACACGCGCTATCGCCCTGGTGGTCAGGTGCTCGCCCGCCCCGCGGTGCAAATTCTCAGCGTATGACTACGACCATTGAGCATGTCACCTTCAACAAGGTGACGTCGTTGTACCCGGAGGAACAGGAGCTGATGGACCCGGGACAGGCAGCCCTCACACCGCAGGCCGCCGCACAGCTGAGGCAGAAGGCGAGCCACTGGCTGACCCGCGCACAGAAGGAGTTCCACGACGCCGTCTTCACGCGTGACGGCTCCGACGAAGGGCTGGACCGCTTTGCCAGCGCGCGGGCGGAGCTGGACTCGGCGGAGACCTGGGCCCTGCGCGTGGCCGAGGCCGTCTCGCGGCTCCGGGACTGAGCGCTGGCGACGGCGCGGGCCCTGCCCGCTTCACGCCACCTTCCGCACAAAGACAGACAGCGGGCGCGTCAGTTCGCGGCGCCCGGGGAGCCACCCGCCAGCGGCTCTGCTCCGCCGGCGCGGGGACGCTGCTCACCGTAGGGGAAGTAGTCCTTGAGCTTGAGCAGGTGCTTCTCGAAGAGGTTCCAGCTCACCAGCGCGAGCCCCAGCGACAGCGCCGCCGCCACGACATAGAAGACCAGCTGCATGGGGATGTCTGAGCCGCCCACCGTCCGGAGCGGCGTCCCCACCAGCGGCGCGCGGCGGAGGATGGCGTCCAGCGGCGAGTGGATGAGGTAGATGGCGTAGCTGTACTTGCCGTAGGTGCGCAGCAGCTTTGATGAAAAGAAGCGGTGCACCCAGGTGCCCGGCGCGACGGCCACGGACTTGTACACGGCCACCGCGTACACGACGGCGATGGCGGTGTAGCCGACGGTGCGCTTCACGGCCTCGTAGGTGTCGCCCGGGGGCAGCACCACCATGACGAGCACCACCGGCACGCAGGCCCAGACGGCGGGGCGCATCCAGCGGAAGGCTTTGAGGCCCAGGCCCTCCGGGTGGCGCAGCGCCAGGGACAGCAGCGCGCCCACGGCCAGCGAGTCCACGCGGCAGAACGTCACCACGTAGGTGCTCTCGTGGCTGGCGCCGGACAGGGTGAGCCCCACGCGCACCAGGATGGCCAGGGCGATGGTGCCGAGGCACAGGCGGATGGCGCCCCGGTACGACACCGCGGCGATGAGGAAGGGCCAGACGATGTAGAACTGCTCTTCAATCGCCAGGGACCACACCACGCCGAGGATGGGGTGCGTGGTGTCCACCCACAGTTGGTAGAAGTTGGAGAGGTAGAGCAGGTACCAGGTGGCGCCATCGGTGGTGATGCGTTCATCCAGGTGGAGGCGGCCGGCGAGCGCCGGCAGCACCAGGAACGACACGGCGAGGGCGAGGTAGTAGAGCGGGAAGATGCGCAGGAAGCGGCGCATGTAGAAGTTGCGGAAGAAGTACGGCTGGCCCTTCGCCTCCCACAGGATGCCGGTGATGAGGAAGCCGGAGAGGACGAAGAAGAGGTCCACGCCCGTCCAGCCGATGCCGGCCAGCCACCAGGTGGCCTTGCCCACCGCGTTGTCGGCGCTCACGTGGGTGGTGTGGAAGAAGACCACCAGCAGGACGGCCAAGCCTCGCACACCGTCGAGTACGGGCAGGTGCCCCCGAAGGAGCGGGACGTGCGCCGCCGCGGCATCCGGACGAGCGGGGTTGGCGGGCATGACGGTCGGCTCTCCTCGGGATGTCCCGCACGGCATGGCGGGAGGACACGGTGCACGTCCCTCACCGCCGCGCACGACGCCTGACTTCTACCAACCCGTGAAATTTCCAACAAGACCGGGGGCCTGGGGCACGTGGGCCCCGGGCGAGGTTTCACCTCGACACCGCGTCGCCTCGTCACCCCGGCGGCCAGGCAGGCGTGCTTCACGCTCACCCGAGCCCCAGGCCCCCGCATTCGCGGCCATCCCGCGACGCGAGCCGGAGCGGCGCAAGCAGCAGCCGGCCCCTCGGGAGGGACCGCCAGAACGCAAGCGATTGCACCAGGATGACCCAAGACAAATCCAGCCCCATGACTTGCATTGAGTGAGCCCTCCGCGGAACGTCCAGTGCCCGCCCCACCCGGGGGACTTGGGAAAAAAGCACGGGCCGGTGAAACTCCAGGCCGGCTCGTGACACGGAGGGGCCGTGGCCCTTCTTTCCGCGGTGAAGATGGTACTGGCAGGTGCGCCCCCGTCCGACATGGACCGGGAGCGGGCCCTGCTGCGCCGGGCGCGCGCCGGAGACCCCGCCGCGTTCCGGACGCTGTTCGAGCGCCATTCCCCCGGCGTGTGGCGCTTCCTGCGCGATTTGCTCCGGGACGAGGCCGCCGCGGACGAGGCGACGCAGGAGACCTTCGTGCGTGCCCACGGGCGGCTCGGCGCGCTGCGCGACGAGGACCGGCTCGGCTCCTGGCTGCTGGGCATCGCCCGGCACGTGTACCTGGAGTCCCGGCGCCACCGGGGCATCCACGTGGACGTGGACGACGAGGAGCACGCCAGCCGCGTGGAGGCGGTGCTCCCCACGCCCACGCCCGAGGACCTGCTGCTGGACCGCGAGCTGGAGGGCCTGCTGGCCGAAGCGCTGGGGATGCTGCGCGAGGAGCGGCGCGCGGCGCTGCTGCTGCGCATCGACCACGGCCTGCCGTATGAGGAGATTTCGTCGGTGATGGGCTGGTCCCTGCAGAAGGTGAAGAACGAAATCCACCGCGCCCGGCTGCAGCTCCGCGAGCAGCTGGCCGCCCACGTCGGAGGTCGGCCATGAGCGCGTGCCGTGAAGGGGAGCTGGACGCGCTGCTGGCCGGCGAGCTGTCGGCGGAGGACTCCGCGCGGGTGGATGCCCACGTGGACGCCTGCCCCGCGTGCCGGCATGCCCTGACGTGGCTCCGCCTGGAGCGCGGGTGGATGGCGCAGCGCGCGCGCCGGACGCCCTCGCGCCCCGCCCTCAGCTTCTCCGCGCTGGAGGCCCGGCTGGCCCGGCCCGCGGTGCCCCAGTGGGTCCCCCTGCCGGGCACCTGGGCCAACTGGGGGAAGATGCTGATGGGCGCCACCGCGGTGGTGGCCTTCGTCGCCCTCAGCATGGTGAAGGTGGGCCCCACGACGATGGGGGACGAGCCCTGGAGCCGCGAGACGCGCCCCAGCAGCCTGCTGACCGAGGCCTGGTGCGTGGACCCCTCGCGCGAGGCCGTGGACGCGCTCGAGGCCGCCGTGGGTGCGTGCCTCGTGGCGACGCCGCGCTGACCCTGGCCTGTCGAGAGGGCCAGCAAGCCCGCGCCCCCTGAAACGCAAAGCCCCCGGAGCCTGACGCGGCGCCGGGGGCCTTCGCTCCACTCGACTTCAGCCCACCCGCCTCACACGGCGGAGGGCCAGCGCGTCGTCACGGCACGCGCGGGAACTTCTGCCTCGCGTACCCGACGGCATCGGCGGCCTGCACCAGGCCGAAGCCGAACTGGACGTCGCGGCCGGCAGGCCCCAGCTCCCTGGCGCTCTTCTCCAGCGACTCGCGCACCTGGAGGGGGGTGAGGTTGGGATTCGAGCTCCACACGAGCGCGGCCACCCCGGCCACGTGCGGCGTGGCCATGGAGGTCCCCGTCTGCGACAGGTAGTCCGAGCCGCTGACATCGACCGTCACCTGCTGCCCGATTTGTCCCTTCATGACGCCGGCCAGCGCCAGCGTCACGGCCGTCGTGGGCACCCAGTGGGGTGACGGGTCGGTGAGCGTGAAGCCTCTCTCATCCTCTTCTTCGGCCTTGTCGTTGCCAATGATGATGGCCTTGGCGCCCGCGCGGATGACGTTGCGCGCCTTCTCCGAGAAGAGGATGCCGCCGCCACGGTCCACGTACGCCACGAACCCGTCGCAGGTGACGCCCTCGCCGCAGGAGAGGACGCTGTCCCCCAGGCCGCAGTTCACCAGCCGATTCGTGTACGTGCCGATGCCCGAGTACTCCAGGGGAGTGGTCGCGATGTCCGCGCCCGCCGCCACGATGTTCGCGAACGGCGAGGTGCCGACGATGGTGGCGCTCAGCACGCTCACGCCGGGCCCCACCAGCGACGTCTGTGGGCCGAACTGCGAGAAATCGGCCCACTCGCCGCTGAAGCGCACCGCGCCCACGGCCATCACCGAGTCATAGGCCGCGGGGAAGGAAATCCTGCTCGCGCCGGAGTTACCCGTCGCGGCGATGGACAGCATTCCGCGCTGGAGCGCCGTGGCGAAGGCCTGCTTCTCGGCGGCGTCCTCCTCCGCCGACCCCAGCGACAGCGAGGCGATGTGCGCTCCCTGCGACTGGCACCACTCGATGGCGGCGATGACGTCATCCGTCGAGCCGCTGCCCGTCACGTCCAGCACGCGGGCGATGAGCAGCGACACCGTGGGCGCCACGCCGACCACGCCGTTGACCTCCTGGCCCGGGCGCACCTTGCCCCCCGCGCCGAGCTGCGCCGCGATGGTGGCCGCGGTGTGCGTGCCATGGCCGCCGCCCCACACGACGACGCCCTCCCGGTTCGTGGACCGGTCCAGCGGCCCGTCGCCACCCGTCAGCTCGTCGTCATCGTCGACGAAGTCCTTGCCGCCGATGTAGGCCGCCTTCAGCTCGGGGTGCCTGTCATCCCAGCCGCTGTCGACGACGCACACCTTGATGCCGGTGCCCGACGGGCTGCCCGGGTCGAGCACGCCATCGCCATTGGCATCCCAGACCTCGGGGGCCTGCACCATCCGCAGGCCCTGGGTGTACTCGCCCACGGAGCCGACGGTGTTGGGGACGCCGCCCAGCCACGCGCTGGCGGGAAGGCGGGGCATCATCCCGAAGGCGCGCACCACGCGGTTCGGCCGCACCGACACCACGTCCGGGTTCTGGGCGAGCGCCTCGCGGGCCTCGGGCGTCACCCGGGCGGACACCAGGTTGAGGCTCGGGAAGCGGCGCTTCACCTGGCCTCCGGCACGCACCACCTCGGTGGCGAACGCGTCCGTGCTGGCCTTGGCGCTGGCGGAGACGCGGGGCCGGAAGGTGATGAGCACCTCCTCCGTGCCGTCCGTCAGCGCCTGCTCGCGCGGCATGTCCGGCAGGGACACCTCGGAGGTGCCCGGACAGGCCTGGGGCTCGACGTCATCCACGGGCGGCGGCTTCTTCTCGGAACAGGCCACCAGGCTTCCCACCAGCCCAAGCCAGACCCAACGCTTCATGTCGTTCTCCTTACACGCCCCGGCCAGCGGGTGGTGCGGCGGTCCTTCCGGCACGCGACTCAGGGCCGGAGTGAACGAGAGGACAGCGCGTCCCGTTCCCGGCGCGCAAGTTAAGCACGCCGGCCGGCCGGCTGCTCGGGTGCATGTCCGGCGGACAACGGGCTTTTGACACCCGTCGGATTTCAGGCGTCCGCGCTGTCCACGCCGAAGATGCGCAGTGCGTCGGACTCGTAGGTGGCGAGCTGCCGCTGCGTCTCCGCGGCATCCCACCCCAGGCGGGGCGCCATGACCTCGGCGGCCACGCGGGCGGCGGCGCGGCCCAAATCCCTCGTCTCGAAAGCCACCTTCAGCCGGCGGATGAGGAGGTCGGACAAGGTAAGCGCCAGTTCATGGGTGACGCCCCACACGGCCTCGGCGGCGCGGTAGGGCAGGCCCTCGGCGAGCGGCCGGGCCAGCGCGGGCTCGTCGCGGGTGAGCGCCCAGACGCGGCGCCAGCGGCTGCCGTAGGCGCGCACCAGATGGACGGCGGTGGCGTCGTCGCCCACCTCGGCGCGAGCGGCGGTGAACTCCGCCTCCAGGTCGGCGATGTCTCCGCCGGGCAGGGGCAGCGTCTCGGTGGAGGACTTGCGGTGGGGCTGGCCCAGGTGGCGCTCCACCGCGTCCACCACGTCGCGGGCCATGACGCGGTAGGTGGTGAGCTTGCCGCCGCTGATGGCCAGCACGCCGGCGGGGCTCACGTCGATGGCGTGCTCGCGGCTGGCGCTGCCGGCGTCCGGAGAGCCGTGGTAGCCGCTGGCCACGAGGGGCCGGATGCCGGCCCAGGCGCTCACCACGTCCTCGCGGGTGAGGTGGGCGGCGGGGAAGAAGGCGTTGGCGGACTCCAGCAGGTAGGCGACGTCGGCCTCGCTGGCGCGCACCTCGGCGGGGTGCGCGCGCGTGGCCGTCTCCGTGGTGCCGATGATGGTGAAGCCCTCGGCGGGCAGCACGAACATGACGCGGCCGTCCTTGGGGGACAGCAGCGTGAGCGCGTCACGGTGGCCCAGGCGCTCGCGCGGCACGGCGATGTGGACGCCCTTGCTGCCGCGCACCGCGGGGCCCGTCATCGCGGGCGCATCGAGCTTGCGAATCTCATCGCTCCACGGCCCGGTGGCGTTGACGATGGCGCGGGCGCGCACGGTGACTTCCTGGCCGGTGAGGTGGTCCACCACCACCGCGCCCCGGGCCTTTCCCTCGTGCAGGACGAGGCCACGGACGGAGGCGTGGTTGAGGACGGTGGCCCCGGCCTCGGACGCGCCCACGGCATTGGCCAGGGTGAGGCGCGCGTCGTCGGTGGCGGCGTCGTAGTAGCGGGCGCCGCCCTTGAGGTCCTCCGAGCGCAGGCCCGGCTCCATCTCCCGCACCTGGCGCAGGCTGAGGCTCTGGTAGCCCTTCACGTTCCGGAAGAGCGAGAGGGCGTCATAGAGCATGAGCCCCGCGGTGAGCTTCCACTTGGGGACGCGCGCGCCGGCGTAGACGGGCCAGATGAAGGCCAGGGGGCGCACCAGGTGTGGAGCGAGCTGAAGAAGCCGGCGGCGCTCGATGCTGGACTCGAAGACGAGCCCCAGGTGGCCATGCTCCAGGTAGCGCAGGCCGCCATGGATGAGGCGCGACGAGCGGCTCGACGTGCCGCTGGCGAAGTCCTCGCGCTCGACGAGTGCGACCTTGAGGCCACGCAGGGCGGCGTCGCGCGCCGAGCCCGAGCCGGTGACGCCTCCGCCGATGACGAGGAGGTCGAACTCCTCGGTGGCCAGGGCGCGCAGGCGATCCGCGCGGGACGGAGGCGGCGGGACCTCGCCCTCGGAAGACGGTTGGCGGAGCGCGGCGGATTCGGAACGCACGCACAGAGTTTAATGCGACGGCACCGTTACGGCAGGTTTATTCAATGCGCCGCGTCAAGAGCCACACAAGGCGTATGGCTCTTTCGGGCCTGTGGGTGTTGAGCGCGGGTCAACTCGCGGGGGAGGCGTCCTTGCCTGTCCTGGGGAAGACGGCTAGGAGGCGACCGACCCTCCCCTTTCCCGGGCCGAGCCTCCTTGCTGAACCCCCATGACCGACGAGACCTGGCGTGCCTGGGACTGATGGTCCTGGTGTACGGGCTCGCGATGGCGCCGGTGCTGCACGCGGTGGTGGGCCACGGCGGCGGGGGTGCTCGGCATGAGCACGCCCATGTGTCCGGAGAACGGGCGCACTCGCACGACGCGCCTCGGGACAGCCCTGACGCGCCGGAGGACGGAAAGCCGGGCCAGGGGCACGGGCCGGACGGGCACCGGCACCTGACGGGCTCGGTGGAGCACCTGCACGCGGTGGCGGCGACCTGGGCGGCGGTGGAAGCGCCGCGAGTCCGGGCCGTGTCGTGGCTGGCGGAAGTCCTCCGGGGGCCCGCGCGAGCCCCCGGAGCGGCGCCGCGCCTGACGGCGATGCCGCAGGGCCCGTAGCGGCGACACATCCAAAGTGATTCCAGAAGCGTAGGTGTCGCGCGGTCGAAGCGGAGTCCTCGGGCTCGCTTACTCGTCCGCGCCATGAATCCGTCCTGCCGGTGGAGCCGTCCACTGGAGCGACACGTGCCATGGGTGCGTGTGCTCCGGGACGTGGCTCGCGCCGCTGTCTGCCATTGCGTGCCCGTGCTCTTCGTTACCGCGTTGTCGGTGTGTGTACTTGCTGTGTCACCGGCCATCCCCCAGGACGGGGGAGAGGCTTCCGAGGCCGTGCCTGCGGCCGTTGCGCCCGACTCCTCGGCCGCCGCACCCACCGAAGCAGCGGCCACCGCACCCGCCGAAGCAGCGGCCACTGCACCCGCTGACGCACAGTCCCCTGCGCCCACCGAAGCCCCGGCCACTGCGGCCACCGACGCCCAGGCCACCGCGACCTCCGAGCCCCAGCCCACCAGCACCACGGTGGTGCGAGGCACCCGGCCCACGCAGAGCGCCTCCGAAGTCACACTCGGCCGGGACATCCTCGACGCTGCGCCGAGAACGAGCGCCGTCGACCTGCTCCGCGCCGTGCCGGGGCTCGTGGCCTCGCAGCACAGCGGCGAGGGCAAGGCGCACCAGCTCTTCCTGCGCGGCTTCGATGCGCTGCACGGGCAGGACGTGGAGCTGGACGTGGGCGGCCTGCCGGTGAACGAGGTAAGCCACATCCACGCGCTCGGCTACGCGGACACGAACTTCGTCATCCCCGAGGTCGTCCAGGCGCTCGAAGTCACGGAGGGTTCCTACCGCGCGTCGCAGGGAGACTTCGCCGTCGCCGGCACGGTGCGCATGGACCTGGGAGTCGAGGAGCCCGGCGTCCACCTCGCGGGCACGCTGGGCCAGTTCGGACAGCGGCGGCTCGTCGCCACCGTGCGCCCGGGAGACGACGAGGGCACCTTCGCCGCCGTGGAGCTGGGCCAGGGCCGGGGCTACGGCTCACAGCGGGGCTACGGGCGCGCGTCCCTCCTCGCGCAGGCCACCGCGAAGCTCGGCGAGGGGCTCACGGTGCGGGCGCTCGGAGGCAGCTACGTCACGCGCTTCGACTCGCCGGGCGTGGTGCGCGAGGACGACCTGCTCGCGGGCCGCAGCACCTTCTTCTCTCCCTCCACGTCGCGGCAGGGAGGCAACGTCTCGCGGCACCAGCTGCTGCTGGGCGTGGAGCTGCCTCGCACCGGGAAGGGACGCACGAAGCTGGAGGTCTTCGGAATCCTCACGGACCTGCGGCTGCGCAACAACTTCACCGGCTACCGCGTGGACGTGCGCGGGGACGGGCTGGAGCAGACGAACGACGGCAGCACGCTGGGCGCCCGCGCCGAGCACCGCCGGAATGTGACGGCGTTCGGCCGTCCCGTCGCGCTGGAGCTGGGCCTGGGCGCCCGTCGCGACGGCGTGGAGCAGACGCAGCGCCGCTACCGCGAGTCCGACGGCACCTTCTTCTCGGACGAAGTGGACGCGCGCATCACCCAGACGGACGTGTGGGGCTGGGCGGAGGGGCGCATGTCGCTGGGCCGCTGGGCGCTGCGCCTGGGCGGACGGGCGGACGCGCTGGGCGTGGAGGTCTTCGACGCGCTCGCCTTCAGCGACCCGCGCTTCTACGACGGGCGGGGCTACTCGCGCAGCGCCTTCGGCATGCACCTGGGCGCGAAGGCGGGCGTGGAGTACGCGCTCGGAGACGGCGCGGAGGCGTGGCGCCTGTTCGCCAGCTACGGAGACGGCTTCCGCTCGCCGCAGGCGCGCAGCCTGTCGGAAGGAGAGCGCGCCCCCTTCGTCGCCGTGAGGGGTGCGGAGCTGGGCGCCCGCCGTGACGGCGAGCGCTGGGCGGCGCAGGTGAGCCTCTTCGGCTCGCAGGTGGAGAACGACTTCTTCTTCGACCACACGGTGGGCAGCACCGTGTACACGGGCGAGACGCTGCGCTCGGGAGTGTCCGCCGCCGTGCAGGCGCGGCCACTTCCCGGCCTCGTCGCGGCGCTGAGCGCCACCTTGGCGCACGCGTACGTGACGAAGACGGACACGCTGCTCCCCTACTTCGCGCCGCTGGTGGCCCGCGCGGACGTGGGCTGGGAGCGTCCCGTGACGTGGGCCTGGCTGGGCGGCACGGGCGCCACCTTCTCGGTGGGCACGGGCCTCACGCTGCTCGGCCCCAGGCCGCTGCCCTTCGACGAGCGCAGCCGCACCGTGTTCCTCGCGGACGCGTACACGGCGGTGCGGCGGGGCGAGCTGGGCCTGCGGCTGGAGGTGAAGAACGCCCTCGACTCGCGCTGGCGCGATGGCGAGTTCGTCTACAGCTCGCGCTTCGACCCGGAGTCCGCGCCCAGCCTCGTACCGGCAAGACACTTCACCGCGGGGTCGCCTCGGCAGGCCTCGCTCACCCTGGAGGTTCACCTGTGATTCGCAGACACGTGCTGACGGGCGCACTCGCGCTGGCCGCCGCGTCCACGGCCCTGAGCGGCTGTGGCAGCGAGGCGGAGCGCCGCACCTTCCCCGTCGAGGTGACGGCCACGCGCCCCAGCGGTGCCAACGAGCGGGGCTGGACGGTGACGGTGGAGTCCGCGCACGCCTGCCTGGGCCCGGTGCGCTTCTTCGAGGGCCGCGTGCTGCTGTCGTCCCGGAGCACGCCGCGCTTCGACTGGTACTCGCTCATCGGCGGCACGGCGCACGCGCACCCGGGCCACTACCTGCCAGGGGACGCGATGGGCGAGGTGCTGACCACCTCCACCGTGGACCTGCTGGCCGGAGCGCCGCTGGGAGACGCCAACGCGGTGACGGGTGAGTACGGCTCGCTGGAGCTGACGCTGCAGCCGCCCACCGCCTCGACGGATGCGACAGGCGCACTGGGGGGCCACGCGGTGCGGGTGCGGGGCACTGCGCGCAACGCGGACGGCGGCACGGTGCGCTTCGACGCGGTGGCGGACCTGCCGGCGCCGGTGGCCGGAGTGCGTTTCGAGAAGTCCCTGGGGATGGAGGCGGGCCGGGTGCGCATCGCCGTGGACCTGGGGAAGTGGCTGGGCCGCATCGACTTCGCCACCGCGACCGACCCGGACGCGGATGGCGTCTACACCTTCCCCGCTGGCAGCCAGGCGCAGAATGCGCTGGTGCGCGGCGTGGAAGACACCACCACCTACGTCGTGACGTGGGAAGAAGGAGCCGCGCAATGAAGAACTGGATGCTGGGACTGTCGTTCCTCGGGCTGGCCGCTTGCGGTGAGGGCAAGGGCACCGTCACCTTCACCACGTACGGAGAGGACTACATCGAGAAGGAAATCCCCGCGGCCGTCGGAGGCGGGGCTGGCTTCGTGGACGGCTGGACGGTGAAGTACGGCAAGTTCCTGGTGATGCTGGGCGAGGTGAAGGTGGCCACGCAGGACGAGACCGCCGCGCAGCAGGGCCAGGCGAAGGTGTTCGACGTGCACAAGCCCGGGCCGGTGGTGGTGGAGACCTTCACGGACCTGCCGTCGAAGGACTGGGACCACGTCAGCTATGCGATTGCTCCCTGGCCGGAGGCGGTGGCCGCCAACGCGGACGCGCAGGACGTGGCGCTGATGAAGACGGAGGGCTACTCCGTCTACGTGGAGGGCACGGCGACGAAGGGCTCGGTGACGAAGCGCTTCGCCTGGGGTTTCCCCACGAACACCCTGTACGAGCGCTGTGAGAATCCCGACCTGGGCGAGGGCGTGACGGTGCCGGACGGAGGAGAGGAGACGGTGGAGCTGACCATGCACGGCGACCACCTCTTCTTCGACGACCTCCAGTCGCCGGACGCGAAGATGCGCTTCGACGCGCTGGCGGCGGCGGACAAGCTGGGCATCGCCGGTGCGGATGGGGAAATCCTGCTGGAGGAGCTGGAGGCGGTGGACCTGACGGAGCTGCCGTCGGGCCAGTACGGCACGGGCGGCGTGGGTGGCGTGCGCAACCTGCGCGACTTCGTCACGGCGCTGGTGCGGACGGTGGGCCACTACCGCGGCGAAGGCGAGTGCTCCCCCAAGTCGCGCTGACCCGGGACGACGGAACCGCGCTGGCGCGATGAGCGCGGCAGGGAGCGCCGCGAGGCCTCACCGCGCCAGCGAGCCAGGACCTGGGGCCGACCCTCCCCGGTCCTGGAGGTGCTGCGGAAGCGCCAGGCGCTAGCTCTTGCGCTGGTTGCCGCCCGAGCCCGACGAGTTCCCCGTGTTCGGCGAGGAGCTGTTGCCGTCCTGCGGGGTGTTCTGCTGGTGCCGGTTCGGGTTCATCTGGTTGGAGCGGTTGTCCTGCGAGGCCTTCTGCGCAGGGTTGTTGGGATTCTTGGTGTCGGAGCGCTGATCGTTGGGGTTGGGGGTCTTGCCGCTGTCCTTGCTCATGGACCTACCTCGGGAGCCCCTGGCGTAAGTGCCAGGGGAGGGCCGCAAAGTAGGAAGGACGCTCGGGCGGGACACTCGGCCGGAGGGCCCGCGCGGTGTCGGGAAACGCACGCCCGCCCGAGGCCTGCGCGACGAGGCGGGAGCGGACCGGGATGCCGCCGCGAGCCGGGGTGCCTACCTCCTGCCCGAGGAGGTGATGGACGCGTGAGGATGGTGACTTATGAACGCAGCGGGCGGACGAACACCGGAGCCCAGGCGCTGCGGCTGGAAGGGCTCAAGCTGCTGAAGGTGCTGGAGCAGGGCGAGGTGGTGACCGAGCGCGCCCTGACCGCGGACGAGGTCCAGAAGCTGGGCCCGCTGCTCGAAGAGGCCGGACGTGGCCCGGTGCCCGCCGTCCTGGTGCCCCAGTCGGGCGGGCTGGACGACGGGCTGGCCGTGACGCTGGCCTTCGAGGACGAGGAGTCCCCCCGCGTGCGACTGGCCACGAAGCGGCTCCCCGCGCGTGGAGCGGGCCCCGCGTACGACACGCTGCTCGCGGAGCTGGATGCCCTGCTGACGTCCGAGCTTCACGCGCGTGCGCCCAGGCATGCGCACGTCGTCTGGCCGCACGAGCTGCGCGAGGAGGAATGACCGCGGCGTACGTCCCGGGCGCCGGACACGGCGCGCTCGAAGCGCTAGCGGGCGGGCCAGGACGTAGGTCCAGGTGGGGTTGCCGGGGGCGCGGTGTTCTGTGAAGAGAGGGGGATGAGGCGCGTGCAGTTCTCCGTGCATCGCACGGTGGGAGAAGCGCGGCTGCTGGCGGGAGCACTCGAGGCCACAGGCGTGTCGGTGGAGGTGCGCGGCGAATCGCTCGCTCCGCTGAGCGGAGAGATTCCGAGCGGAGAGACGTGGGTGGAGCTCTGGCTCTGGCCGCCCGACGTGGAGCAGGCCCGGGGGCTGCTCGCGGAGCTGCGGGAGAACCAGGAGGCGGCGGAGCGCAGCGTGGACTGCCCCCGCTGTCGTGAGGAGAACCCGGGCAACTTCGAGCTGTGCTGGAGCTGCGGCCTGGAGCTTCCTTCCGGGCTGCGGCCCCGGCTACGAGCGGTATAGACGTGGCACGCACGGGAAGCAGTGGCGGCGTCCTCTTCGGGGAGGCATGGAAGTGGGGCTGGAAGAGCGGCAGCAGGAGGAGCGCGTGGACCCTTCGTCGGTGACGGCAGGGGCCGAATCGCGAGGGCCGATCGCGCGGCGCTGGCGTCGACTGGACCGGGGGCTGCGTCGATTGCTGGCGATATGCATCGTCGCCCTGCTCATCCACCTCATTCCCCTCTTCCTGCCTCGGAACATGCCGGAGCAGGAGCTGGCCATCGCCCGCGTGGCGACGACCGCCGAGGAGCGGGTGCGCTTCCTGATGCCGCTGCGAGAGCACCCGAAGGCCACGCCCGCGGAGTTGCGTGAGGCCGCGGAGCTGCTGCTCGAAGGTGCTCCGGCCGAGGCCCGCGAGCTGGCAAAGGAGGCGGAGCGAAGGGACCCGCGCGCTGTGGAGAACCAGCTTCTGCTCGCGCGCATCTGCGACGTGGAGCGGATGGACCGGTGTGTGAGCACCTCACTGGAGCGCGCGACGCAGGTGGCTCCAGGAGACGCCCGGCCGGACCTGCTCCGGGCGGACCTGCAGGAGAAGGACGGCGACGTGCAGGGAGCGGCCGAGTCGCTGCGGCGAGCGTACGTCAAGGCACCGGCGGACCCCCTGGTGGCCCTGCGCTACGTGAGGCTGCTGAGCGCCGCGAAGCGAGGGGACGAGGCGAGGTCCGTGCTGAACGGGCTCCAGGGGCGGCTGCCGCGCTCCAGGCTACTGGTGGAGCAGGGCCGGGTATGGACGCGCGAGGGCCGGGACGCGGAGGCAGTGAAGCTCTTCCGAAAGGCGGTAGAGGAGGACCCGAGGCTGGGCGTCGGCTATTTCGAGCTCGGGCTCGCGTGGTTCCGGCTGGGAAACGTCGAGGCGGCGGAAGAGGCGCTGCGCCAGGCGGACCGGCTGGATTTGGAGGACCCCAAGGCCCTGGCGGCGCTGTGCGCGATGCAGCTCGAGGGCGGGCGCATCAACGACGCCCGGCTGACGCGGATGGACCTGGAGCGGCGCTTCTCCGGCAAGCCGGAGCTCATCCGCCAGTCGTGCAGCATCCCCTGAGGTGGAGCCCGCGTCAGCGAGGCTCGGTGCCGCGAAGCTGACGGAGCATCTTCGCGGAGGCCTTCACCTCGGCGTCCACGGAGCCATCCACCCGCTCGGTGCGGACGACGGCCTGCAGGTAGGGGAGCGCCTCGTCGTCGCGCCCCTGATGGAAGAGCAGCTCTCCGAGCGCGAAGCGGGCGCGGGTGAGCAATATGAGGTCCTCGGCCGCGACGGCGGCGTCGATGGCGTCGCTGAGGGCGGACTCCGCCAGCTCGGGCTGCCCCCGGGCGAGGAGCTCTCGGGAGCGCTGGATGTATTCCTGGACGTTCATGACCTGGACGAATCGGCGGCCGGGAGGGGACGTGGAGGGCCGCTCCGCGTTAAGGGTAACCAGCCATGGACGAGAAGCGCATTGCCGAGCTGGAACTCCGCTACATGCAGCAGCAGGACCTGCTGCAGGAGCTGAGCGACGTGCTGTACGACCAGCAGAAGGTCCTCTCCGCGCTGCGTGCGGAGATGGAGGTGCTCAAGCAGAAGCTCGCGGGAGACCCGGGCCTGGTGGACGCCCGGCAGCAGGAGCGTCCACCCCACTACTGAGGCTCAGAACTTGTAGCCCAGGCGCAGGCCGATGATGGGGTTGGGGCTGAGGTAGCCCACCTCGATGCCGATGCTTGCCGCCTTGCCCTGGAGGCCGAAGCCGAAGGCCGCGTGAGCGCGGAACACGTCGTCGTCCCCTCGGCCGAAGACAAGCCAGGGGCCGGCCATGCCCTCGATGTAGATGCGGTTCCGGGCGAGGTTGGCGCGCAGGATGATGTCGAGCGGGATGCCGACGTCATTTCCATCCGTGATGAGCGCGGCGCCAAACCGGGCACCGACGGACAGCGGGCCCGTGATGCGCGTCTCCACACCGAGCGTGAAGTTGAACGCGGCGCTGTCATCAATCCAGTAGTCGGCTCCGAGCCCGACGCGGACGCCAGCGGCCTCGGAAGTCGTAGGGGCGAAGAACAGGCCGACCGCGAACAGCGCACCGAGGCAGGGACGAAGCAGCTTCATGCGAGAGGCTCCTCAGTAAGGGGGAACGCCACTCAATCAAGCCGCGAGCAGGCAGGCCAGTCACACAGTGGCTTCAGCACGTGTGAAACACGAAGTTCCCTCGGACACAGTCAGTCTCAGCGGAAGGGGGACACTCCCAGCGGACGAAGCGCTGGAGTCCCAGTGAGACGAGGCCCGGAGGCGCGCCACGCGCAACGGCCGCCACCGCGCAGTTCACGAGGTGGGCGAGCGTGACAGGGCGCGATTAGACAGCGGGACGTCAAGGAGACGCCGCATGAAAGCCATTCGCTATCACCAGGTGGGCGGGCCCGAGGTTCTCCGGCTCGAGGAAGTCCCCGAGCCGGTGGCAGGCCCCGGAGAGGTGCGCATCCGGGTCCGGGCCGCGGGAGTGAACTTCGCGGACACGGAGCGCCGTCGGGGGCTCTACGACTCCAAGGTGCCGCTGCCCCGAATCCTCGGAAGCGAAGCGGCGGGAGTGGTGGAGTCCGTGGGCGCGGGCGTCGACGCGAGCTGGGTCGGTCGCCGGGTGGTGGCGCTGGCGAAGCAAAGCTACGCGGAGCTCGTGACGGCGCCGGAGCAGGAGTTGCTGGCGCTTCCGGAGCGCGTTTCCTTCGAGGAAGCCGCGGGACTCCTCGTCCAGGGGCTCACGGCCTGGCACCTCGTCCACACGGTGGGCCGGGTGACGGAGAGACAGTCCGTCCTCATCCACGCGGCCGCGGGCGGAGTCGGCCTGCTGGCAATCCAGCTCGCGAAGGCTGCGGGAGCGAGGGTGCTGGGAACGGTGTCGACGGAGGCGAAGGCCCGGCTCGCACGGGAGCTCGGGGCAGACGAAGTCCTCCTGTATGGCGAAGGTGACGTCGCGGAACAGGTCCGCGCGCTGACGGGAGGACAGGGCGTGGAGCTGGTGCTCGACTCGGTGGGAGCAAGCACCTGGAAGAGCAGCCTCGAAGCCCTGGCGCCTTTCGGCCACCTGGTGAGCTACGGCAGCGCGAGTGGCGCACCGCCCCCGGTGGACGTGGAGGCGCTCTATGAGAAGTCCTTGAAGGTGAGCGCCTACTGGCTGCACACCCGACACCCGCCCGCGCTGCAACGCCAGGCACGCGAGACCCTGGGGCGGGAGCTGGCCGAAGGACGGCTGCAGGTGCGAGCGGGACTGGTGCTCGACCTGGCCGAAGCCGCCGAGGCCCACCGCCAGCTGGAGGGCCGGGGCACGGCAGGCAAGGTGGTGCTGCGAGTCCCGTAGCGCCGCGGTGGCCTCACAGGTGTCAGGCCCAGGCCCGGGAGACGGCGGGAAACCACGCCTCCCGTGTCCGCGTCCCGAGGCAGGACGCAGAAAAAAGAAAACCCCCGTTGCCACGAGGGCAACGGGGGTTCTCAAAAAGAATCCGGCAGCGACCTACTCTCCCGCGCGGTTTCCCGCGAAGTACCATCGGCTCTGGAGGGCTTAACTTCCGTGTT
>NZ_JAAIXZ010000003.1:600000-802908 GCF_010894435.1 Pyxidicoccus trucidator | reverse complement strand
AGCAGCCTCGAGCTGGTGCAGAGCGGAGCGGCCCTTCGCCAGGCGGAGCTGAACCTGGTGCTGCGTGAATTCGAGCTCGTCCAGGCACGCCTGGACGCATTCCTGACGGAGGCCCGGTGCGACTGGTGAAGCGGGTGCGCCCCCTGGCGGCGCTGATGAAGACGGAGCGTCCAGGCACACCTGGACCCATCCCTGACGGAGCCCCGATGCAACTGGCGAGCTGGATGCGACCTCTGGTGGTGCTGGCATGGAGTGTGGTGGTGATGGCCGGCTGCGCGGAGAAGAAGACCGCACCGGCCGCGCCTCCACCTCGTGAAGTCGAAGTGGTGTCATTGTCCCCTCGCGAAGTGAGGGACACGGGCGAGTACCTGGGCTCGCTGCTGTCGCGGCAGAGCGTCACGGTGCTGCCGCAGGTGGCCGGCTACGTGCGCCGCATCCACGCGCGCCCCGGCCAGCAGGTGGCGGAAGGCGCGCCGCTGGTGGAGGTGGACGCGCGGGAGGAGACAGCCGCGCTCGACAGCGCGCAGGCCCAGCTCAGCTCGTCGCAGGTGAACCTGGAGCTGTCGCGCCGCACGCTGGCCCGCACGGAGGCGCTGCACAAGGAGGGCCTCGCGAGCGCACAGGAGCTGGAGGGCGCCCGCGCGCAGGTGGAGGCCGCCCAGGCCGCCTCGCGCTCCTCCGCCGCGCAGGTGACGCAGCGCCAGGTGCAGCTGCAGTTCAACGTGGTGCGCGCGCCCTTCGCCGGCACCGTGGGTGACGTGCTGGTGCGTGTGGGCGACTTCGTCAGCGCCTCCACGCAGCTGACCAGCGTGGCGCAGGCGGACGTGCTCGAAGTGAGCGTCTCGGTGCCTTCGCCGCGCGCGCGCTCGATGAAGCCCGACACGGCGCTGGAAATCCTCGACGCGCAGGGCAAGGTGCTGCTCACCAGCAGCGTCTTCTTCGTCGCGCCCCAGGCCGACCCGCGCACCCAGCTGGTGGAGGTGAAGGCCGCCTTCCGCAACACCGTGGGCCTGCGGCCCAGCGAGCTGGTGCGCGCACGCATCGTCTACTCCGTCCGGGACGCGCTGCAGATTCCGGCGCTCGCGGTGGTGCGCCAGAGCGGGCAGCCCTTCGCGCTGGTGGTGCAGGAGAAGGAAGGGAAGACGGTGGTGGAGCGCCGTCCCATCACCCTCGGCGCGCTGGGGGACATGGCCTACGTGGTGGAGAAGGGCCTCAAGGAGGGAGACCTCGTGGCCGTCTCGTCCATGCAGGCGCTGCGCGATGGCATGGCCGTGAAGGTGAAGGCCACCCCGCCCACACCGCGCGCCGAAGCCCTGACGAACGCACCCGCGGGAAGCGGCGCCTCTGTCGGGAGCCGCCGCTAAGCCGAAGGACCGAGCCCACCATGTTCATCGACTTCTTCATCCGCAGGCCCGTCTTCGCCATCGTCTGCTCCATCCTGCTGACGCTGGTGGGGGCCATCGCCATCCCCACGCTGCCCATCGCCCAGTACCCGGACCTGGCTCCGCCGCAGGTGACGGTCACCGCCAACTACGTGGGCGCCAGCGCCGAGGTGGTGGAGAGCGCCGTCACCATTCCCCTGGAGCAGGAGCTCAACGGCGTGGAGGGCATGCGCTACATCACCTCCACCAGCAGCAATGACGGCACCAGCCAAATCACCATCACCTTCGAGTCCACGCGCGACATCGAGGTGGCCGCCGTCGACGTGCAGAACCGCGTCAGCCGAGCCGCCGCGCGCCTGCCCGGGCAGGTGAACCAGACAGGCATCGTCGTCAACAAGGCCTCCAGCCAGATTCTGTTGTCCGTGGCCCTCTTCAGCCCGGACGACCGCTATGACGCGAAGTTCCTCAGCAACTACGCCGACGTGAATCTCAAGGACGCCATCAAGCGCGTGCGCGGCGTGGGCGAGGTGCGCATCTTCGGCGAGCGCAAGTTCTCCATGCGTCTGTGGCTGGACCCCACGGAGCTGGCGCGGCGCAAGCTCACCCCGCAGGACGTGACGCGCGCGCTCCAGGAGCAGAACCTCCAGGTGGCCGCGGGCCAGGTGGGCCAGCCGCCGTCCGCGGAGGACCAGCCCTACCAGCTCGCGGTGCGCGCCCGGGGCCGGCTGGTGGAGCCGGACGAGTTCGGCGACATCGTCCTCATGCGCCAGAACGACGGCAAGAGCGTCCGTGTGAAGGACGTGGGCCGCGTGGAGATGGGCGCGGAGAACTACAGCACGCTGCTGCGCTTCGGCGGGAAGCAGGCCGTGGGTATCGCCGTCTTCCAGCTCCCCACCGCCAACGCGCTGGACGTGCGTGATGCCGTCTACGCGGAGCTGGAGCGGCTGTCCGCGCAGTTCCCGCCCGGAATGGTGTTCCAGACGGGCACGGACACCACGCTCGCGGTGCGCGCCACCGTCCACGAGGTGCTCCGGACGCTGGTGGAGGCGATTGTCCTCGTCATCCTCGTCATCTTCCTGTTCCTGCACGGCTGGCGCAGCGTGCTCATCACCGCGCTCACCCTTCCCGTCTCGCTGGTGGGCACCTTCGCCTTCGTCCAGTTGATGGGCTTCTCCATCAACACCCTCACCCTCTTCGGCCTCACCCTGGCCACGGGACTGGTGGTGGACGACGCCATCGTCGTCATCGAGAACATCGAGCGGCTCATGGTGGAGCGGAAGCTGTCGGCCGCGCAGGCCGCTCGCGAGGGCATGAAGGAGGTGGCCGGCGCCGTCATCGCCATCTCCATCGTGCTGGTGGCGGTGTTCGTCCCCGTGGCGCTCTTTCCCGGCACCACCGGCGCCATCTACCGCCAGTTCGCGCTCACCATCGCCGCGTCGGTGGCCCTGTCCACCTTCTGTGCCTTCACCCTCACGCCCGCGCTGAGCGCGCGGATGCTCCAGCACCACCAGGGTGAGAAGTGGGTGCTCTTCCGTTGGGTGGACAAGGCGCTCGACGGGATGCGGGCCGTATACGGCCGGAACCTGCGCAGGCTGCTGAAGCACCCGGTCATCATCCTGGCGGCGTTCCTGCTGTGCATCGGCGCCACGGTGGCGCTCGTCTGGGCAACGCCCAAGGGCTTCATTCCCGACGAGGACCAGGGCTACCTCATGGTTTCCGTGCAGGGGCCTGAGGGGACGGCGCTGGCCCAGACGGAGAAGGTGATGGAGCAGGTGGAGGCGGTGCTGAAGGCGCAGCCGGAGGTGCGCGCCATCTTCGCCAACGGAGGGTTCTCCCCCCAGGGCACGGGCCCCAACATGGCCAGCATCTTCGTGCCGCTGAAGCCGTGGGAGGAGCGGCCGGGGAAGGACCAGTCGGTGGCCGCGCTGGTGGAGCGACTGCGCGGGCCGCTCGGCCGCATCGACGGCGCGCGGGTAATGCCCTTGCAGCCTCCGGCCATCCGCGGCGTGGGCAGTGTCGGCGGCTTCCAGTTCATCGTCGAGGACATCGCCGGCACCCACTCACTGGACCAGCTTGCCACCGCCGTTCATGCGCTGATGACCAGGAGCAACGAGGACAGTCAGCTGCGCGGCGTCTTCACCGGCTTCAACGCAGACACTCCACTGCTGGACGTGGAGGTGGACCGGCAGAAGGCCAAGGCGCTGGGAGTCCCCATCGAGCAGATCTTCAGCACGATGCAGGTCTACATGGGCAGCCAGTACGTCAACGACTTCAACTACGCGAACCGCACCTACCGCGTCTACGTCCAGGCTGAGCAGCAGTTCCGCGACAGCCCGCGGGACATCGGCGCCTTCTACGTGCGCAGCGACAGCGGGGACATGATTCCGCTGGAGTCACTGGTGAAGGTGGAGCCCACGGTGTCCGCGCAAGTCATCCGTCACTACAACCTCTTCCGCGCGGTGGAGCTCAGTGGTCAGCCCGCGCCGGGCGTGTCCTCGGGTCAGGCGATGGACACGATGGAGTCCCTTGCCGAGCAGGTCCTGCCGCAGGGCATGAACGCGGAGTGGACAGGCATCAGCCTGGAGCAGCGGCAGAGCGGCGGGGAGACGATGGTCATGTTCGGCCTGGGCCTGCTGTTCGTGTTCCTGGTGCTCGCGGCGCAGTACGAGAGCTTCAGCCTGCCGCTGGTCATCATCCTCTCCGTGCCACTGGCCATCATGGGAGCGCTCGGCCTCCAGCTGTTGCGCGGGTTCTCCAACGACGTGTTCTGCCAATTGGGACTCGTCATGCTGGTGGGCCTGGCCAGCAAGAACGCCATCCTCATCGTCGAGTTCGCGGAGCAGCTTCGCGAGGGCGGCAGGAGCGCCGTCGACGCGGTGGTGGAGGCGGCCGAGGTCCGCCTGCGCCCCATCCTCATGACGTCGATTGCCTTCCTCCTCGGCGTGGTGCCGCTGATGACGGCCCAGGGCGCGGGTGCTGCTTCGCGCAACTCGCTGGGCACGGCCGTGTTCGGCGGCATGCTCGTGTCCACGGTGGTGAACTTCGTCTTCATCCCCGGCCTGTATGTGCTGATGCAGAAGCTGCGCGGCGAGGCGAGGCGGACCGTCAGCGCTGCTGGCGACGTGGTGTCTCCGCCGGCTCCCTCGCATTGAGGGCCCACGGGAGCCGGGCGCTCCTGACGGAGTCCCTCCGCTTCACCCGCCGTCGCTCGGCTCCAGGCCCTGATTGTGCGACACGCCAGCCAGACACGAGGCCTGGGTCCGTATTCCGTCAGGAGGACGGGGCCGGTCCGTCTCCCGGGCACCATGAGCGAGCAGGCAATGCATAAATGGCGGACAGTACTGGCGGTGATGTGGGCGGGACTGGCGGCATGTGGCGGAACCGACGACGGCGGCGAAGTCGTGGAGCCGCTCGTCCCCGTGGAGCGGGCGGACTTCAATGCGAAGGCCGCCGAGGCCCTCTGTGAGCGGTATGCGCGCTGTGGCCTCATCGAGGACCGGGAGCGCTGTCAGGAGCAGCAGCTGTCCCGGGGCTTCGTCCAGCAGGTCGGGCTGGGGACGCGGTACGACGCCGCGCTCGCCTCGGGACGCATCCGCTACGACGCGGACGTGGCCGGACAGTGCGTGCTGGCCCTCCGGGAAGGGAGCTGTGAGGACTCCCCCCTGAGCCTGCCCATGCTGAACCGGGGCATCGAGTACGACCTGCAGTGCCGCTTCCTCCAGGGGCAGGTCGCGGATGGCGAGGCCTGCCAGTGGAGCACCGAGTGCAGTGACGGCGCGTACTGCGACGTGACGACCTCGAGCTGCGGCGGCGTGTGCAAGCGGGGCACCGTCACTCATCCCGACACCGCGTTCGACGCCTGCCCGCCGGGCACCGCCCTGATTCCGGGCACCACCCTGACCGGCGGGAGGTGTCTGAAGGCCGGAGGCGAGGGGACCAGCTGTGGCGTCCGGGGCGGCGTACTGCTGGGCATCTGTGACCAGGGCACCTGGTGCGAAACGACCACCGCCCCCCACGGCACGTGCAGGCGCGTGAGCACCGAGGGCGAGACGTGTGATGACTACCACGGCCCCCGGTGTGGCTGGTCCCTGTACTGCCGGGACGGCCGCTGCCAGAAGGCCCAGGGCGAGGGCGCGGCCTGCACGGCCCCCGGCACCGGCCGCTTCGGCACCCTGGAGTGCCGCGATGAGCTGTTCTGCGATGGCGAAAACGGCCAGCCCGGCACCTGCCGCCCCAGGCGCGAGGCGGGCGCGGCCTGCCGCAACGCCTTCGAGTGCGAAGACACCATGAACTGCATCGGCGCGCAGCCCATGGATGGCGTGTGGGGCACGTGCCAGCCCGCGGCCCGCGAGGGCGAGTCCTGCACGGAGCGGCTGTGTGGGGCGTTCCTCACGTGCTCGAACACCACCAAGACGTGCGTGGCCACCGTGCGCCTGGGTGAGCCGTGCGCGGACCCCGACGCCTGCTACACCTCCGGCGTCTGCGTGGACGGCACCTGCCGGCCCGTGGGCGCCCCGTCCTGCGGCTGAGCCCGCGTCGTACGTGCTTCACGGACAGGGCGCACTCCGCCCTGTCCGTGGCGGCCCTCAGGCCCCCTTGGGAGCCGTGCCGCGCGCCGCCAGCTCGCGCTCCACGTAGATTCGCAGGATGTGCATGAAGTCCTGCGCGTTCGTCACCACGCCAAAGGCCTGGTGCGTGCCGCGGTCCTTCAGCTTGCTCACCACGAACTCGGACGAGTCCACGCAGATGGTGGGCAGCTCGCGCAGCCCACCGTCCTTCTCCACGACGAACGCCGGCAGCATGTTCCCGGTGGCGATGGCGTGCAGCGCGGTGGCAATCATCACCGCCATGGTGGTCTTCACCGCGTGACGGCGCATGGCGTCCTGCGCGACCAGATTGTCCGTGATGACATCCGGCAGCGGCCCGTCGTCGCGGATGGAGCCCGTCAGCACGAAGGGCACCTGGTGCACCACGCACGCGTGCATGATGCCGTTGGTAATCACCCCGGCCTCCACCGCCTTCGCAATCGAGCCCGCCGCGCGCACCTTGTTGATGGCGCGCATGTGCAGGCCGTGGCCGCCGGACGTGGCCTCGCCGGAGCCGCTCATCCCCAGCGTGGTGCCGAAGATGGACGCCTCGATGTCGTGCACCGCCACCGCGTTGCCCGCCAGCAGCGCGCCCACGAAGCCGTTGGCGATGAACCACGTCATGTCCGCGCGCGCCCGCGAGTGCACCAGCGCCGGCCCCGTCACCCATACCGGGTAGCCGCCGCGCTCGCGCTCCTCCACCAGCAGCCGCGCCATGTGCGAGTAGTCGATGGGCTTCTCGCGCGACACCTCGCTCGTCATGAACTTGAACTCTCCCTCACCGCCCTCGGTGAGGTAGGCCATGTTCACGTACACGCCCTGGCTGCCGTCCTCCGCGTGGCCCACCACCACGCGCTCGCCCGCGCGCACGCGGCGGCCCTCGCGCGCCCACAATTCGCCCTGCGCGTCCAGCACCAGCGCGCTGTCCATGCGCGGCTCGCGGGGCATGCGCCAGGCGCCGCCCACGCGCACGTAGGTGGGCAGGTTGGTGGTGGAGAAGAAGCCCTCTGGCAGGACACCGTCCGAGGGAGCGGGCTGGAAGCGCGCGTCCGGGCACTGGGAGAACCGCGCGGCCGAGAAGTCGGGATGGGGAATGGTGCTCACCCCGGCACCATGCGCGGACCCACCCATCCTGTTCAAGCCTCTTGGCGTAGACTGTCCTCTCCCCTCACCACGGCCGTCCCGCCGGAGACCCGTGTCACTCCCCGACTTCCAGCTTCTCTTCGAGAAGAGCCCGGGCCTCCATGTCGCCCTCGCACCGGAGCCGGCCTTCACCATCCTCGCCGTCACGGATGCGTACCTCCGGGCGACGATGACGCGCCGCGAGGACGTCATCGGCCGGGGCCTCTTCGACGTGTTCCCGGACAACCCGGCGGACCCGCTGGCCATGGGCGTCCACAACCTGCGCGCCTCGCTGGAGCGGGTGCTGGCCACCCGGGCGCCCGACGTCATGGCCCTGCAGAAGTACGACATCCCCCGGCCCGACAGCGCCGGGGGCGGCTTCGAGGAGCGCCACTGGAGCCCCACCAACACCCCCGTGCTCTCCGAGGACGGCCAGGTGCGCTACCTGCTGCACCAGGTGGAGGACGTGACGGAGGTGGTGCGCCTCACCCGGCGTGGCGAACAGGACCGCGGCGAGCTGCATGCGCTCCAGCGGTCCGCGCGTGCGCGCACGGACCTGCACGCGCTGATGGAGCACGCCCCCGCGGCCATCGCCGTGCTGCGCGGCCCAGGCCACGTCTACGACTACGCCAACGCGGGCTACGTCCGGCTGGTCGGCCGTGACGTGGTAGGGAAGACCATCCGGGAGGCCCTGCCCGAAATCCAGGAGCAGGGCTTCTTCGAGGTGCTGGACCGCGTCTACGCCACGGGCGAGCCCTTCATCGCCAACGAGGTGGTCGTCCGCTTGAACCGCGAGGGCACCGGCCACCTGGAGGACCGCTTCCTCAACTTCGTCTTCCAGCCCACGCTCGCGCCGGACCGGACGGTGGACGGCATCTGCATCCAGGCGGTGGACGTGACGGACCAGGTGCGGGCGCGGCGCACGGTGGAGGAGGAGCAGGCCCGCCTCCACGCCGTGCTGGAGAATGCCCCCATGGCGGTGGCCATCGCCGACGCCGCCGGCCGCGTCGTCCTGGCCAACAAGCGCATCGCGACCGAGCTGCAGCACCCGCCCCACCCCACCACCCAGCCGGAGGACTACCACCAGTGGCCCATCGTCCGGCCGGACGGCACGCCCATCCCCACCGAGGACTACCCCCTCCTGCGCGCCCTGAAGGGCCTGGAGGCCCACGGCGAGGAGCTCCACTACGTCTTCGGCGATGGCAGCCGCGGCATGGTGGAGGTGCACTACGGGCCGGCGCGCGATGCCCGGGGGAACATCATCGCGGCCATCGTCTTCTTCCGAGACATCACCGAGCGCAAGCGCCTGGAGGCAGAGCGGCAGAACTTCTTCGCGCTCGTGGAGAGCAGCAGCGACTTCATCGCCATCGCCTCTCCCGACCAGCGCCTCGCCTATGTGAATCCCGCCGGACGGACGCTCCTGGGGGTGAGCGAAGCGGACGTGCCCCGCACCTCCATCCAGGACTGCTGGTCCCCTGAGGCGATGGAGACCATCGTCCGCATCCTCCCGGGGATGCTGCGGGGCGAGTCCCTCCAGTTCGAAGGACAGCTCGTCCACTTCCAGACGGGCGAGCGCATCGACATGGATGTGAACACGCTCGGCATCCTGGACCCGAAGACGCGCGAGCCGCTCTTCCTCGGCTGCATCGCCCGGGACATCCGGCAGCGCCGGGCGCTGGAGCAGGAGACGCGCAGGCGCACCGGGTTCGAGCAGCAGCTCCTCGGCATCGTCTCGCATGATTTGCGCAACCCCATCAGCGCCATCACCCTGTCCGCCGGGACGCTGCTGCGGCGCTCGGACCTGGACGAGCGGCAGCGCCAGCCGCTGAACCGCATCCTCGCCTCCGCCGAGCGGGCGAACCGGCTGATTCGCGACCTGCTCGACTTCACCCAGGCGCGCCTCGGCGGCGGCCTGCCCATGCGGCCCCGGCCCATGGACTTCCACGCCTTCACCCGACAGGTGCTGGACGAAATCCAGGTGTCCCACTCCGAGCGCGAGCTCCAGGTGGAGCAGCAAGGAGACGGTCAGGGCTCGTGGGACGCGGACCGGCTGGCGCAGCTGGTGGGCAACCTGCTGGGCAACGCGCTCAGCTACAGCCCCCCGGACAGCCCGGTGCGGGTGGCCACGCGCGGCGATGCCCAGGACGTGGTGCTGGAGGTGCACAACACCGGCGACGCCATCCCCGACGAGGTGCTGCCCCGGCTCTTCCAGCCGATGCAGCGCGGCGTCACCAGCGGCACGTCGAGCCGCAGCGTGGGCCTGGGGCTCTACATCGTCGACCAGATTGTCCGCGCGCACGGCGGCGGCATCACCGTGACGTCCCTGCCGTCCCAGGGCACCACCTTCACGGTGACGCTGCCGCGCCGGCCTTCCTCGCAGGCCCGGTGAGGCCGGGCCCCGTATCCTTATATATGCGGGTCCGCGCTCGGCCTCCCCGCGCGCCTCCACCGCTCGCGGAGGGGCTCCGCACAGCCGCGGGCGGGCCCCAGCTCAGTCGTCGGCGGGCGGCGGGTTCTTCAGGTGGCTGTAGGCGATGTCGGCCAGCGCCTGGAGCGTGGGCACCGTCCACGTCAGCCCGTGGCGCTGGCGCCAGCCTTCCACCCACGCCAGGAAGGTGCGGAGCTGCGCGGGGCTGGGCGCCACCTGCCAGCGCCGCTGCTTCGCCAGTGAGAGCGCCTCCAGGGGCGGGTGCCCCAGCGCCACCATGCAGCACAGCGCCAGCAGCGCGCTGCGCCCCACCCCGTGCTCGCAGTGGATGTAGACCTTGTGCCCCTGCCCCAGGACTTCCGTCACCCACGCGACGCCGTCGTCGAGCATGTCGCCGCGGATGGCCCGCATGTCCTCCGTGGGCAGGTGCAGCAGGGTGATGCCGTGCTCGCGCAGGACCTGCTCGTCGTCACGCGCCTCCACCCGCACGTCCACCACGTGGCGGATGCCGAGCTTCTTCGCGAGGTGCTCCGCGGCCTCGATGGGGAAGCGCCCCCCCACCGCCAGCGAGGGCAGCACCCAGTCCAGGTTCAGCTTCCGGAATGGCTCGCTCATGCCCCCACGGTAGGGACGTCCGAGCCCGCCCGGGAGGGGCCCCCCTCCACTCGGGGGGAGCCCTCACTGGGAGGGGGTGTCCCCAGGGCTGTAGGTAAAAAACGCAGGGGGTGCGCAACTTCCTGTCTCGTTCCCCGAGAATCAGTGCACGTCCCACCCGTGACGCCCCCGCGTCACCGTGTTCCTTCGGAGACCCTCTCATGAGCTACCGCATTCAGTCGGGTGACACCCTCTCTGGCATCGCCCGCAAGTACGGCACCAGCGTCGGCGCGCTGATGAAGGCCAATCCGCAGATCAAGAACGCGGACCTCATCTATACCGGCAAGTCCCTGAACATCCCGGGCTCCAAGGACAGCTTCGAGCCGGGGAAGACGGGCGGCGGCAAGCCGGGCGGCTCCACGGGCGGAACCACGGGCAGCTCGGGCGCGCAGCAGACCACGGGCGTCAACGGTGGCAACGCCCCCACGGGCAGCGCGTTCGACATCGCCAAGTCGCACCTGGGCAAGAACGCGGGCTCGCTGAAGATGGAGAAGGGCGGCGTGGGCAGCGACATGGAGGACTGGGTCCCCAACAACGTCAACTGCGCCAACTTCGTCTCCGCGTGCCTCGAGCAGGCGGGCCTCATCACCAACGGCCAGCACGACAACTCCGTGATGGGCCTGCAGCGCAAGCTGGACGCGGACCCGGACTTCAAGCGCGTGTCCCTGCAGGACGCGAAGCCCGGTGACGTGGTGTCCATGAAGACGCCGGGCGGCCAGCACGTGGTGATGTTCGCGGGCTGGAAGGACGGCAAGGCCCAGTTCATCGGCTCCAACAACGTCAACTCGGACGGCTCGCAGCGCATCACCATCAGCTCGATGAACTACCCCATCATGTCCATCCACCAGCACCGCTAGTCGTCACCGCGGTCTGATGGAAGTCCCCTCGGGGCTCCGGGTTCCGTCCACCAGGACGGGCACGGGGCCCCGTCGGCGTTTGAAGGGGCTACGGCTTCGGGGCCAGGGCCAGCGCGGCCTGGAGCAGCGGGCTGCGGGCAGCCGACTTCCGCCACGCGGCGTGGATGGAGCCCGTGCCCGAGCCGGGCAGCGGCCGGGCCACCACCCCCGCCTCGCGAGGCCCGCCGGGCAGCAGCGACGCCAGCAGCGAGTACCCCAGCCCCGCCGCCACGAAGCCGAGGATGGTCTCCGACGAGTCCGCCGCGTGCAGCCGCTTCGGCTTCACCCCCGCCCGCGCCAGCTCCGCGAGCTGGAGCTCCCGCAGGTGCCGGTCCGTGCTGTAGGCGATGAACGCGTCGTCGCGCAGCTGCTCCAGCCGCACCTTCGGGCTCTTCGCCTGCGGGTGGTGCGAGGGCAGCACGAGGAACGGGTACGTGCGCCCCACCTCCCGCGCCTCCACGTCGTCTGGGATTTCCGGCAGGTGGTCCACGACCAGGTCCGTGTCGCCCGAGCGCAGCACGTCCAGCGCGGGTGTCTTGGACTCGAAGAGGGCCACCTCGATGTCCGGCCGCTTCGCCTGGAGCCGCCGCAGCCACCCGGGCAGCAGGTGCCGCAGCACGTGGCCGGAGGCGTGGACTCGCAGCGTGCCGCCCACCTCGCCCTTCTGGAGGGACTGCACCACGGTGTCCAGCGCCTCCAGGAACGGGGCCACGTGCGCATACAGCGCGCGGCCCTCCGGCGTGAGCACCACGCGGTCCTTGCCCACGCGCTCGAAGAGGGGCACTCCGACTTCGTCCTCCAGACGTTTTACCTGCTGGTGCACCCCGGGCTGCGTTATCGGATACGGGAATGAGCGCGCCGCCCGCGCGTACCCTTCCGCGCGCGCCACCCGGTAGAAGCCCTCGAGCCGCTGGAGCTGAATCATGCACTCCAGGTTATCAATGGCGCATGGACTAGTTCCATGCGCTTTACGACGAGAAGGTGCATCGTTCTTCCCGTGAGCGAGCACGACTCGCCCCGAGGAGGAACACATGTCCCGCGCCACGCCGAAGGTCGTCGTCCCCCATAGCGCCGCCTGGGTCATCCAGACCTGGCTGTCCTTCGCCCTGTCCGTCGGAGTCACCGCCGTGGGCATCTGGAACCTGCCCGTGGACATCTGGGTGAAGTCCTTCCTGGGCATGGGGCTGCTCTTCACGGTGGGCTCCACCTTCAGCCTGTCGAAGACGGTGAGGGACCAGCACGAGATGGAGCAGCTCGGCACGCGCATCGACGAGGCCCGCGTGGCCCGGCTCCTCTCCGAGCACGACACGATTGCCCCGCCGAAGATGTAAGGCCGGGGCCGAAGCGGTAGCTTCACCGCCATGTTCCATGGGCTCACCCTGCTCATCCCCGACAAGGCCGACCCGGAGCGCGACGCCGTCGCCCGCGAGTGGGAAGCGCGAGGCGGCACGGTGCTGCGGCTGGGGAAGTTCTGGAGTCCACCCGACGTGGACCGCACGCGGGTGCGCCTCTATGGCAATGACACCTTCTGCCTCGTCCTGGCGCAGAAGCTGGGCCTCACGCTCGTCTCTCCGCCGGATGACCTGCTGCTGAAGGTGGACCCCGCGTGGGTGAAGCGCGAGGTGCGCGGCGCCACACTGGAACAGGTGGCCTCGGAAGCGTTTCCCCGCTTCATCAAGCCGCTGGTGCCCAAGGTGTTCCGCGCCGCCGTGTGGCCGGGGCCGGAAGCGCTCGCGGAGGAGTGCCGGGGGCTGGCGCCGGACACGCCGGTGCTGTCGTCGGAGATTGTCTCGCTGCGCGCGGAGGCCCGGGGCTGGGTGCTGGACGGGCAGGTGTGCACGTGCGCGGTGTACGAGGGGGAGGGCTCCGTCACGGAGGCCCGGGACTTCCTCGCCACCGTGGCGCGCGAGGCGACGCTGCCGCGCACGTGCGTGCTGGACGCCGCCTTCGTGGAGGGCCGGGGCTGGGCGTTGCTGGAGGCAAATGCGGCCTGGGGCGCGGGGCTCAACGGCTGCGACGCCGCCGAGGCGGTCCTCTGCATCGCCGAAGCCACCACGCCGCTCCCCTGAGGCTCAGGGCGCGCCGCGACCGGTGTGCAGGCAGACCAGCGCCTCGTCCAGCAGGGGCAGCGCGGCCTCCGTCCACCCCTTCAGCTTCGCGCGCGCGGGAAGGGGCACTGCCGGAGGAATGAGGCCCGCCAGCGCGGCGTCCTCGATGAGCTGTGCCTGCTGCTCGGGGTTGAGCTGGGCCCAGCGCAGCTCACGGGCCACGGCCTTGCGCCAGTTGTAGCCGTCCCCCACCCACTGTGCGGCGAGCGCGGCGCTCATGTACGCGGTGCCACCGTGCTGGTGCTGCCACACGTGCGTCAGCTCGTGCACCAGCAACCCGAAGTCCGGCGGCCCACGCCCGGGGACATAGACGGTGTCTCCGTGCACGAAGGCCCGGCCGGACATGCTCAGCAGGCCCAGCCGTCCCTCCTTCACCCGCACCCGCTCGTACTCCAGGCTGTCTCCGAAGATGGGGCGCAGCCGCGCCACCTCGTCCTCCGTGAGTCGCCGGCCCGTCGTCTCCACTCCCGCCAGCACCTGCACCGCGCTGAGCATGCGCCCGGCCAGCATCAGGAACACGTCCACCGGGAGCTGCACCACGCGCGTCAGCCCGCGTCCCAGCCGGGGCAGCCCCTGGCGGGGACGCCCGCGCGCGCACTGCGCCGCGCCTCCCACCAGCGACACCAGCACCACGCCCACACCACGCGCCACACCCAGCGAGGCGCTCCTCACTCCCGTCAGCAGGCCGTGCCCCGCATCCGCCAGCCGCTCAGGGAATGAGGGCGCGTGACTCACCGAGGAGTCCTCAGCGTCCGCCCACCGCGGCGCGCGGCATGGCCAGGCCCAGCGTCGACTCCACCAGGGCCCGCAGCGAGCCGGGACGCCACGGGCGCGCCAGGGCGAAGTGGGTGAGGCACGAGGCGCTGTACGCCGCCGCCGGCTCCGGCTGGAAGTGCGCCGACACGAGGATGCGCGGTCCGGTGAAGCCCCGCTCCACCAGGCCGACGAGGAAGGCCGGCACGGCGGTGCGCTCCGCGGTGTCCAGGTCCACGACGAGCGCATCCGGCGCCGCGCCCGCATCCAACCGCCGGTCCGCCGACGTGGTGCCCAGCGCGTGGATCAGCTCGAAGCCCGGCGCCAGCTCCCGGCCAATCGCCAGCCGCAGCAAGGGAGCCTCCGACACCAGCATGACGCGAGGCCCCCGGGACATCCGGACAGGCCGGGGCGCCTGACGCAATGCGCCAGCCCCCCTCAAATCGCGGGCGGAGAGGAACGACTTGAGGCAGGAAATGGGCGCGGGGGCGTGGGACACACACAAAGAGTACCCAGCAATAGCGGAAATATCAAGCTTTGCTTCAATCCGTGCACAAACAGGCGACCCGGACCCCTGCGCACGGACATCGGCCACGGCCCTGGACCTCCGGGCCATGAACCCTTGTTCAGTATGTCTAAAAGGACTCCTGATCGCCTGGACTGGAGTGTTCAGGACCCAGCTGACTCTCGCCCTTCAAGGCACTGGGAACCGCGCCCGTGGAGGCCGGCTACAGCGGATCGTTCTCCCAGGGCTCCAGCTGCTCGGTGAACGGGCCGACGTCCGGAGCCAGCACCAGCGGCCGGTGCTCGGCGAACGCCTGGTGGACGGCCGCGAGCAGCGGGTGCACGCCCTGCGGGTTCACCACCTGCGTCTGGGGCGCCGGGGCCATCCAGAGCGCGTCCTTCACCAGCGCGCCCAGGGCCTCGGTGAGCACGGGCGTCCAGGCCTGCTTGACGTCATCCACCTCGAAGGTCGTCATGTCCACTCCCCCAGCGAGCCGCGTGAGGCTCAAGCTCACTCGAACTCGAGCGCGCGCTGGAAGTCGGCCGGGTTCGAGGCCGCGCCCTGCGCGACCTCCAGGGTGATGATGCCCTCGCGGTAGAGCTGGGTGAGGTGCTGGTCGAAGGACTGCATGCCGAACATGTCGCGGCCCTTCTCGATGACGTCCTTCAATTCGTTGGCGCGGTCCTCGCGGATGTACTGCTCCACGGACTTCGTCTGCGTCATGATTTCCAGCGCCACCGTGCGGCCCTTGCCCGTCGCGCGGGGCAGCAGCCGCTGGGAGATGGTGGCCTTGAGGCAGTCCGCCAACCGCATGCGGACCATGACCTGCTCCTCGGCGGGGAACACCGACACCAGCCGGCCGATGGTGCGCGACGCGTCCGTGGTGTGCACGGTGGACAGCACCAGGTGGCCCGTCTCCGCCGCCTTGAGCGCGATGTCGATGGTCTCCGTGTCGCGCATCTCGCCCACCAGAATCACGTCCGGGTCCTGCCGCAGCGCCGAGCGCAGCGCGCGGGCGAAGCTCTCCGTGTCCGGGCCAATCTCCCGCTGGGAGATGGAGCACTTGATGTTCTTGTAGATGAACTCGATGGGGTCCTCGATGGTGAGGACGTGCAGGCTCTCGTTGCGGTTGATGTGGTCAATCATCGCCGCGAGCGTGGAGCTCTTGCCCGAGCCCGTGGCCCCCGTCACCAGCACCAGCCCGCGGTCATTGCTGGCAATCTTCTTGAGGACCTGCGGCAGCCCCAGCGCGTCGATGTTGGGAATCTCGTCGGGGATGATGCGGAGGATGCACGCCAGCGAGCCCCGCTGCCGGTAGATATTCACTCGGAAGCGCGCCACGCCCGGCACGCTGTAGGACGAGTCGTGCTCCTGCAGCGAGTCAATCTGCGCCTTCACCAGCTGGTCGTTGATGACGTGCAGGGCCACCTGCTTCGTGTGGTCCGGGACGAGCTTCTCCATCTTCAGGGGCCGCAGCACCCCGTTGACTCGGTAGATGGGCGGGTCTCCCGGCCGGAAGTGGATGTCCGAGGCGCCATTCTGCACGCCCACCGAGAGCAGCTTGTTCAACGTTGTCTGATCCACCGAGTCGACCCCTCACCCGCTACGAAGGTCGGGGATTCTATGGCAATGCGCGCGAAGGACCAGGGCCCCTGAGCAACTCCTGCAACCCCCTTGCAGAAGCCGGCGGGTCAACCCAGACAGGCGGGGTAGGCCCACACCCCGACCATGGACAGCCATCCAGGCGGGCCCCCGACAGGCCTTTCGCCCGGCCCGGCCTTACGGAGCGGTGACGAGGGTGAGCTCGGCGATTTCCGGCGCGGGGCCCAGGCGCAGCGGGGGACCCCAGTAGCCGGTGCCCCGGTGCGTGTAGACGCGCACCCCGGCGATGGTGGCCAGGCCGCTGACCACGGGCTGCTGCAGCTTCACGAAGAACATGAAGGGGAACACCTGCCCACCGTGGGTGTGCCCGGACAATTGGAGGTCCACCGACACGCCGGCCCTCGCCACGTGCAGCGCCGAGCGCGGCTGGTGCGCCAGCAGCAGGCGAGGCACGCCGTGGGGTGCCCCGTCGAGCGCCACGTCGGGACGGCTCGCATGCGCGGGGTGGATGTGGCCCGCGTCATGGTCCGTCACGCCCGCCACGGTGAGCCTCGCGTTGTCGCGCTCCACCACGCGGTGCTCGTTCTGCAGGACGGTGAGCCCCAGCCGGGCCACCTCGGCCGCCCAGGCGGGGCCCCCGTGGTAGTACTCGTGGTTGCCCGTCACGTAGAAGACGCCCAGCGAGGCGCGCAGCTCCGCCAGCGGCTTCACCTCGTCGCGCAGCGCCTCCACGTGGCCGTCCACCAGGTCGCCCGTCACCGCGACGATGTCTGGCTTCAGCGCGTTCACCTGCTCCACCACGCGCCGCAGCCAGCGCCCGTCCAGCGTGGGGCCGATGTGGATGTCTGAAATCTGCACCACCTTCAGCCCGTGCAGCCCCGGCCCCAGCCCGGCCACGGGCACCGTCAGCCGCTCCACCCGCGCGCGGCCCCGCGCGGTGACGAACGCGTACACCACCGCCGGCAGCGTCACGCCCACCACCGCCAGCGCCCTGCCCCGCGCCAGGGCCAGCGGGTCCGCCACCACGCCCGTCCACCGCAGCACCAGGCCCACCAGGTCCGCGGCCACCACCGCGCTGAGGAGGATGCCGAAGGCCCCCAGCCACACGTAGGCCAGCCACTGGAGCGCCCGGGTCCACGCCGTGGGCTCGCGCCGCGACATCATCATCCCCAGGGGCAGCGACACGAAGAGCAGCGCCACCCCGACGGGCCCCAGCACGCTCCAGGCCCCGGGCCACTCCGGGCTCACGAACAGCCGCACGGCGATGTACGCGTGCAGCCCTCCGAACACCGTGAGGATGCCCCCCAGGGACATCAACCACCGCAGCAGCAGGCCCACGGGAAGCCGTGTCCTCTCCTCGCGCTCCGCGCCTTGGGACAGCTCCGCCACGGACAGGGACCTCCGGCAGGGGTGGACGCACTCCACTCCAGGAGGCGGAACATAACGGGTGCCTCCGTCGCTTGCCGGGCAACCCGCCTGCCTGCCTGTCCACGTGACGCGGAAGCCCCGCCCGGAGCGGAGGAAGCCCGGGCGTCACGCCCTCGCGACATGTCCGCGCGCTCTCGCGGGTTGAGCCTCGCGACGGGGCGGCTATGGTGCGCCGTCCCTTAACGACGGAGTGTGTCCATGGCGCAGATGCACGAGGTGGACTTCCACATCTACGGCGAAGACCTGCAGTTCGTCGAGGTGGAGCTGGACCCTGGAGAAGCGGCGGTGGCCGAGGCCGGCACCCTCATGTACATGGAAGATGGCATCGAGATGGAGACCATCTTCGGTGACGGCTCGGAGAAGAAGAGCGGCTTCCTCGGCTCGCTGCTCGGCGCGGGCAAGCGGCTGCTGACGGGCGAGTCCCTCTTCACCACCGTGTTCCTCAACCGCGGGGGCGGCAAGCGCAAGGTGGCCTTCGCCGCGCCCTACCCCGGCAAAATCATCCCCGTGAATCTGTCCAAGCTCGGCGGCGAGCTGATTGCGCAGAAGGACAGCTTCCTCGCGGCGGCCAAGGGCGTGTCGCTGGGCATCGCCTTCCAGAAGAAGCTGGGCACCGGCCTCTTCGGCGGCGAGGGCTTCATCATGCAGCGGCTCCAGGGTGACGGCCTCGCCTTCATCCACGCGGGCGGCACGCTGCACGAGCGCACCCTGGGCCCCGGGGAGATGCTGCGCGTGGACACCGGCTGCATCGTCGCGTTCCAGCCCACCGTGGACTACGACATCCAGATGGTGAGCGGCATCAAGACGGCCTTCTTCGGCGGCGAGGGCCTCTTCTTCGCCACGCTGCGAGGCCCGGGCAAGGTGTGGCTCCAGTCGCTGCCGTTCAGCCGGCTCGCGGGCCGCATCCTCTCGGCGGCGCGTCCCGGCGGCGCGCGCGACGAGGGCAGCGTCCTGGGCGGCGTCGGCCTGGGCTCGCTGCTGGGCAACGACGAGTAGCCCTCCCGCTTCACGAGGGCCGGCCTCTTCCCACCGGAAGGCGCCGGCCCGTGTCGGAGCTACCGCCTCCGCCGCCGCATCGCGACCATTCCCACCAGCAGCGCCCAGAGGCCCGCCGAGCTGGCGGGAGACGCGCCACACCCGCAGCCCACGTCGAGCGCAGCGGGGCCTCGCACCTCGAAGTCCGTGGCCTCGGACCGGGGCCCATTCACACCCGTGGCGCTCACGACGGCATGGGCCGTGACGCTGTGCTCCCCCACGGACAGGGCATGCTCCGTGGACACCGGGTGACGGAAGGCGCCCGTGGCGTCGGCGACCACGCGGGCCACCTCGGCGCCATCCACCTCGATGGACACGGACACCCCGGGCGCGGCGACTCCGGCGAACAGCGGCGTCGAGTCCACCACCTCGTCCTCGGCGGGCACCACCATCACCGGCACCTCGCGCTGGCCCACGCCCGCGTCTCCAGCGCCCGCGTCGCTTCCCGCGTCCGGCACCTCGGAGCCCGCGTCGCTACCCGCATCCGGCACCTCGGAGCCCGCGTCCGCGACCGCGGCCACCGACTCGAAGCGCGTGGCCGGCGAGAAGGGCCCGGTGTCTCCCGCCTCGTTGTGCGCGTGGAGGACGATGAAGTGCGGGCCCGGAGTCAGCGGACTCTCGTCGGGCACCTGGTAGCGGAAGCGGCCGAACGTATCCACGGTGACGGTGATTTCGTTCCCGTCGTCCACCACCAGGCCCACCGTCGTGCTGTAGGGAGCCACGCCCGCGAACAGCGGCGTGGTGTCCACGAAGTCGCCATCCGCGGGCACCACCAGGATGGGCGCCTCCAGCACGCCGCCATCCGCCTGCGCGACGGCGACGTTGAAGGTCACCTCGGACGAGCGCACGCTGTACGTGCCCAACGACTCCGCCACCACCGACACCCGGTGCTCGCCTGCGGGCAGGGGGTCTCTCAGCCCGGGATAGCTTCCGGAGAACACGCCGTCCGCGCCCGCGGTGAGCTGGGCGACCTCCACGTCATCGACGGAGATGATGACCCGCACGCCCGGGTCCGTCGTCCCCTGGAAGACGGGACGCGTCGATACCCCCACCGCGCCATTCGCGGGGGCGACGACCGCCGGAGTCGTCGGCACCTGGTAGGGCACGCGGTACTCCTGGCTGACCCCCGAGCCGCCCGCGCTCGCGCCGTGCGCGGTGTTGTCCACCTTCGTCATCCCGGAAGCTCCACCCGGCACGGCCATCGGGCAGGTCCCCGCCGGCCCCTGCAAGAGCACATACCCGCCGCTGCCGCCCCCGCCCGGCCCCAGGTAGCGAATGGAATCATTCACCGTGCCGCCCGCGCCGCCGGCTGCCTGCACGCCACCGCAGTTCACCGCCCCGGCGGCGCGCACGATGACGGCACCGCCCGCGCCTCCGCCGCCCGCCCCGTCATCCCCCAGGGTGAGGCCCGGCGAGGCGCCGTTCGCGGTGAAGCGGCCAGCGCCCGCCACCGTGTTCGCCCGCACCAGCACCAGGCCCCCGCCCGCGCCGCCACCGGAGCCCAGGTCGTTGTTGCCCTGCCCCGCGCCGCCACCGCCGCCGAACAGGGCCTGCTCCACCAGCAGATACGTCAACTTCGCGCCGCCGAACCCGCCCTCGGCCCGGCTGCTGTCGAGATCCGAGGCGGTGCGCCCGCCAGTGCCGCCGCCCCCGCCATGCCCGCCGCCGCCACCTCCCGCGTTGTGGCAGTTGCCGCCACCGCCGCCGCTGACCAGGTAGCCGCGCCCGCTGGCAACGCCAAAGCGGTTCACCGCCAGGCCCTCGCCCTTGAAGGCGCCACCCAGCTCCGGGGGCACGTCCTGCCCGCTGCAACCCAGGGTGTCGGGGTGGTTGACGTAGACGGCCCCCCGGAGGCCCGCGCCATCCGCGCTGACGAGGCCCTGGTTCGTCACCGTGCCCGTGGCGAGGAACGCGACGATGCCGCCGCTGAGCCCATCCCACGGTGACGCCACGAGCGACGCGGCGGCGCCGATGGTGACGTTGGTGTACTCGGGAACGAAGACGACCTGCGCGCCCGGCACGGTGTAGCTGTTCACCAGGGGCGCGGTGAGCCGCAACTCGGCGGGCGCGGTGCCCGTGGTCTCCACGCGCGCCAGCTCCCACCGTCCCACCGCCCCCGGGTTGGCGGAGCCCGAGCCGCCAGAGGGCGTGGAGGCGGGAAACCCCACCGTCTGGTGGATGAGCACCAGCGCGTCACGGCCCAGGCCGCCGAGGCTCTCGGGGCGCAGCACGCGGCTCCCGGCGGATGCATTGGCGACCAGCCGCACGGAGGGGTTGATGACCGTGTTGGCCACCGTGACGGAGCGCGGCCCGCTGCGGCCCGTCCCCAATCCGAAGGAATCCAGCTCGGCCCGTGCGGGGGCCGCCATGAGGAGTACGAGCACGAGGAGGGGGACGGAGCGCATGGGGCCTCCATGCTGCCCCAGAACCCCGGTGCACGGCGAGGGCAGGGGCCCTCTTCACACCGTCCGGCCCGGCGGCTCAGGCCAGCTGGCGCACTTCCAGCTCGCAGGTGGGGGCGCCCTGGTGCATGCACCGGCGCTCCTTGACCACCACCGTCTGTCCCAGGTACCGGGCCAGCCCGCGGATGGCGCCGATGCCCAGGCTGCACAGCTTCCGGGGCGAGGAGTAGGACACCTCCACCACGTCTCGCCGCACGCGCTGGCAGACGACCCCCGGCAGGTGGAGCCTCGCATCCCTGCGCACCTGCTCGTGGAGGCGCTCCACGTGCTCCACCATGTCCAGCACCGTCCAGTTCGGCTGGACGAGCACTCCGTAGGTGCGCAGCAGGCTCGGGCCGAGGCGCTCGCCCAGCTCCTCCAGCACGCGGAGCCTGGGCTGACTCGTCATGCGCGCGGCCGTGTCGACGAGGGCGACGACCTCCGTGTCCGGGTAGTCCTTGAACGCGAGGTAGACGCGCCGGGGCAGGCCCGCCTGTTCCAGAAGGGATTCCCAGCCCTGCGGCCCGAGCCGAGCCTGCGCGAGGCTTCGAAGCTCGTGGAAGACGACACCTTGCATGCCCGGCCCCCTCCTACGCACCCGACGCGTTCCACCGCGCCTGCAATGTCCGAGATGACGGGTAGCACGTCCCCACCCTCTAGGGTGATTGTCATGGCCGAGAGGTGCACCGTTGAACATCACCTCTGTTCGCTGGCTTGCGTCAGGGCGCGGGCATTCCGTGGGACGAAAAAAGACTGGCGCAGCAGGCGCGGCAGCGTGCGCTTGTCGACACACCAGAGCTGGAGTGCGTCCTCCCACTCGCCCAGCTCGGCGACGGCGCGCACGTCGGACGCGTCACGGTAGAGGCTGTTGAGGTTGTGGACGAGCGCGGACAGGTCCTCCACCTCCCAGCGCTCGGAGACGTCCCCGGCGAGCACATGCAGCTCCAGCACGGGGCGCTCGCGCACGTCCACCACCTTGAAGCGGCGGGCGGCGCCGCCCATGGCGGTGGTGAGGGGGCCCACCAGCTCGTCGGGGCGCACGCCGTAGGCGACGGCGAGGCCGCCTTCGAGGAGGCCCGCGTCGCACAGGCGCAGCAGCGAGACATGGGGAGGCTCGCCGCGCCGGCCGACTTCGGCGGCGGCGTCACGGTCCTTGAGGAGTCGCTCCTGGGCGAGCACGTCGATGAGGGAGGCCATGCGGCCTACAGCCTATCGCTCCTCGCCGCTCCAGTAGTCCACCTCGGAGGAGAGAGGCAGGGTGGCGGACAGCGTGCGCGCGGCCTTGTCGCCCCCGGGAGCCGCGCCCGCGAAGAGGACGACCTTCTTCGAGTCCGGGTACACCGTGATGTCGGGCTCCACCATGGTGGAGAAGGCCAGGTAGCGCAGCGTCTCGGTGCCGTCGTTGAGGAGCTGGTGCGCGCCCTCGGGGCCCACGGGGAGCGCCACGTAGTCACCGGCCTTCACGGCGACGGTGTCCTCGCCGAGGCGCAGCCGGCCCGTGCCGGAGAGGATGTAGTACGCCTCCTCGTTGGCGGTGTGGAAGTGACGTGGCCACGCGTGCTTGCCGGGAGGCAGCTCCATCAGGCTGCACCCCAGCTTGCGCCCCTTCGCGGCGGCGCCGAGCTGCTTGCGGCGGTAGGCCACCTTCGGCCCCTGCGTGACTTCGTTCCAGGGGACTTCCGGCTCATGGACGACGTGGGGGTGGGAGGACATGGCGGGTGCTCCTGCGGGGCCGCATCGCGCTCATGGCGGGACGCGGGAAATGGGAAGCGGGGCCTCAGGGCCGCGTCGCCATCAAGGCGAAGACGCGGTGGGGAACGGCGAGCGGGGCTTGCGGAAAACGCTCGGAGAGGAGTGCCGCGAGCTCGGCGTCGAAGCGGACAATCTCGGCGGGAGGAAGCGACGCGCCCACCCGGGCATTGGCGCGGATGCGGCCGCGCCAGGACTCGTGGGTGTAGGGCACGACGACGTCGAAGGTGAAGGACTCCAGGCCGGTGAAGCCCGCGTCGGCGATGTCGCGGAACCACTGCGGGTAGACGCCGAGGCCCTGGCCGAACGCCAGGTATGCGGCTGGCGGGCCCGGGTTGAAGGTGTCGATGAGGGCCTCGGTGGCCTCGACGACGCTGCCGGCGGGGACGAGCCAATCGAAGTGGGCGATGACGAGCCGCCCGCCGGGGACGAGCAGCCGGGCGGCCTCGCGAGCGGCGGCGGGCCGGTCGAACCAGTGCCAGCACTGGCCGGCGACGAAGAGGTCGAAGGCGTTGGAGGGCAGGCTGGTGCGCTCGGCGGGGGCCTGATGGAAGTCGATGCGCAGCCCCGCCTCGGTGGCGAGCCCTCGCGCGGACTCCAGCATGGGGGCGGACACGTCGAGCGCGGTGACGGCGCACCCGTGTCGCGCGAGTCCCCGGGCAACGGTGCCAGTGCCCGTGCCCACGTCCACCGCGCGCAGGCCGGGCCTGAGGACGCCTTCGCGGGCCAGCCGGGTGAAGAAGGCGTCGGGGAAGCCGGCGCGGTGTTTCGCGTAGTCGGAAGACGTGCGTCCGAAGTCGACCTGCATGACAGGGCTCCTCTCCGCTCACCGGGCCGTGGGCCCGGGCCTCCCGGTGCACGTGTCGACAGCGAGTCCAGTCGAGTCGACAATGGGCGCCGTGGAGGCGTGTGAGACATGAGTAGGCGCAAGGGCGGTCGCTCTCAATCTCGATTCGACCATCAACGTGAAGAGGAGCTGGTGCCCGCGGCGGAGGCGGCGGCGCTGCTGGGGGTGAAGCGGGCGACGCTCTACACGTACGTCAGCCGGGGGCTCGTGCGGTGCGTGCCCGAGCCGGGGACGAAGGAGAACCGCTACGTGCGCGCGGACCTGGAGCGCCTGAAGGCAAGGCACGACGCCCGGGCGGGTCACGCGGCGGTGGCCTCGGTGGCGCTGCGGTGGGGCGAGCCGGTCATCGACTCCGGGGTGTCACGGGTGGGCGGCGAGGACCTGGTGTACCGGGGGCACTCGGCGGTGGCGCTGGCTGTGGCGGGACGCGGCTACGAGGACGTGGCGGAATTGCTGTGGACGGGGACGCTGCCAGCCCAGCCCACCCGGTGGCCGGCGCCGGAACCGTCCTTCCCACCCTCGGAGCTGGCGAGGCTGCTCCCCCGGGGCACCCCGCCGGTAGCGGCGCTGTCCGCGCTGGTGCCCTTGCTGGGAGCCAGGGACCCGGTGCGCTTCGCGGCGCCGCCCGAGGGAGAGAAGGCACGGGCGCGGCGCCTGCTGCGCCACCTGGCGGCGTGGGTGTGCGTGGCCTCGGCGCCGGGCCGGGTGGCCAGGGCCCTGAAGGAGGAGACGGTGGCGGAGTCGCTCGCCACCGCGTGGAACGTGCGCGAGAAGCGCGCGCCGGGATTGCTCAACCGCGCGCTGGTGCTGTGCGCGGACCATGAGCTGAACGTGTCCACCTTCACCGCGCGGGTGACGGCGTCCTCGGGAGCGGACCTCTACGCGTGCCTGAGCGCGGCGCTGGCGGCGCTGTCCGGGCCGAAGCACGGCGGAGCATGCGACCGGGTGGAGGCGCTGCTGACGGAGGTGGGGCGCCCGGAGCGCGCGGCGGAGGTGGTGTACGAGCGCCTGCGGCGCGGAGAGTCCGTGCCCGGCTTCGGCCACCGGCTGTACCCGGATGGAGACCCGCGGACGCCACCGCTGCTGGAGGCCGTGCAGTCGGTGCGGCCCGAGGCGACCGGGGTCAGGGTGGCGCGGGCGGTGCTGGAGGTGATGCGGGACGCGGGGCACCCACCACCGTCGGTGGACCTCGCGCTCGTCATGCTGGCGTACGCACTGGGCCTGCCACCCGGCAGCGCGGCCACGCTCTTCGCGATGGGCCGCGCCGCCGGCTGGGTGGCGCACATCCTGGAACAGCGCGAACAGGGCCACCTGCTGCGCCCCCGGGCACGCTACGTGGAGCCCACCCCACCCTCCTCGGTGGAAAGGGGAGCGGGCTGAGAAGCCCCGTCAGTCGTCCGCGAGGCTGGCCGCCTTCGACCGGACCTCGCCCTGCTCCGAGAAGACGATGTTCCGCTGCTGGTACCCGCCTCCGTGGGTGGCCTTGGAGTACTCCCAGGTCTCCCGGCCATTGTCCCAGGTGACGATGCCGAGGGGCTGCCCCAAGAGCTTCGTGACTTCCTCCCGGCTCATGCCCGCCTCCACCTTCGCGAAGGCCTCTTCGGAGTACCCGGCGGCGAAGGTCGTCGCCTCCGGGTACCCGAGGAAGTGACACTCCGAGCAACTGCTGCCCCCCAGGGCCATCAGCAGGACCGCCAGCAAGCAGTGCTCTCGGGTGCGCATCGCTCTCCTACTTCGTCCCCTGCTTGGGGTCGGACCGCGACTTCTCCAGGAGGGGCTTCCACCCGGCGCCTCCATGTTGCTCGACCCAGTCGCTGTTCTTCCATCCTCCACTATGGGGGTCCTCGGGATTGGGCTGCTGCTTCTTCATCAGGAAGTCCCCGAGTGGAGTGGCCATGGCATGCTCCATGGAACCCACGTCGATAGAGGTAACGAGGACGGAATCGGCCGTGGCGACAATGCTGGTGGGGCTGACCTCCACCTTGCCACCGGGCAGAATCGTCGCGTCTATCCCGTCCTTGGTCTTGAACACCTCGCCAGGGCGAGCCGACGTGGACACGCCATCCTGCCTGCCCGTGGGTGAGACGTACTTCTCCCCGGGCGCGAGCTTGACGGGCGTGGTGCCGTCACGCGAGACGCCACAGGTCGCCTTTCCATTCACTGCGATGACGCAGTAGGGCGAGTTCTCGCCCTCGGGCTTGACCCACGCGTCATCCGAGCTCCTGTTGATGGCATCCAGCCCATCCGGGTCAGTCATCCGCACCGGATTGCCCCGGGCATAGGCATAGACCGGAGTCCCCGAGCCATCGCCGAGCTGCTTCACCACCGCTGCCGCATTCATCAGCTTCGGCTCCGGCGCCAGGTACCGCCCGAGGTTCGCGTCGTAGTACCGGTTCCAGTTCTCGAAGAGGTCCGTCTCCACGTCGTGGTACTGGCCGGGCAGCCGCAGGGGCAGCCACACCGGCGTGGCCCCCGTCTGGAAGCGCCGGTACTCGAGCCCTTCGAGGCTCGCGCCCCAGGGTGACGGCTGCGTATCGTCGTACGCGGGGTTGGCGGGCTCGCTGAAGTACACCCGCACCTGCGAGACACTGGAGGCATTGGCCCAGGGCGTCGCCGCGGAGCGGCCCGCGGTGCTGATGACGCCGGTGAGCCCTCCCGAAGTCACCGGACTCAGGCGGACGTCCGAGCCGTTGGTGAGGAAGGCCTCGCCGCCGTCCCACCCCTGGAGGACGCTGAAGCGGCCCCTCACGTGCACGCTGATGCCAGCCCTGGGCGCGGGCAGCGCCGTGGTGGTGTCGAGCAGCAGCTGCTGGCCCCCGAAGGTTGAAGGATGAGGGCTCTCGGCCGGGTGGCTGACGCGATTGACGTGGCCGAAGGCGTCATGGTCGGCCACGCCCGTCACGAGCCCCGCCCCGTCCAGCATCAGCACCGGCTTGCCCAGCACGTCGGTGATGGGGAAGTAGACACCGCAGGCGGGCGCCACGTCATCGGTGTGGCGCTCGCACGTGCCGGTGAAGTCGGCCACGCGCCCACCGGTGTGGTTGACGCGTGCCTTGAAGACGACCACGGGGCGGCCATCCAGCCAGATGTACTCGTCACGCACCGAGTCCGCCTCGGCGGCGTTGAGGCTCGTGACGCCCCAGTCCTCCATCAGGAACGTCTTGTCATGGAAGTACTCCTCCGAAGCGCCGCCCAGGTGCTGCTTGAGCCGGCGGCGGCCCACCGCGTCGTAGAAGTACTCCCACGTGCGGCCCGAGTCGTCGGACACGCTCCGGTAGACGGCCCCCAGGGCCGCGTGAGGCCCATCCAGCGCCGTGCCGAACGTGAGCTGCCCCAGGCGCCTCGGGTCCGGAGCCAGCCCGTCCCAGCCCTTCACGGCAAGGCGCCCGTCGTCGTCGTAGTCGTAGCTCTCGGTGGGGCTGCTGAGCGCGGTGCTCTGGGCGCAGCTCGCATCGGTGCACTCGCGGGTGGTGCGGGTGCGCAGCTGGTCCTCGCGCAGGCCGCCCGTCCCCGGCACGTAGCCCAGCTGGAAGACGAAGTTGCCACGGCGCTCGCTGAAGCGGTTGCCCAGGCTGTCATGGACGTAGGTGCGCAAATCATACGGCCGTCCGGAGACATGCCGCAGCTGGCCCCGGGTGTCGAAGCCCGCCTCGCCCTGGACGCCCGCGTACTTCAGCGTCTCGGGCGCCACGTCGCCCGCCTCCAGGACACACGTGTCCTCGCGCACCACCTGGTCCGCCTTCCACGTGTAGACGCGCTTGTAGATGTCGCCGTGCCGGTTGGCGGCGCGCTCCGCCTCGGTGGAGACGGTGACGGCCTTCAGCCGACCCGTGTAGTCGCTGCCAGTGACGATGGCCGTCTCATTGCACTTCGCCAGCGGCACCGTGGCCGGCGCCGTGCGCAGGTAGTCCACGTAGCGCCACGGCGTGCTGCCCGTCCCCGTCGACTGGTGCGTCTGCACCGCATACGAGCGGATGCCGCCGTACGGCTCCCACTGCACGTCCTTCACCACCGTCATGGAGTTGTTCCAGCTCGAGCCACTCCACGTCGTGGCGCGCACCTCTTCCACCCGGTGCGGCATGGACAAGTCACTGGAGTGGAAGACGTAGTAGAGCCCGCGTCCGCCCGGCAGCACCTCGTTGACGAGCCGGCCCGCCGGGTCGTAGTAGAACCAGCGATTGGGATAGTCGGGGGTGTTGGCGCGGCCGCAGCCCTGCGTGCGCGGCGCATGCCCCGCCTTCGCGCGCACGCGCCAGTGCGCCGTGGGCCGCCCGTGCACGTCGTAGGCGAACCAGGTGTCACCAAACGAGTCCGTCAGCACCTGCGCCCGGCCCTTCTGCCGAGGCAGCCCATCCTGGTAGGTGCTGCTTCCAGGGCAGAAGGTCGGCGCGAACTCCTGGCCGTCGTAGCCATACGAAAACAGCGTCTGGTAGGAGTTGTACGTGCTGGCCGTTCCCGCCTGCGCCCACAGCGGCCGCCCCATGGCGTCGTACTTGTATTCCACCCAGGTGGCGGGGGTTGCCTGCGCCATGGAGGGCGTCTGCTTGACGGCGAGGTTGCCGGCCGTGTCGTAGCCATAGCGGTACTCGCCCGCGAGGCCGCTCGCGCTCCGGGCCCAGGGCGCCGTGACGCGCACCAGGTTCCCGAAGTCGTCATGCGTGTAGTGCACGATGTGCTGCGCCGCCGGGTCGCAGGGGCGGCTCGCCCCCGCGCGGTTCACGCTCGCGAGGTTGCCGCGGACGTCGTACGCGAGGCAGGTGACCGCCACCTCACTGCCCTGGGTGTCCATCGGCTCTATCAGCCGCGACAGGCGGTTGAGCCGGTCATACTGGAAGGCCTTGCACAGGGGCGAGGCCGGCAGGGCATCCGCCTGGGTGGACTGGGGGCCGAAGCCGCCACACAGCGGCTCCAGCGGAGAGGACGTCGGCTGGTAGGCCGTGCCCAGGCCCACGCGGTTGCCCTCCATGTCGAAGAGGGACACCTGGTGGTAGCGCGAGTCGCTGGCCGCCGCCGACACCGCGCTGCCCATGGCCTCGTAGGTGGTGCGGCCCAGGGGGTCCCCATCGAAGTACCGCTGGCGCCGCACCGCGCCCGTGCTGTCACTCACCGTCTCCCCCATCAACTGCCCGTTGACCGTGTAGAGGTAGTCGGCGCGCTCGCTGTAGATGAAGCCATTCGGGGCGCGCGACGTGGCCTTCCACTGCAGCTTGTCGGTGAGCACCCCGCCGGTGCAGCCCAGGCCCGGCGTCGTGCCCGTGCGGAAGCACTGCACCTCGTAGCGGCCGTCCGGGTGGCGCACCCAGTCGCCCGTCCCCTGCCCGGTGTCGTAGCCGTACGTCGTCACCGCCACCAGGGGCATGCCGTCCGCCACCCGGGTCTCCACCAGCTTGTTGCCCGCGTAGAGGTACTTCGTCACCACGTCGTTGGCGTCACGCAGCTGCGTCAGCTGGCCCCGCGCGTCGTAGTTCTCATAGCGCGTCTCGACGTAGGACGTCGGGGCGACGGGCAGACCGGGGATGTTGCAGGTGCCATCTCCATAGGTGCGGCTGAAGACGCGCTTCACCGCCAGCCGCCCGGCCAGCTGGGGCGCCGCCGACTCCGGCCAGTACTCGTACTGCGTCACGGGCACCGTGAACTGTCCCGACGCGCATTGCGGGTCGTCCGGCCCGGAGACGGGGCAGGGCCCCGCCACCTCCACCACCCGTCCCTTCGCGTCCCCATGGCCCGTGCGCGCGGCGCCGCTGTCCACGCTGCACGAGTACGTCGAGCGGTAGAAGGTGGCGAGGTGGCGCTGCACCGGGGCCCAGGTGTGGGTGGTCGTGTCGAACTGCAGGGTGTAGCCGCTCTTCACCACGCCCGTGAGGCGGCCCGTGGCCGCGTCGTAGTGGCGGCGCACCTGGTAGGCGCCGTAGGGCACCAGCGAGGAGTCCCCCCACTCGTCCTTCACCTGCTGCCGGTACGTGGGCCCATAGGAGTACGTGAAGTGGCGCGTCAGCAGCGCGTCGCTGCCGTCCACCTGCGAGGCGCCCGCCCGCACCCGGTTCAGCTCCACGGGAGGCAGGGAGACGGCACCGCCAATCCCCCCATCCGGCACGCCCACGCCGATGGGCGCGAGCTCGTTGTCATAGACGACGCGATTGCCGCGCATGTCGCGCACACTGGACGTCGCGAAGACGTTGTAGTCATAGAGGAGCGGATGGCAGCTCTGCCCCGGCCGGCAGGGGTCCATCGACTTCACCCCCCAGGTGCGATTGCGCTGCCCGGGCGCGAGCGCGTTGCAGGCCGCCCCCGTGCACGCCACGCCTGCGTCGGCGAGCAGCGGGCCATGCGGGCTTTTGATTTTCACGGACATGAACGAGTCCTGCCGCAGGCCCGGCAGCAGCACCCCGCTGCCATCTCCCACCGTGGTCCACTGCGTCTGCTGGTGCTGCGTCTGGCTCCCCAGACAGTCCGAGGCCTCGGGAGGCGTGCCGAAGCGGCCCGGGTGGCAGTACGGAGGCGAGCCGCCGTTGGGCACCCGGTAGGGGTTGTAGTTGTTGTCGGCCCACAGGTTGACCTGCGTGTCCCCCACGCGGACCTGCTTCACGTAGGCCCCGTCCGCCGAGTCCATCACCAGCTCGCGCTCGAAGAGACCGTTGCGCAGGACGCGGAAGGTGCGCAGGGGCTGCGAAGAGGCGCCGCCGTCCGCATGGAGCACCGGCTCCACGTATTCGTAGCGCAGCCGCGTCTCGGTGCCCGCGGCGCCCGCAACCGGGCCTCCCGCGAGCAGCACCGCCTCTTCCAGCAACCCGCTCACGCGCTCGGTGGTGTTGCCGGTGTCGTTCTCATAGGTGCCCTCCGTGTAGAGATAGGACACCACCGGCTCGTCCGCCGTCGGCGGCACCGTCGCTCCCGGCGGCGACAGCCAGATTTTCTTGAGCACGCACTCCTTCGAAGGCACGAACTTCCCATCCGTCCCTCCGTCGGCGATGTAGTTGATGAGCTGGTTCCGGTTCCGGATGTGGACGGCTCCGTAGTCCAGCCACAGCGTGCCGCCGCCGGCCACCTCGATGGAGGTGACGTACGTATTGTCACCGGGGTTGAGCACCTGGGCCTTGTCCGAGACACACACCTTGTCGTAGTGGAGCGTGGCCACCCGGCGCTGGCAGGCCGTGGCGGGGCCGAAAATCGAGCAGCCGGGCGCCTCGAGCTCGGGCGTCAGGACGTAGCTGAGGCGGTAGCTCACCCAGCCCGGCTCCGGCGGGAACTCGGGCTGGGTCCCGAAGCTGTACAGGGGCTCGGCGTACACATAGCGCCCCTTCGGCGTATGCAGCACGTAGGCATGCTCGAAGTACTCCAGCTTCACGTCGGAGTCCGCGTGGTTGCGGGCGAAGCAGGAGGTCAGCGGCGGCAGGCCGCCGGAGCGGCCGAGGTAGCAGGGCTTGAAGACCAGGACATTCCCATCCGGGTCTCTCACCTTCCACTTCAAGTCATATTGGGGGTCCGTCTCGCACAGGTCCCCGCTTCCCACCTGGCAGGGAAGCTCCTTCGCTTCATGCATCACCCAGCTGTCCCAGTTGTGCCGCCAGCGCAGACCGCCCTTGCAGTCGTTCTTCTCCTCCGGGTTGATGGCGATGCCGCACTGGAGGGCCGCCGCATGGCGGTAGTGGCCCAGCGCGTCGGCCTTCATGCTGCCGAAGGGCGGCCAGTCAGGGCGCTGGTTGAGGCGCGCCATGTCGCTCAGGGTGTCCATGGCGTAGCGGCGCTCGAAGGCCACCGTCCCCAGGGTGCCCCGCACCGTGACGTCCGTGTGGCTGTAGTTGGCCCGCAGGCTGCCCAGCGACACCTCGCCGTCGACGCCCGCCGTCCGGGGGCCGCCCAGCGGCGGAAGCGGCGTGGCCGTGGCCTTCTCGACGTCCGCCTGCACCTCCGCGTCCGACTCCGTGGAGCCCGCGGTCTGCGCCACCGCCACTCCCACCGCGGTGAGCACCAGCGCCGCGACTGCCCACCTGGAGAGGCGCCCTCTACCGTTCTGCGTGTCTGGATTCATAGAGCCGTATCGCCGGGCGGGGGCCCGGATGAAGAAAGAGAAGGACAGGATGTGGATTGCGGACGCGCTACCGGCGCGCGGGCTTGGGCAGACAGAGGCGCTCGGTGCCGCCGGGCACCGTCGCCACGCAACCCCAGCCGTTTGGACAGTCGGACGCCACCGCGCACTCACGGCTGCACAGTCGCGCGCCCGTCGCCGTGCGCACGCACAACCCGCTCGCGCACTCCGCCGCGCCGTGCGTCACGCAGGATTCGCCCACGGCGCGTGGCTCCACGCCCGCGTCGCCCACGGGACTCGGACTCCACTCGCGCACGACGGCTCCGACGGAGTCGGGAGCCGGCGGCGCCTCGGGTGGCGGACTCGCGCCCCGGTCACAACCGGCGACAAACAGCCCCACCGCCAGGAGGACCCAACGGAGCCTCTGACGCGAAAGGCATGACTCTTCCCGCGTGCGGGCAACACGCTCCATCATGAGACTCCCCTCATGGCTGGCTGCCCACCCGCAGCGATAAAAGTGCATTGTCTATGAGGCCTTTTCACATCGGCGTCCAGCACCAAATACAGCCACCGGACCGATGGGGCCGCTGCTTCCTGACGTGCCTGGACTCTCAATGGCTTGCAAAAACACCCGGGCCCCGCCCGGATGGCATTTGCCACCCGAGCAGGGCCCGAGAACGCCTCACCCGGAGGTGAGGCGAATGCAGCCTTCAGCTACCGGTGCGCCGTCTTCTGGAAGCCGGCGTCGGCGGCAATCTCCAGCCGGCCGATGCCGAAGCCAGCGCTGCCGACGACGTCATCCCCCAGCTTGTTGCGCAGCAGGCCCTTGAAGCGGCTGCCCAGGTTGGCACCGTCGAACACCACCCCTGCCTCGGCGCCCGGAGCCAGCTCGAGCGAGAGCTGGTACAGGACGCTGCCCGCGGGAATGGTCGTGTCCGTCGCCACCGCGCCCGAACCCGAGGCCTTCTGGCTGATGCCGCTGGTCAGCACGCCGGACAGCGGGCCGCTCGTCGGCAGGCCCACCGCCACCGCCGGCACCGAGGCCCCCACCGACAGGATGGCACCCGCGGTGATGGAGTCCTGCGCCGCCAGCCGCACCTTCGTCGTGTCCACCGGCAGGTTGAAGCCCACGCCGTAGCCGCTCAGCTCCTCGGCGGCCACCACGTCCAGCACCAGCCGCGTGTCCGTGGAGGACGTGTTGCGCATCAGCCGGATGCGGCCCGACGCCGGGTCCGTGTACGCCAGCGACGCGCTGTACACGTTGAACGCGTTGGAGTCGGCACCCACCAGCGTGCCCGCCGTCGCCGCCAGCACGTAGCCCTGGCCGCCACGGTCCACCGTCAGGTCGGTGAAGCGCGCCACGCCCGCCTGCGCGGGCACCGCCACCGAGCCGCCGAGCACCGCGCCATTCGCGTTGCCCAGCGCCAGCGAGATGGGAGCCTCCAACGTGGACGTGTTGTCGAACGCGTCCACCAGGCGCACCGCCACCTCATTCAGCGGCAGCCCGTTGGGAGTCGAGCGCGGCTGCGCGACGAACTCCACCCGGGTGGGAGCGGCGCCGACAATGGCGAACGGACCGCTCGTCGCGGGCGTCAGCGCGCCCAGGCTCGCCTTCAGCGTGTAGCCCTGCCCGGCCTTCTGCAGCACCAGGTCCGCGAAGCTCGCCACGCCGTCCGTCACGGCCGCCGTGAGCGTGCCGCGCAGCGTGTCACGACCGGGGTTGGCGCCCAGCACCAGCGTCACGTCACCGCTGCCGCTCGTCGCGTTGCCGAACCGGTCCGTCACCCGCACCTGCACCGCCGGGCCAATCGCCGAGCCCGCAGGCGTCGTCTCCGCCACCGCGTTGAACGCAATCCCCGCCGCCTCCGCCGGAGTGACGGCGACCGGCCGCGAGTAGCCCAGGTAGATTTCGGTGAAGGCCGCGTTGTAGGCCACGAAGACCATCTCCGTGTCCCCCGTCTTGTCCAGGCTCAGCCCGGTGAACGTGGCCACGCCGTTGGAGACCGCCACCTCACGCGTGCCGTACACCGAGGCACCGTTCGGGTTGCGGTCGTAGTCCACGCCGGCCGACATCGTCTCGCCCAGGTTGCCGAACGTCGGGATGCGGTTGCCGTAGACATCCTGCACCTCCACGGTGAGGGTGCCCATGTCGGCACCGGCCACCACCGTCTCCGGCGGCTGTTGCGTCACCACCAGCTGGTCCGCTGCCGCGGGCGCCACGCCGAACGCGCCACTGGCCGCCGAGGTGAAGCTGCCCGAGGTGACCTCCAGCGTGTAGCCCGTGCCGGCCTTGTGCAGCGTCAGGCCGGGGAACTGGGCCCGGCCGTTGACGGCCGCCACCGACGTGGTGCCCACCAGCGCGCCCGCGGCGGGGTTGCCGGCCAGCCGCACCGTCACCGTGGCGCGCGAGGGCACCCGGTTGCCGCCCGCGTCGCGGAACTCCGCCTCGATGACGGGGTTGAAGGCGTTGCCCGCCGTGATGTTCCCCGGAGCCGCCACGAGCGCCAGGCTCGCCACGGCCGGAGTCACGTTGAACGCCGTGCTCGTCGCCGGGGGAACGCTGTCCAGCGTCGCGGACAGCGTGTAGCCCGTGCCCGCCAGGTCGACGGCCAGGGTGGTGAAGGACGCCACGCCGTTGGCGAGCGCCACCTGCGTGGTGCCAGACAGCGTGGCGCCGCTGGGGTTGGTGCCCAGCGCGATGCTCACGGTGCCCGTGGAGGCCGTCACCACGTTGCCGAATGCATCGCTCGCGGTGACGCTGATGGCCGGGGACAGCGCCTCGGCCGCCGGAACCTCGGCGGGCGGCTGGGTGGTGAAGGCCACCGAGGCCACCGTCGCGTGCGCCACGTTGAACGCGCCGCTCGTCGCGGCGTCCAGCCCCGCCGACGTGGCCGTCAGGGTGTAGCCCTGGGCCGCCACGTTGATGGACAGGTTGGAGAACGTCGCCAGGCCGTCCACCGCGGACACCGAGCGCGTGCCATTCAGCGTCGCGTTGCCGGGGTTGGCGCCGAGCCCCACCTCCACCGTCGCGGTGGAAGGGGTGCGGTTGTCATACGCGTCCAACAGCTCCACCTGCACGGCCGGCTCGAAAGCCGAGCCCGCCGTGGCCGCGGCGGGCGCCGCCACGTAGGCCAGCCGCGCCGCTGCGGCCGGGATGATGGCGAAGGCGGAGGAGTCCGCCGCCGTCAGCGAGCCGAAGCTGGCGCGCAGCAGGTAGCCAGTGCCCGCCTTGCGGATGCTCAGCGTGTCGAAGGAGGCCACACCCGCGGCCACCGTCGCGGAGAGCGTGCCCGCCAGCGTGGCGCCGTTGCTGGCCACCAGCTCCACCGTGACGGAGCCCTCGGCCTTCTTCGCCACCTTGCCCCGCGAGTCCAGCAGGGAGACCTTCACCGACTCCAGGTTGGCGCCCGCCACCGTGGACGTCGCCGGCTGCGTGGTGAAGCTCAGGCTGGCCGGCTGGGCCGGGCGCACCTTGAAGGCCGCGGTCTTCGCCGCCGTCAGCGAGGGAGCGGAGAAGGCCAGCACGTAGCCCTCGCCGTCCTCGTCGATGGACAGCTCGGTGAAGGTGGCGACGCCATCCACCGTCGTGGCGGTGGTGTTGCCGGACAGCGTGGCGCCCGTGGTGCCACCCTCCAGCGCCACCGTCACGGAGACGACTTCCTCGGGGACGTTGCCGTAGGCATCACGCAGCGTGACGCTCACCGGAGCGAGCACCCCGTTGGCATCCACGTCCGTGGGGCCGGTGGTGACTGCCATCGCCGCGGGAGCCGCCGGGCGAACGGTGAAGGCCTGGCTGCTGGCGTTCTGCGAGCCCAGCTGGGCCGCCAGCTTCAGGTTGGCGGCGGCCTTCGCCACGGTGAGGTTGGTGAAGCGGGCCACGCCGTAGTTGAGCGTGCCGCGAGTGGTTCCGCCGAGCTGCGCGCCGGCGGGAGCATCCGCCAACGTCAGCTGCACCGTCCCACCGCGGTCGGTGAGCACGTTGCCGCTGGAGTCGACGAGGGCTACTTCGACGGTGCCCAGCGCTTCTCCGGCCCGGACCGAGCCGGGCTGGGAGCGGAAGGCCAGGGTGGCCTCCGCGGGCTGGGGCTTCGGGTCGTCACCGCACGCGCTGGCGAACAATGCCGCGAGCAGCGTGAGACCGACGGCGATGCGCTGGGTCACGATGTTGCGCTCCATCAGGAACGAATGGGGGGAAGAGGACGCGCGCATGTTCACGGCCGCCCTCCGTAGCGGTTGAGGAGCTGGGTCAGGTCCTGGTCGTCCACCGCGTTGGCGGTGCCCACCACGTCCTGGTTCCAGTCGTAGTAGGGCTGGGACTCGGTGGCCGGGGTGGTGCCCAGGCGGTTCGCCGTGGCCAGCAGGTCCACGAAGTCCAACTGCCCGTTGCGGTCATAGTCACCGTTGCCGGCCACGCCGCGCTCGGCGGTGGCGGACGGGTAGATTTCCCACAGGCCGCGGCCGAAGGTGGACACGCGCAGCAGGCCGCCCGTGCGGCCCACGAACATGTCCGTCACCCGCACCAGCGGCAGGCCCACGCCGTAGCGCTCCCACGTGACGCCCCCGTTGGTGGTCCGGTAGACGCCCAGGTCCGTGCCAGCGAAAATCGTCTGGTTGGTGGTGTCCGACAGGTCGTAGCGAACCACCTGCACGCCCACGTCGGGCAGGTTGCCGCTGATGTTCTGCCACGTCTGGCCCCGGTCGAACGTGCGGAACACGCGGCCCACGCCCGCGGCGAGGGTGCCGCCCGGCGCGGCGCTGGAGGCCACGAACACGCTGCCCGGGGTGATGCCGGTGTGGTTCGGCGGGAAGTCCACGCTGCTGGTGAAGGTGGGGGCCTCGGTCCCTTCGACCTGGCCGTTGCCGTTCAGGTCCACGCCCATGAGGTTGGTCTGGGTCCACGTGCAGGAGGCGGCCGGGGTGTCCAGCGTGCAGTTGGAGGTGATGCGGTAGCGCCCGCCCGACGCGGCGACGCCGTACAGGCCGTCCACCGTGGACGACACGCCCAGCGCGCGGACCTGGTTGCCCGTGTTGCACGGGCCCAGCAGCTGCCACTGGCGGCGGTCCGTGCCGCTCGGCGTGCCCACCAGCCGGAAGACGCTGAAGGTGGTGCTGGCGATGGCCGCCACCCGGTTGCCGGTGTTGACGGGACGCACCTTGGAGAGGAACACCCCGACGTCGCCCGCGCAGCCGCCCGTGGCCGCGGTGGTGGGCGGCGCCAGCGTGCGCCACGTGCCGCCCACACCCTGGTTGCACTGGTTGGAGGCCGCGTCGTCAGGGTCGCACCAGCGGGTGGAGCTGTTCTGCACGGTGCCCCAGTAGAGGGTGTCCTCCCCCACGCGGGACACGGCCACGCCGATGCCGTCACCGCCGATGACCTGGTTGAAGGTGGTGGGCGAGCCCTGCGTGTCGCGGAAGCGCGTGCCGTTATCCTGCAGGCCCGCGAAGGCGATGAACTGGTCGCCGTTCGCCGGGTCACCCGAGGCGACGTTGTACATCAGGTGCGTCGCCAGGCCCCGGTTGGGGAAGCGCCACTGCACCGTCTCCTGGTTGATCTTCCCGGGGTTGAAGACGTTGGTGGACACGAAGAGGCCACCGTCGTTGCCGGAGAACACCATGTAGCCGGTGGGCGTGCGGACCACGAGCGTCTCGTGCCAGTCCGCGTGCACGTACGGCAGCAGGCCGTCGTCCGTGGTGGAGCCGTCCGTGTACGTGGGCAGCCAGTGGGACACGTTCTCCCAGGTGGGCTGGCCGGCCAGGCCGTTGATGGTGCGCAGGCCGCAGTAGGTGCCACCGAGGATGACGCGGTTGTCGTCACCCGGGTCCACCGCGAGGGTGGCGTTGTACCAGGCCTGCCCCTTGTGCACGTTGATGGTTTCGCACTGGGTGGTGTCCAGGTACGTCATGTTGCGCGGCTGGCCGTCGCCCTGGCCGTTGCCGGACACGTCCTGCCAGGTGTTGCCCGCGTCGGTGGAGCGCCAGATGCCGGCGCCGTTGCCCACGGCGGTGCGCTGGCCCGCCAGGGCGTACAGCACCGTGCGCGTCGGGTCCTCGGGCGGCGAGCCCGCGGCGATGGCCACGCGCGAGATGTTCGGGACGGTGGCGGGGTTGTTGTCGTAGTCCGGCAGCGCGTTGGCCGCCAGGCGCGAGGACCAGGTCTGGCCCGCGTCCGTGCTCACCCAGATGTCACCCTGCACCGCCGTGGAAGCCGTGGGCGCCGCCGAGGTGGGCGTCTGGTAGGCCGTCCCGCTGATGGCCCAGCGGCTCACGCCGCCGACCTGGCCCGTGTAGGCGATGTTCCACACCGTGTCCGGGGTCTGCGTGCCGAAGTTGGGCAGGTCCACCAGTTGGAAGGACGCACCCGCGTTGGTGGAGCGGTACAGGCCCGCCTCCGTGCCCACGAGGAGGAGGTTGGAGTTGCTCGGGTCCACGCGGAGGGCGCGCACGCGCAGCGCGCTCACCGTCAGCCCGCCCGAGCCGGCCGGGTACGTGCCCGTCAGGGACACCGGCGTCCCCCAGCTCGAGCCGCCGTTGGTGGACTTCAACACCTGGCCGCCGGCCAGGTCCACGAAGTCACCCAGGCCCACGTACAGCGTGTCCGGGTTCTGCGGGTCCATGGCCATGTCACCCACGGCCAGGTTGCCCAGCGTCTCCGTCAGCGGGTGCCAGAGCGGGTCCGGCGACTGCATGTCGAACGTCTTCCACACACCGCCGCCCGAGGTGGCGATGATGGCGATGTTCTGGTCTCTCGGGTCCACCGAGATGGCGGTGATGCGGCCGGAGTCCACCTGCGTGTAGCGCGTGCCGTTGAACTGGAAGCGCGCGTCGTGGGGCCCCAGGTTCACCCAGGCGTTGGCGCTCTGTCCCAGTCCCTTCTCACCCCGGGCCCGGGGCATCAGGTTCGGCCAGCGCTCGGCCTCGGCGCGGGCCTCGGCCAGCAGGGTGGCGGTGCTCTGCGCCGTGGGAATGCCCCAGTAGGCCTTGTGGGCCATCCATCGACCGAACGCGTCGTCGATGTCGTGCTCCTGGTAGGAATTCTCGAACAACTCCTCTGCCACTTCGGCCTTCAGCTGCGGGGGGGCATCTTCACCGGGCTGCTGCATGAAGTCCTCGAAGCGCAGACGGCGCTGCTCCTCGGCCCACGTGCGGTACGCACGAACGGACGAGGGAGCCGCCAACGCAAGGACACCAGCACCAACAGCCATGGAGACGACAACTCGTCTTCGCATGTGCAAGCGGGATTCTCCAGAAACCGGGTTACGGGAAGTTGCCGGGGGGGCAGGAATACGAACGGTAGCTGTAGGAGCACCCTCAGAGTCAAATCGTGGATACTCGGTGCGCCCGGTGAATAAGCCGTTTGACAGGCTCGCGCGTCCCGCTTCGGCCCGCCTTGACAGTCCCTGCCGGGCGCGCCCCCGCGCCTTCCCCCGAGGGAGCCGCTGTCTCCTGCCGGGCACCGCGTGCACTCCGCCGTTGGAGGCCGGGCCCGGGCCATGGAGACTGCCGCGCCGTGGACTCCCGACGCGCGTACCCTCGACTCGCCCTCGTCTCCCTGCTGGGAAACCTCTCCCTCGTTGCCTCGTGGGCGGTGCTGCTGACGCGCCCCTCGGGCTGGCAGGTGGCGGGCCCGGTGCTGCTCGTGGCCTTCCTCGTCCTGCGCGTGGGCGGCGCGTGGTTCTACGTCTCGCGCCACCCGGGAGACCCGGCCCTCGCGCGGCGCACCGCCGTCTTCACCACCGCGCTCGCCGTGGTGGCCGTGGGGCTCTGGGTCTTCACGCTGCTGCGCGGGCCCGGCGGCCTGTGACAGCGGGCCCCTGAAACGCCTCGCGGGCGCCCCCCTGACTTCAGGGAAGCACCCGCGGTGGTGTCCTGCGTGAAGCGGAGGCTCGGGGCTACACGTTGAAACGGAAGTGCATGCAGTCGCCGTCCTGGACGGCGTACTCCTTGCCTTCCACGCGCAGCAGGCCCTTCTCCTTCACGGCGGACTCACTGCCCAGCTTCACCAGGTCCTCCCAGCGCATGACCTCGGCCTTGATGAAGCCGCGCTCGAAGTCCGAGTGGATGACGCCGGCCGCCTGCGGGGCCTTGTAGCCCTTGTGGATGGTCCACGCGCGGCACTCCTGCTCGCCCACGGTGAAGTACGTCCACAGGCCCAGCAGCTTGTAGCCCTCGCGCGCCACCTTGTGCAGGCCCGGCTCCTTGAGGCCCGCGCTCTCCAGGAAGCCCGCGCGCTCCTCCTCGGGCAGCTGCTGGATTTCGGACTCCATGGCCGCGGCGAGCACCACCACCTCGGCGCCCTCCTTCACGGCCATCTCCCGCACCGCCTTCACGTGGCGGTTGGCCTCTTCCTTCCCAATCTCCGACTCGCCGATGTTGGCCACGTACAGCACGGGCTTGTCGGTGAGCAGGAAGAGGTCGCGGATGACGGCGCGCTCCTCTTCGTTCAGCTTCTGCGCGCGCACGGTGATGCCGGAGTCCAGGTTGGCCTTGATGCGGTCCAGCAGCGCCAGCTCCGCCTTGGCCTCTTCCGCCGCCTTGCCCCCCAGCTTGGTGTTCTTCTGGGTGCGCTCGCGGCGCTTGTCGACGGTCTCCAGGTCCTTGAGGCACAGCTCCGTGTCGACGACGTCCCTGTCCCTCACAGGGTCCACCCCGCCCTCCACGTGGGTGACGTTGTCGTCCTCGAAGCAGCGCAGCACATGCAGCACCGCGTCCACCTGGCGGATGTTGCCGAGGAACTGGTTGCCCAGGCCCTCGCCCTTGGACGCGCCACGCACCAGGCCGGCGATGTCCACGAACTCGAGCGAGGTGGGCACCTTCTTCAGCGGCTTGATGAGCTCGGACAGCTTGTCCAGCCGCGGGTCCGGCACGGGCACCACGCCCACGTTGGGCTCAATGGTGCAGAAGGGGTAGTTGGCCGCCTGCGCGCCAGCGGCCGACAGCGCGTTGAACAGGGTGGACTTGCCCACGTTGGGAAGCCCGACGATGCCGATGGATAGAGCCATGGTGATTCCCTGGAACGCGCGCGCCCGGGGCGCGCTTCCCCGAACTAGGCGGTGCGACGCACGGCGCCGGTGCCCGCCACCGGCAGGCCCTGCACGAACTGGTCAGCCAGCGCGCGGTGCTTGCTGTCGTCCATGCGCTCGTTGATGAGCTTGCTGGCCACTTCAATCGACAGGTCCACCGCCATGGAGCGGACCTCGGCGATGGCCTTGGTCTTCTGCTCCTCAATCTCGCGGCGCGCGGACAGCTTGAGCTCCTCGGCCTCCTTGCGGCTCTTGGCCATGAGCTCCTCGCGGAACTTCTCCATCTCCTGCTGGTTGCGGCGCACCGCGTCCGCGGCCTCCTGGCGGGCGGTGACGGCGGCGCGCTTGGCCTCGGCCAGCATCTCCTCGGCCTGGTGACGCTCGCGCTTGGCGCTCTCCACGGCGTCGGAGATCTGCTTCTCGCGCTCCTGCACCAGCGACAGGATGGGCCCCCACGCCTTCCAGCGCAGGACGACCATGACGAGCAGGAAGGTGACGATGGTCCAGAAGATGAGGCCCGGACGGACCTCCACGAAGGAGCTGGCGGCGAGGACGGAGGGCAGGAACATGGCGTGTCCCGTACGTGAAGGTGTGAGGGCTTGAAGCAGCGGGTGCGACGGGTGCTACGGGGTGATGCGGGGCCGGCGCCCGCGGAAGAACTCCCGCGAGCGCCAACGCCCTACCTGCTCGACTACGTCTTGACGGCGAGCAGAACGCAAACGACCAGCGCGAACAGCGTGGCGCCTTCGATGAGGGCCGCGGCGATGATCATGGTGGTGCGGATGTCACCACCGGCGGCCGGCTGACGGCCCGTGGCGTCCATGGCGGCGGCGGCGAGCTTACCGATGCCGAGCGCGGCACCGATGATGGAGAGGCCGGCGCCGATACCGGCGGCGAGGAAGGCGAGAGCGACGTTGGTCATGGGAGCACTTCTTCTTTCGTAGGCGATGACCCGCTTGTGGGGGGGTCGGTTTCATCCCTTTGGGGCTACCTCCGGCGACCTTTCGAATCGCCGGGTCTTCAACCGGGGCGCCGTGCTTCGCGCGCCCCGTCAACTCGTGGGTGCGACGGCCTCAGTGGCCCATCGCGTGGGCCTTGCCCTCGGCGTGGCCGCCCTCTTTGTGGTCGTGGGCGTGCCCGTGGTCGTCACCGTGGTGGCCCATGGCCACGCCCATGCCGATGAACAGCGCCGACAGCATGGTGAACACGTAGGCCTGCACGAAGGCGACGAACAGCTCCAGCAGGTAGATGCCGAAGGCGAACGGCACGCTGATGATGGCCACCGCCGGGTGCTGGAGGATGAAGATGAGGCCCAGCAGGAAGAAGATGACGATGTGGCCCGCCAGCATGTTGGCGAAGAGACGGACGGTGAGGGCGAAGGGCTTGGTGAACAGGCCCAGGAACTCCACCGGAATCATGATGGGCCACAGCAGGGGGTGCACGCCGCCCGTCAGGTGCGCCAGGTAGCCGCCGAAGCCCGCCGCGCGGATGCCGGCAAGCTGGGTGACGACGAAGGTGCACACCGCCAGGCCGCAGGTGACGGCCAGGTTGCCGGTGGCGCTCGCCATCCAGGGGAACAGGCCCAGCAGGTTCATGAAGAGGATGAAGAAGAACGCGGTGAGCAGGTAGGGCACGTAGCGCGGGCCCTCCTCCTTGCCGATGTTCTTGATGGCCAGCTCGTCACGGACGAAGAGGACGAGCATCTCGAAGAGGTTGGCCCCGGTGCCGCGCGGCACCAGCTTCGTCTTGTCGCGGTTGCTCCAGATGAGGATGGAGCCGATGAGCAGCACCGCCGCCAGCCACATCATCACCGTGTGCTTGGTGATGGAGAGGTCCAGGCAGCCGGCGCCCAGGCCCGGAGTCACCTCGCCGTGGTCCGTCATCACCGGCGTGCAGGCCCCGTCCTTGAAGGGGACGAGAATCTGCGGCAGGTGGAGGGTGATGTGGTCGTGGCTGAGCGGGACTTCAATCTCCAGCTCATGCGAGTCGGAGACGTGGTGGAGGATGTAGGCGGCCACGTCCTCCTTCTCGCCCTCGGCCGCCGGCCCCGAAGAGGCCCACGCCACCGCCGCGAACAGACTGGCGAACAGCACCATTGCCTTGCGCATCACTCGTCTCCGCCCGCCGCGCCCTTGGACGCGGCCATCACGTAGCTCACTTCAATCCACTGCAGCGCGAAGTAGACGCCGAAGAAGCCAGCGACGAACGGCACCGCCGACAGGCCCCGCGACACCACTCCCAGCAGCCCGACCACCACGCCCAGGGCCCGAAGGCCAAACACGATTCCCACCACCGTCAGCGCGGACTTGAGGTCGCGCTTCACCGCCCTGCGCTTGAGCCCCAGCGCCACCACGCCCGTCACCGCCGCCAGCCCCACGCCCCAGCACGCCGACACCCGGTCCTCCACCACCTTCGGCAGCAGGGCCGCCACCGCCGCCCCCACCACCATCACCCCCGCCGCCAGCGCCGCGTGCGGCCGGAAGGGGTCCGCCGCGCCACCACCGTCCCGCGCCTTCACTTCCGCTTCCCCAGTCGGGTCATCGCTCGGAGGAACCCGTAGAAGCCCACGCTGATACCCACCAGGCTCAACGCCACCAGCAACCAGGGCGTCGTCCCCAACCACTTGTCCAGCCAGTAGCCGCCCAGCACGCCCACCACCGCCCCACCCACCAGCTTCCACACCGCGGAGATGTAGGGCTCCGCCGCCCTCATCTCGCGAGCCGTCGTCCCCAGCTCGCTGCCGTCCGAACCACCCGAGCTCCGCGGCTCCTTCTCCGCCATTCGGACGCCTCCCCAAACCCCGGGAAAACCTCGGGTTTCCTGCACCTGACCAACCCCTGCCCCAGCACGCGCGGGCGCCGCTTAGCACCGAATACGCGGCACACGCAACCGCTACCATCCGGACCTGGACACCTGCCCACAGCGGCGATTGCGGCATCCGCAAGCTCAGCTATCGCGATCTGCCGGGAAGGGGGTGGAAACCGCCGCGCCCCCTCTGTCGGCCCGGGTAGGAGCCGGGCGGAGCGCCGCTCCTCCGGCCGCCCTCCGGGCGTGTGTGCCCCCCAGAAGCCCCGGCAATGCCACCAGAGGAGGAACGGCGCCCGGCAGGCCGCTCCGTCCCCCCGGTACCCGCCGCGCTGGCGGTTGCCCCGTCGCTCCTCGTCGCCCGGGGGCGCGCGTCGCCAGCTTGCTCCTGGAACCCCACACGCTTCTCGGAGGACTCCATGCCGAAGCCCCTCGTGCTCACGTCCCCCCGCTTCAAGGACGGAGACCTCATCCCCATTGCCTACACCGGCGAGGGCGATGACCTCTCCCCTCCCCTGCAGTGGGCGAACCCGCCGGCCGGGACGAAGAGCCTGGCGCTCATCGTGGAGGACCCGGACGCACCGGACCCGCGCAACCCCCAGATGACCTGGAGCCACTGGGTCGTCTACAACATCCCCCCCGGGACGCAGGCCCTGCCCGAGGGCGCCAACCCGGATGTCTTCCCCCCGGGGGTGCTCCAGGGGATGAACGACTTCAACCGCCAGGACTACGGCGGCCCCATGCCGCCCGTCGGCCGCCACCGCTACTACTTCCGGCTGTACGCGCTGGACACCCTGCTGCCCGACCTGGGCCGGCCCACGCGCGTGGACCTGCTGGAGGCCATGGACGGCCACATCCTCGGTGAGGCGGAGCTCATCGGCCTGTACCAGAAGCTCCACCACCGGGGCGCGGAGTGGAGCGCGGGCGGAGCGCCCCGCTGAGCCACGAGCGGAAGTGACGCCTGGAAGGCCCCCCGCCCCGCGCTCGCGGAGCGGGGCCGGCCAGGCCGACATGCACGGTGGCGGGAGGCGGACTCCCACTCCCAGTACGGATTGCCCCGGGAAGCTAGTGGAAACCCCCGAGGCGCTCCTCCCCCTGTTGTGGGCTGGTGGGCGAAGCAGGTCGTCCCCCCTACCGTCCGGCGGGCAGGCGGTGGAAGAGTCGGGATGCCGTGACTGCCGCCCCCACCCACCTCCAGCACGTCCCCTACAGCGCCTTTGATGCGATGCCCGTGGGTGTCTGTGTCATCCGGGACCTCCGCTTCGTGTACCTGAACGACAGCCTGGTGACGTTCCTGGGACGCTCGCGCGAGGCGCTCGTGGGGCAGCCTTTCGTCTCGGCGCTGGAGGAGGACAGCGCGGCGGAGCTGGCCGGGCGGCACGCGCGGCGGATGCGGGGTGAGCACGTCCCCACCACCTATGAAGCGACGGTACGCACCGCGGCGGGAGACCGGCGGACGGAGATGACTGTCATCCCCAGCGGCCAGGACTGGGTGGTGATGGTGCGGGATGCGACCTCGAGAAGCCTGCGCCGCGGGGTGCTCCACCGGCTGGCGGAGCTGGGCGCGGGGCTGCCCTCGCTGCGCACCGAGGGCGAGGTGCTGCGTCGGGTGTTCTCCGGGCTGGAGGAGGTGGGGCTGGGCTTCGCGTGGCTCTCCGTCGAGGGCGCGGGTGTGCGGCTGGGACAGACCTTCGTGCCGCCCGGCATGGTGCTCCCGGAAGCGCGCGCCCTGAGCGGGCGGTGGGTGCGGGACGTGGTGGGCCAGTGGACCCCGCTGCTGCAGCGGGTGTGGCGCGAGGGAGGGGCCTACTCGGCCGAGCTGCCGCAGGAGGCCTCCCACTTCCTCGACGGGGCCCTGGCGGACGAGGTGCGCGTGGGCCTGCAGCGGGCGGGGCAGCCGCACGTCATCGCGGTGCGCATCGACGTGGAGGGCCAGCCCCGGGCAATGCTCGCGCTGGGGGCGGACTGGCTGCGCGAGGAGGAGCTGCCGTCGGTGCGGCTCTTCGGCGCCCAGGTGTCCGCGGCGCTGGACGCGGCGCTCACCATCTCCCGCCTGTCGGCGCAGAACACGGCGCTGGCGGCGCTCAACCGGCTGGCGTCGGAGGCCGCGTCGGCGCCGCACCCGCGCGCCTTCTTCGGCCCGGGCACCGCGGAAATCGTCGACCTGCTGGGCTGTGACGCGGTGGCCCTGCTGCTGCCGGTGGAGAGCGCGCACGAGCTGGAGATGGCGTACGCGCGCGGGCTGGAGGACGGCTCGGAGGAGCACTTCGCCCACCTGTGGCAGGCGGGCGGCCTGTGCGCCCAGGCGCAGCGCGAGGGCACCCCGCTGGAGCGCGACGCGAGGTCCTGCCATCCCCTGCTGCGCGAGGAGCTGGAGCGGCAGGGCTTCCACACCGTGGTGGTGGTGCCGCTGCGGGTGCGCTCGCGGGGCGTGGGCACGCTCACCGTGCTGTTCCGCGAGCGGCGGCCGCTCACCCCGCTGGAGCGCGAGACGCTGCAGGCCATGGGCAGTCACTTCGCGGCGGCCATCGAGTCCCACCGGCTGCTGCACGAGCTGCGCGGGCGCGCCGAGGACCTGGCGCTGCTGCACGAGGTGGCCAAGGCGCTGGCGGCCACGCTGGAGCTGGACAAGCTGCTGGCCACCGGTGTCACCAGCCTGTCGCGCATCGTCGACACGCCGGACGCGTACGCGCTGCTGCCGGACGCCAGCGGCGAGTGGCTGCATGTGCGCTCCGCGACGGGCGGCCACCCGGAGCTGCTCGGCACGTCCATGCCCCTGCTGCCGGCCTACACCTCCCTGGCGGCGATGGCCTTCCACTCGCGCGAGGCGGTGCTGGTGGAGGACGCCGAGGCCGACCTGCGCGTCAACCCGGAGCTGCGGCGCGCGGCGGGCGCGCGGGCCTACCTGGTGCTGCCGCTGGTGGTGCACGAGCGCCCGGTGGGCGTGCTCATCGCGGTGGAGACCCGGTGGGCGCGGCGCTTCACGCCCTCGGAGGTGGAGCGGGCGAGCGCCATCGCCAACCAGCTCGCGCTGGCGCGGGAGGGCGCGCGGCTGGTGGAGGACCTGAAGGCGAGCTACGTGGAGCTGGCGCGCACGCAGGCCCAGCTGGTGCGCCGCGAGCGGCTGGCGGCGCTGGGCGAGCTGTCCGCGGTGGTGGCCCACGAGGTGCGCAACCCGCTGGGCGCCATCTTCAACTCGGTGGCGTCCATCCGCCGCATCATCGGCCCGGACAGCCCGGCGTTGCCGCTGGTGGACATCGTGGGCGAGGAGGCGGACCGGCTCAACCGCATCGTCGCGGACCTGCTCACCTTCGCGCGGCCGCCCGCGCCGCACCCCTACGCGGTGCCGCTGTCGCCGCTGGTGGAGGACGCGGTGCGCGGCGCGCTGGCCGAGGCGGCCGGCAAGGTGCGCGTGGAGCTGGACTTGTCGGACGACGTGCCGGCGGTGACGGTGGACGAGCGAATGATGCGCCAGGCCTTCCTCAACCTGGCCATCAACGCGGTGCAGGCCATGCCCCAGGGCGGCATGCTGCGCGCCAGCGTGCGGCACCAGCCGGGCGAGCCCGAGGTGGAGGTGCGGTTCGCCGACAGCGGGCCGGGCATCTCCCCGGAGGTGCGCGCGCGCATCTTCGAGCCCTTCTTCACCACCAAGGCCAAGGGCACCGGCCTGGGCCTCGCGGTGGTGAAGCGCATCATCGAATCGCACCAGGGCCGGGTGTCGCTGGAGTCGCAGCCGGGGCTGGGCACCACCTTCCGGCTCTACCTGCCGCTGGACGCGGCGGCGGCGCAGGCCGCGCTGCTCGAAGGCACCTGACGCTACGGCTGTCCCAGCGCCCAGGCCACGCCGAGCCCCACGGCACACGCTCCGGCGAAGATGCCCGCGGCGAGCAGCGCCCGCCGGCTCCGCGAGCCCGCGCGTGGCTCCTGCACCGCGGCCTCGTCTTCGCCGGTGATGGCGCGGACCAGCTCCATCCGCCGCGCCTCCACGGAGGCCGCGTCCACCGGCTGGGAGAGGTCCACGCCGAAGCCCACCTGCGTCTCGCGCGTCACGGGACGTGGGGGAAGGGCCTTCGACGCGGTGGCCCGGGCGGCCTCGGCGCGCGCGATGGCCCCCAGCACCTTCGAGACCTCCAGGGCCTCGGTGGCCACGGCGTCCGCCCCGCCCTTCCCCACCCCTGGCACCTTCGACGCCTCCAGGGCCTCGGTGACCTCCGCGTCCGCCCCGGGCGTTTTCACGCCATACAGGGTCGTCTTGCCAGCGGCGCCCTGCTCCGAGGGCACGAAGTCCGCGGGCGTTTCGATGCCGCTGTGCTCGAAGGCCAGCGCGTTGGGCGGGGTGAGCACGGCGGCCAGCTCCTGCTCGGTGCGCGTGCGCGACGCGTCCTCGCGCAGCAGCTCCTGGAGCGCCTTCTCCTCCGCCACCTTCTCTCGCGGGAAGGCGCTCTCCAGGAGTCGCGCGATGTCCGCGTCCCCCACGCCCGGCGTCAGCTTCAGCTTGAGCCGGGCCAGCTCCGAGCCCATGGCCGCCGCGTCCGGGAAGCGGCGCTCCGGCTCGGACGCGAGCGCGCGCATCAGCAGCGCATCCACGCTGGTGGGCACGCCCTGGCGGAAGTTGCCCGCCGGCTCCCACGTCGGGTACGCCGCGCGCCGCCAGCGCTCCACCGGGTCTCCCCGCTGCGCCAGGGGCCGCCACGCGACGAGCTCCCACAGCAGCGCGCCCGCCGCGTACACGTCCGCGCGACGGTCCACGAAGCGCTTTCGCGCCTGCTCCGGCGACATGTACGTCAGGTTGCCAATCACCACGCGCGGCGCTGTCTGCTGCTCCTTCAGCGTGGACTGCGCCGCGCCGAAGTCGATGATTTTCACTTCACCCGCGTAGCTGAGACACACGTTGGCGGGGGACAGGTCCCGGTGCACCAGGTGCAGCGGGTGGCCCTCCTCGTCCTTCGCGTCGTGCGCGTAGGTGAGGCCCTCGCACAGCCGCTGGCCCAGGTGCAGGAGGACGCCCAGCGGTATCGTCCTGCCGAGCTGCCGCAGCCGGTACGCCAGCCGGCTGAGCGTCTTGCCCTGCACGTACTCCATGGACAGGTAGAGCTGCCCGTCCACCTCGCCCATGGCGTACACGCGGGCGATGTTGGAGTGGGACAGCCGCACCATGACGCGGGCCTCGTCGCGGAAGCGGCCGACGAACTTCGGGTCCGCCATCAGCTGCGGGAGCACCTTCTTCACCACGCACGCGCGGCGCTGCGACTCCTCACGCGCGAGGAACACCTCGCCCATGCCCCCGGCGCCAATGCGGCGCACGAGGGTATAGGGACCGAAGCGGAGGGGCCCCGCGAGGGGCTCCGGCTCAACCGGTCTTGCCAAGCGAGCGGAAGGCCTTTCTCGCCGCCGCGAGCACGTGCGCGACTTCCGGCTCGCCAATGGCCAGCGATACGAACGCCGCCTCGAACTGGCTCGGCGGCAGGTAGACGCCCTCGTTCAGCATGGCGTGGAAGAAGCGCCCGAAGCGCGCCGTGTCCGCCTTCTTCGCGGTGGGGTAGTCGTAGACGGGCTCGCTGGTGAAGAACACGGTGAGCATGCTGCCCACGCGGTTGACGGTGACGGGCACCTCCGCGGCCTTCGCCTCGGCGGCGAAGCCCTCGGCCAGCATGCGGCTCACCTCCTCCAGCCGCTTGTAGGTGCCAGGGGCCGCCAGCGCCTTGAGGCACGCCATGCCCGCGGCCACCGCCACCGGGTTCCCGGACAGCGTGCCGGACTGGTACACCGGCCCCGCGGGCGCCACCTTCGACATGATGTCGGCCCGGCCGCCGTACGCGCCCAGCGGCATGCCACCGCCAATCACCTTGGCCATGGTCGTCAGGTCCGGCTTCAGCCCGTACACCTCCTGCGCGCCGCCGCGTGCGAGCCGGAAGCCCGTCATCACCTCGTCCAGCACGAACAGCACGCCGTGCTTCTGGCAGAGCGCCTGCAAGCCCTCGAGGTAGCCCGGCTTCGGCACCAGCACGCCCATGTTGCCCACCACGGGCTCGATGATGGCGCAGGCGATGTCCTTGCCCTTCTCCGCGAAGAGGCGCTCCACCGCGGGCAGGTCATTGAAGGGCGCGGTGAGGGTGAGCTTCGCCAGCGCCTGCGGCACGCCCGGCGAGTCCGGCAGGCCCAGCGTCTCCACGCCGCTGCCCGCCTTCACCAGGAACGGGTCTCCCGCGCCGTGGAAGCAGCCCTCGAACTTGAGGATGTGCTCCCGGCCGGTGAAGCCGCGCGCGACGCGGACGGCGGCGACGGTGGCCTCGGTGCCGCTGGAGACCAGGCGCACCATCTCCACCGCGGGCATGGTGGCGCAGATGAGCTCCGCGAACTCCACCTCGCCCGGGGTGGGCGCGCCGTAGGAGGTGCCGCGCTTCGCCGCGTCGATGACGGCGTCGACGATGGGCGGGTACGCGTGGCCGAGGATGAGCGGACCCCAGCTTCCCACGAGGTCGACGTAGCGGTTGCCATCCACGTCCGTGAGCCACGCGCCGGCGCCCTCACGGAAGAAGACGGGGTCTCCACCCACCCCGCGGAAGGCGCGCACCGGAGAGTTCACTCCACCCGGGATGCGCGCCTGCGCGCGGGCGAAGAGGGCCTGACTGTGAGCGTGGTTCATGACGCGTTCCATAACACGCGGCACGCTCCCTCCCCCGCACCCTCATGCCCGCCCCCATGCCCACCGCTTCTCCGTACCGTTGGCGCACGATTATGGACACTCTCCGCCGGGACGGAAGAAACAGTCTTCTCCGCAATTCGTACTAGATTGGACTCTTCCAGTGGGCGCGCTCCGAAGCGTCGGCGGGCTCGCGGGCGTGGTGCGACAGCCAGAGGAGGACGCGTGGGGATGATGCGGGCGGTGGGCACGGTGGCCCGCCTGGTGGCCGGTGCGGCGGGCACACGGAAGGTGGTGGCGCGTGGTCCGCTCGCGCTCGCTGTCCTCTGCCTCGTCACCCTGCCCGCCGTCGCGCAGTCCGCGCGCACGGGCCCCGGGGCGGAGCAGCGCATGCCGCGCCTCACCTGCCGGGCGGGCTATCTGGACTTCGAGTCCGTGTACGGCCTGGAAGGCGTGCGCGCCGCCATCCGTCAGGCGCTGGAGCAGAACGACGCTGCCGCGCTCACCTTCCTCACCGAGCGCCTCGCCGAGGTCATCGGCCAGGACGCGAGCGCCGCGCTCCAGGTCGTCACGTGGGCGGACACCGCCACCGAGCCGGAGCTGTCCGTGCTGCTGCAAGGCGTGCGTGGCGCGGAGGCGGTGAGGGACGCGCGCGTGGTGGAGCGCCTCTTCGGCATGGCGGAGGGACACTCGGACCCGGGCCACCAGACGCAGGCGCTGGTGGCGCTGGAGACGCAGCCGCGTCTGGACGGGGCGGCGATGGACCGGCTGGCGACGCTGGCGAAGAAGGACTCGCGGGTGACGAGCGTGGCCATGCACGCGACGCGCACGCTGGGCCGGGTGATGGACAGCGACTTCAAGAATGCGGGCGCGGTGACGCCGTACCTGGCGCGGCTGCTGGACATCGCGCGCGGCTCCGGCGAGGACGACGTACGCACCCTCGCGGTGGAGATGGCCACGTACCCGGCGGCGCGCCTGGATGACGCGCCCGTGCGGGAGCTGGCGAAGCTGCTGCGCGATGACCCGGACGCGGACGTCCGGGAGCTGGCGGCGCTGGTGCTCTCCACCGGGCGAGACACGGACGTGGTGCTCCAGCACTTCGCCGAGGCGTTCCGCGCGGAGACGTCCCTGTGCGTGCGGTGGGCCATCCTCCGCTACACCCTGAGGGCCGGCGGCGCGGCGGCGCTGCCCCAGGTGAAGGAGTACGCGCGGCAGGACCGGCGCCTCGAGCAGGACTACGCGGACTTCAAGGCGCTCTATGACGCGGGCCACACGGACTTCGACCGGCTGTGGCTGAACAAGCGGATGCGTCACCGGTGCCCGGAAGAGGCGGGGAATTGAGCGCCATGGCGGACACGCGAAGGAAGCTGGGGTGGGCGCTCGCAGCAGTGGTAGTGCTCGGGGTGGCCGCGGCGGGCTGGCTGCGGTGGGGCCGGGACACGGAGGCGCCCACGAAGACTGTGTCTCGCGCTGAGCCCGACGCGGGCGGGGCGAGCGCCTCCAGCGAAACAGGACAGGACGCGGCCACCGTGGCGCGCACGGTGCCCCCGGATGCGGAGCCGCTGAAGGCGGTGCCGTGCGAGCTGTCGAGCCTGCTGGACGAGTACCGCAAGGGCCGGTCGTCCCCGGCCTACCGGCGCTACGTGCGCGAGCAACTGCGAGGCCTGGTGGAGTCGCTGCCCGAGGAGACGCTCTGGTCCCGTCTGCTGTCGGAGCGTGACTCGGAGCTGCTGGCGGTGGTGGCCGAAGCGTGGGTGCTGCGCTACTCGCTGGACGGCAGGCCCGCGGTGCTGGAGCGGCTGGTGAACCACGTGGGCGAGGAGCGAGACCCGGCGCTGCGGGCCACGCTGGTGCGAGCGCTGGCGCACACGGGCGAGCCCTCCACGGAGCTGCTGGGCGTCCGCGTGCTGAAGGGCCGCGACGTGTACGGTGACTGGGTGAAGGACCCGGCGCCCGCGGTGCGCGAGGCAGTGGTGGAGAACTTCCGTGAGGAGGCCGCGCGCAACTTCGGCCGCTTCCGGGGCGTTGCCGAGAAGGCCGTGTCCCTGGCAACGGTGGCGGAGGACCCGGCTACGGCGGCGGCGCTGCTCACGTCCACGTCCATCGAGGCGGCGGGGGGCGCTTCAGTGGCGCAGGTGCGCAAGCTGCTCCAGACCTCGGAGCACCCGGAGGTGCGCGCCGCCGCTGCCCGGGCGCTGGGCACCTCGCCAGTGTCGCAGCTGTCGGAGAGCCTGGACGCGCTCGCCGCGCGCTACGTGGGAGAGACGGATGCGGGTGTGCGTGGCGCGCTGCTGGAGTCCATCTCACGGCTGGGACTGTCACAAGCGGTGCCGGTGCTGCAACGGCTGCGAGGCGTGGACCCGGCGATGCAGGCGCAGGTGGATGGCTGGCTCGCGCTGCTGGCGGAGCGGCCGCAGACCTGGGAGTTGCTGGACAAGGCGCGGCGTGCAAGGGATGCGCAGGCGCAGTCGGCACGTCCGTAGGCCCCTCCCGTCCGCCCCTGGACAGCTGCTCCGTCCGGAACGTCCATCAGCGGAATGACGGTTCCTTCCGCTGGTAGCCCGCCCGGAAAGCGAGGCACCGGCGCACCCGCTCCTTCTATTTTTCGCTCGCAACCCCGGTCGGGGCCGGGCATCCGGGAAGGACCACACCGGGCAGGGAGAGACGCGCATGACGCAGAAGACGGTGGAAGCACACAAGGCTCTCGGGACAAGCGGACTGAAGGTCTCTCCGCTGTGCCTGGGTGGGAATGTCTTTGGCTGGACCTGCGATGAGGCCGCCTCGTTCGCGGTGCTCGACGCGTATGTCGAGGGCGGCGGCAACTTCATCGACACGGCGGACGTCTACTCGCGCTGGGTGCCGGGCAACAAGGGCGGCGAGTCGGAGACGATTCTGGGGAAGTGGCTGACGTCCCGCCGTGCGAGAGACCGCGTGGTCATCGCGACGAAGGTGGGCGCGCAGACCGAGCGCGGCACCGGCCTGGGACGCGAGCACATCCTCGCCAGCGTCGAGGACTCACTGCGCCGGCTCCAGGTGGACACCATCGACCTGTACTACGCGCACTACGAGGACCCGAAGACGCCACCCGAGGAGACGATGGCAGCCTTCGACTCGCTCGTGCGCTCCGGCAAGGTCCGCGCGCTGGCCGCGAGCAACCACACGCCACAACGGCTCACCGAGTCCCTGGAGGCGTCACGGCGCGGCGGGCTCGCCCGCTACACGGTGTTGCAGCCGGAGTACAACCTGGTCTCGCGGTCCGCCTTCGAGGGAACGGTGCGGGACTTGTGCGAGCGCGAGGGCCTCTCGGTGGTCCCCTACTACGGGCTCGCGTCCGGCTTCCTCACCGGCAAGTACCGCAAGGGACAACCGACGCCACCGTCTCCTCGCGCGGCGGGAGTGCTGAAGAAGCATGACAACGCGCGCGGCTGGGGCGTGCTGGAGGCGATGGACCAGGTGTCCAAGCGCCATGGCGCGTCGCTCGCGCAGGTGGCGCTCGCGTGGCTGGGCGCCCAGCGCACCGTCGTCGCTCCCATCGCGAGCGCGACTTCGCCCGAGCAGGTGAGGGACTTGCTCGGTGCGTTCAGGTTGCGACTGGGGGAGGAGGACCTCCGCGCGTTGGAGGTTGCGTCGTCACGAGAGGCTTGAGCAGGCTCGGCGCCATGAGCGACTCCACGGACCTCAAGACGGCCGACCTCTGTGACGAGCACGCGGGCTCCGCGCAGTTTCAAATCGCCGAGCCCGGCTTCCTCGACTACGGCGGTCGCCGAAGCTTCTCCGGACCCATCAGCACGGTGCGTGCGCCCGAGGACAACTCCCTCGTGCGCAAGGCGCTGGAGGAGCCCGGGCAGGGCCGGGTGCTGGTGGTGGATGGCGGAGGCAGCCGCCGCTGCGCGCTGGTGGGGGACATCCTGGCCGCGCTCGCGCAGAAGAACGGCTGGTCAGGCGTGGTGGTGAACGGCTGCATCCGTGACGCGGAGGTGGTGGGCCGCACCGCCCTCGGCGTGAAGGCGCTGGGCACGCATCCGCTCAAGAGCAGCAAGCGCAACGAGGGCCAGCGCGATGTGGAGGTGCGCTTCGCCGGAGTCACCTTCACGCCCGGCCACTTCCTCTACGCGGACGCGGACGGCATCGTCACGTCGGAGAAGGCTCTGCGCTGAGACAGTTGGAGCCCGGCGCCCGGAGGCCGGCGCACGCCTATCCGCGCCGCCACCACCGCTTCCGCGCCGCCCGCACGTCGGACCAGTCCACCAGGCAGTCCTGCACGTTCTCCTGGCCGCGCTGGGCGTCGGGCATGTCGCCGGACTCCACCCGGGCAATCAGCTCCGGCAGCCGCTCATAGAAGGTGGGCGAGCGGTACTGCGGGTGCAGCGTCCACAGACCGGGTGCAGCGCCCTGGAAGTCCAGCCGCCACAGCCCTCGTTGGACGAGGGTCCGGGTGATGAGGTTCTCCGGCTCGCGGTAAGGCGGATTGCCGGCGCGCAGCGCGCGCAGCACGTGGATGGGGGGCGCCAGCCGCGCACGCAGCGGCCCCACTCGGCGCACGAAGGCCTCGCGGTCCATGAAGAAGACGCGGCTGCTGAAGCGCCGGTAGCGGAAGGCTCCGGGGACGCGCCCGTCCGGCTCGAACCAGCGCGAGCTTCCCGCCACCGTGCCGTCCGCGCGCGGAGGTCCCGCGAGCGGGCTGCAGCTCACCAGCTCCTCGCGCGAGGCGAGCTGCGCCTCCGCCTCCGCCATCCACGTCCGCGAGCCGCCCCCGATGAGCATGTCCGCGTCCAGGTGCAGCACATGCCGGTGCGCCGCCGACGCCAGCCCGAAGAAATACGAGTGGTACGGCCCGCCGCGCGAGTCCTTCATCGGCAGCCGGCTTCCGCCGAAGAACTGCTCCGACAGGGCCCGCGTCGTCGCTGGCGAGTAGTCCACCTCCACCACGCGGATGCGCGAGTCCGCGGCGGACAGCTCCGACAGCAACCGCTCCATCTTCGGCTTCCGCTCCAACCACGCCTCCGCGAAGCGCGCGCCCTGGCTGCGGTGCAGGTCCACCACCAGCAGCACCTCCTGCACGGAGGGGCCCAGTTGGCGGAGCTGGTGCGGAAGGATGAGGCGCGCGTGCGGAAAATCCGTGGGCGCGAGGTTGATTTGCAGGGTGACGGGACTCAAGGCGTGTCCAGCACGAACACCTGCTCGGCCACGTCCGGTGCCAGCGCGAGCCGCAGCGTATCTCCACAGCAGATGCCCGCGGGCATCTCGGGGCGAGTCTCCCAGCGCCGTCCCCGCGCGCCATACCGCACCAGGATGGGTAGACCCGCGCCCGCGCCCGAGATGGGGAGCGGGAGCTGGTGCCGGGCCGCGGGGCCCAGCATGCCGACGGTGTGCACCCGCCCCGCCACCACCAGCTCCACGTCCTGGAGCACCTCACCCGTGGAGCCGTTCACCACCACCACCTGCACCGGCGACCACAGCCAGCGCTGGGCGACGTACGGCAGCGCGCAGCCCACCACGAGGAAGGCGCCTCCCCAGGCCATTCGAGTCCTCACCTCGCGCCAGTCCATGCCGTTCTCCTCAGAACTCCGCCTTGAGCCGCACGCCAGCCAGCTCCTGCCGGAGCATGCGCTGGAACACGCTGGGGGCCACCCAGCTATACGCCACCACGCCCAGCCACACCGTCTCCACCACCGTGGCGCCGCCCTCCGAGCCCAGGTCCTCGGCGCCCAGCGCCGCCACGCGCGACAGGACGTAGGCCACCAGCAGCACCAGCGTGGCGCGCGTGCTGCCCAGCGTCTCCATCCAGGTGTTGTAGCGCCACCACAGCCCCAACCACCAACTGCGCCGGGCCTGGAGGGCCACCATCAACAGCAGGGCTTGAGAGCTCGTCGCTTCCTGGCGCAGCGCCCACACCGCGTGCTCATGGGCCGCGTCCAGGTGTCCGCGCCGCAGCAGCACGTGGCCCATCAGCACCAGGCCGCCCGGGTGCTCGGGGGTGAGCACCAGCGCCTCGCGGGCCCGGCGCTCGGCTTCGTTCAGGTCCCCTCGCTCCAGCGCCTCGTCACCCAGCTCCACCAGCGTATCGGGGTCCGCCGCGTTGAGACCGAGCGCGTGCAGCAGCGCCTCGCGCGTCTCCGCGCGCCGGCCCTGGACGCTCCGGAGCTGGGCCTTGAGCCGCCACCACGCGGGCTCCTCGGGCTCCAGGTCCAGCAGGAGCGCCACGTGCTCCTCCGCCTCCTTCAGTTCGCGGCGCAGCAGCGCCACGACGGCCAGCGCGTGGTGGCCCGAGGGCAGGTGCGGGTCCAGCTTCAGCGACTCGCGCGCCTCGTACTCCGCGGCGTGCAGGCGCTTCTGCCTCACCAGAACAATGGCCAGCAGCGCGTGGGCTTCCGCCAGCATGGGGTCCTCGGACAGCACCTGCCGGACGGTCCGCACCGCGCCGTGCAGGTCCCCTCGCTCCAGCTGCCCCCGCGCGAAGGGCAGCAGCCGGTCCGCGCTCGTCAGCTCCATGAGTCCGCTCCCTCGCGCGTCACCATGCGAGCGCCCGCCAGAACGCGTTGCCGAACAGCCCCAGCACGTACTGATTCAGCACCGCGCCGACAATCACCAGCGGCACGCCGTTGCGCACAGGCCCGTCGAAGTACTCGTACAGGCTGAAGGCGGGCTGCTGGAGGTTGAGGAGCCAGTAGCCCAGCCCCAGCCGCAGCACCGTCATCCCCAGGAAGAAGTAGCGCAGCGAGCTCTCCGGCAGCCCCGACTTGCGATACAGCAGCAGCAGGAAGATGAAGAGGCCCAGCTTGAGGGGCGCGGACAGCAGCACCACCGTCAGCTCGCGGCGGCGCGTGGCGCTGCCCATGGCCATGCCGTTGAAGGCGAACCACGGCATGGCCAGCCAGCTCCCCGCGAACATCATCGCGAAGAAGGGCCAGAGCGGGTTGACCACCCACTTCTGGAGGGCACCCGGCCGGGGCTCGTCGATGATGGCGTAGGAACTCGCACGCATCCGCGTCGTCTCCGGGCTCAGGACTTCCCGTTGGCCTGGAGGAACTCCAGGACCTCGTCGTACTGGCCACCCTCGTTGGCGTAGCGCGCGTAGTTGCGCGCGGTGGTGAGCCACTCCAGCACCGTGGGCTTCACCTCGCGCAGCGCCGCCTTGAGGTCCTCGTCGCGCAGCGGCGACTCCGTGCCCGCGTCCAGGGAGCGCTCAATCGCCAGGTCGCTCGCCGTCTCCACCACGTGGGACAGGTCCGCGCCGGAGAAGCCCTGGGTGCGCTGGACGATGAAGTCCAGGTCCAGGCCCTCGTCCTGCGGCCGCCCCTTGAGCGCCAGCTTGAGGATGTCGAGGCGCGCGGGCGCGTCCGGCGGGGGGACGAAGAAGACGCGGTCGAAACGGCCGGGTCGGCGGAAGGCCGGGTCGATGGCCCACGGCGTGTTGGTGGCGCCCAGCACCAGCACCCCGGAGTTCGCCTGCGCGAAGCCGTCCATCTCCGCGAGGAACTGGCTGACCAGCTTGGCGCTGGAGCCTTCGCGGCTGAACTGGCGCTTGGCGGCGAGCGCCTCGATTTCGTCGAAGAAGAGGACGGCCGGCGTGCTCTGCCGCGCCTTCTCGAAGAGGGCGTGCAGCTTCCGCTCCGACTCGCCGATGTACATGTCCAGCACGTCGGAGATGACGACGTTGAGGAAGAGCGCCTTGCACTCGCCCGCCGTGGCGCGCGCCAGCAGCGTCTTGCCGCAGCCGGGAGGCCCGTACAGGAGGATGCCGCCACCGGCCTTGCGGCGGAAGCGCTCGAAGAGGCTGGGCTTCTGGAAGGGCTGGATGATGCGGCGGTTGACCTGCTTCTTCACCTCTTCCAGGCCGCCCACGTCCGCGAAGGTGAGGGGCGGCAGCGGCGAGGCCATCGCGTGCGCCACGTCCTCCTGGGTGGTGTCGTCGTTGGAGATGACCCGCAGGCGGGGTCCACCCTGGGGCGTCTGGGCCTCCACCACGCGCACGGACAGGCGCGAGCGCAGCTCCACGTCCTCCAAGGTGGCGTTGGCCGTCACCGCGCGCTGGTAGGCGGCGCGGGCGGGCTCCAGTTCCTCCAGCGCCAGGTGCGCGCGGGCGGCCCACAGCGCCTGCTCGGCGGTGGAGCCCTGGCAGAAGAGGAGCGCGCGGCGCGCATCGCCCGTGCCGAGCAGCACCTGGGCGCCGACATGCCGGTCCTGCTCGGGCAGGTGCTCCGGCGGACGGGGGCCGAGCAGCTCACGCGCGGCGGGCAGCTCTCCCCGGGTGAGGTGGGAGCGCAGCAGCAGCGCCAGCAGCGGGCCGTTGTCGGGGCTTGCCGCGAGGGCAGCCTTCAGCGAGGCGAGGGTCGCGTCATCCATGGTCAGGTGCCCTTCCCTTGCCACACCCGGGGCATCAGACACAACCGGAGCAGGGTATGAGGTTGCCGTGACTGGGGCGTGACCCGCACTGTACGTGCAACGCCCACCGACAGTCATTGCAAGGGATTGGGCAGACGCGGAGTGCACGCCCCGGGGATCGAACCCGGCGAAGTCGGTACGTCAGACCGATGCCGTCTCCAGCTGGCTCGGCGTGCATGACATGTGGCCCTGGCAGGAGTCGAACCCGCGGCCTCTCGGTTCGCAACCGAGTGCTCTCATCCACTGAGCTACAGGACCTGAATTCAAGACATGTGGCCCTGGCAGGAATCGAACCTGCGGCCTCTCGGTTCGCACCCGAGCGCTCTCATCCGCTGAGCTACAGGACCAGACACAGCAACTGCATGGAGTGCCCCGTACGGGATTCGAACCCGTCTTTCCGCGTTGAGAGTGCGGTGTCCTCCGCCGAATAGACGAACGGGGCATGGAGGTGCTGCGAAGGAAGGGACCCGGAAATGCGAGAGGCCGGGTCCCCTCTGTGGGAGCCCGGCCTCTGGCCTCATCGCGCCCTGTCAGCAGACGGGGCGCGGAGACTCAGAATCCGGGTGGGCTGTCACGGAAGGAAGCGATTCCGTCCAGCCAGTCGAGCTCGGGCTCCGGCTCGGGGTCCGCGGCCAGAACGGTGAAGCCACGGACGAGGTCATCGCGACGGTCGGAGTTGCTCAGGTGGGTCAGCGTCATCGGGGTCATGGTCACCGCTCCTTTCAGAGGGAAATGACGGAGCGGCGCACCTATTCCTGACAGTCGGGCGGTTTCGTCCAGGGGCCGCCGTGCCCTACGATCTCCGCCCATGAGCTCGCTGACGCTTCCCACCGACGCCCTCATCCTCACGTACGACAAGATGGACGGCGTCGGCACGCTGCGGACCGCGCAGGGGGTCGAGCTCCGCTTCGGGAAGTCGGCCTGCACGGACTTCGTCCCCGAGCCAGGAATGACCGTGTGGCTGGTGGAGACGAAGCCGGACCCGCTTGGCAAGGGTGAGCGCGCCAAGGTGATGAACCGCTCCGGCCGCGTGGAGAAGGACCGGCTCACGCAGATAGAGGAAGAGCACGACGCGTCGGATGCCGCCTACGAGCGGGAGGTGGCGCTGCTCGAGGAATTGGGCCTTCCGGGCGAGGAGACCGAGCCGTCGGACTACGCGACGCTCTCCCCCGAGGACCTCGTGCGCCTGGCAGCGGGCGTCATGGAGCTGCGGCGCACGTCGCGGCTCTTCGAGGAAGGATTCACCGCCCTCACCGAGCTGGCCCCTTCCCTCCTGCACCCGTACCTCGGTGAGCTGTCCCATCAGCATGAGCTGGAGTCGCTGGCCTGGACGGACGCGCCCTCAGGGGCCATTGCCCACCTCATGGCCTGGCTGGTCACGGACTGGCATCCAGGGGAGCAGATGGGGCTGGCGGACCCGGTGGCCGCGGCGGCGCTGGCGCTCGCGCGCTCCGGACGCGACGAGGCACTGCGCGCGCTCGAGGCGTGGGTTGGGGCACTCGATGCGGTGGCCCAGCATGAAGCCCTGACCGGGCTGCGCCTCGCGAACGTGGTGCGCCGCACCTCCGGGACGCTCGCGCGCAACTTCACGCCCGCGTGCCTGGAGGTACTGCCGGAGGAGCCTGACGACGACGACGACGACGACGCGCTGCCGGAGGCGCCGGTAGCGCATGGAACGCTCTGGCGCCCCATTCCCGACGCGGCCTGCATGAAGTGCGGCAGCGGACTGGTGGACGCGCTCCAGCTCGACGGTGACAGCGCGGCGTATGGCATGCCGTGGCCCGGGCGCCTGCCCACGTGCCTCACCTGCCTCACCATGGGCGGGACGGTCCACATCGAGTTGTCCCAGGAAGGCGCGGTGTGGAGCATGGGAGCGGACCGCACCTCCCAGCACGCCCGGACCGTGGAACCTCCCGAGCCGCAACCGGTTGCCTTCGCACCCGGACGCACCTGGCGGAGCATCATGATGAGCGACGGGGAGCGGCTCCACAGGCTGGGCGGAGCACCGTCCTGGGTCGAGTACCCGGAGGCGCCACCGTGCCCGCGCTGCAACGAGCCCATGCATGCCGTGGGTCAGGTCCGGGACGAGGAGGCCCTCTTCTCCGACGTGGGCATGCTGTACGGCGTCTCGTGCGAGGCGTGCCGCATCATCAGCACCTTCTCGCAGTAGGACTGACGCCAGGAAGAGCGCTCCGACAGGGAATCGAACCCTGTTCACACGGTAGACGGCCGTGCTGCGATCCAATCGCATCCCGGAGCAGGAAACAGACTACGAACTGCCATGCCGCGAGCGGGATTCGAACCCGCAACCTCTGCATTCTGAAGGCAGCGCCTCTACCAATTGGGCTACCGCGGCGTTGTGCGACGACTGCGACTACAACTGCGACTGCTGAATGGAGCCGCCGGGGATTGAACCCGGGACCTCTCGGATGCGAACCGAGCGCTCTCCCGCTGAGCTACGACCCCATGTCTGTGATTGCTGCTGTCCTGCGCTAGAGCGGTCGGCGGGAGTTGAACCCGCGTTCTCCTGAGTGGCGCTCAGGGGCCTCACCTCTCGGCCACGGCCGCATGTGCTGCGAACTGCGTGTGTTGCGTGAGTGCCCCGTACGGGAGTCGAACCCGTCTTCCCGCATAGAGAGTGCGGTGTCCTGCGCCAATAGACGAACGGGGCGAGGGGTGCTGCGGTGACCCGGAAAAGCGAGAGGCCGGGTCCCCTCTGGGAGCCCGGCCTCTGGTCTCTTCGTGCCTCGTCGTCAGACGGGCGCGGAAGGTCAGAGTCCGGGTGGACTATCGCCAGCGATATCTCCCAGCATCGCGGCATCCAGAGCGGTGAACAGGCCAGCGAGCGCGAGCGCGTCGATGCCGATGACAAGGTTGTTCAGTTCGGGATTCATCGGGCTCGTCAGGTTCGCCGTGTTCATGTTCACCGCTCCTTTCAGCGAAAATAGACGCGCGTGATAATCCATCCCTGACATGCGGTGGACGGGTGAGCGATGACGGCCGGAGGTACGTGATGACGGGCTATGAGGAGTGGGCACCGCCCGCCTGCCTGGCGGAGGCGGTGGACGCCTTCTGGCGATTCACCGGCCCGCCCCGCGCCGCGGGCACCGGGACGCGTCCCCAGCGCATCCTCCCGGACGGCTGCACCGACCTCATCTTCCAGTTCCACGCGGCGAGCGGCCCGACGTGGCTGGCCGACCCGAGGCTGGTCGTCGTCGGCCCCATGGAGCGCTTCGCCCTCGTCGACGTCACGCCCGGAGCGGTGAGCTTCGGCGTCCGCTTCAAGCCCGGCTGGGCGCTCCCCCTGCTCGGCGTGAGCCCTCGCGAATTGTGCGGGCTCAACGTCTCCGTGGCGGACTGCGCGCCGGACTTCACGGAGCTCCAGCGGCGGCTGGAGGACTGTCCCTCCCCGGTGCACGCCCTGTCCCACCTCCAGCAGGCCGTCGCCTTCCGGCGGGCGGCGCTCCGGGGCGAGCCGCGTCCCCGCGCCGCCCGGGCCCTGCGCCAGCTCCAGGCCGCGGGAGGACAGGTGCGCATGTCCGAGCTGGCGCGGACGCTGGGCGTGAGCGAGCGCACCCTGCACCGGGACGTGCTGGACGAGGCCGGCGTGCCGCCGAAGCTGCTCGCCCGGGTGCTCCGCTTCCAGCGGGCCGTGACGCTGCTGCGCTCGGGGGGAGGCGAGGACCTGGCGTCCGTGGCGCTCGCCTGCGGGTACTCGGACCAGGCCCACCTGTCGCGCGAGGTCCGCGACCTGGCGGGCGTCACCCCCACCGCGCTCGCCGGATGAGCCCTGTCCGATTCCTTCAAGACAGGCCCGTGCGCACCGTGAGAACAACCCCGCACGCTGCTTCACCCCTACACCGGAGTGCTCCACCATGAAGCTCGGCTACGTCATCCTCTACGTGCAGGACGTGCCCGCCACCGTCGACTTCTACGAGAAGGCCTTCGGCCTGCAACGCCGCTTCCTCCACGAGAGCAACATGTACGCGGAGATGGAGACGGGCGCGACGGCGCTGGCCTTCGCGGCGGAGGGCATGGCGAAGGACAACGGCCTCACCGTGCGTCCCAACCGGGTGAAGGAGGACGCGGCCGGAGTGGAGGTGGCGCTCGTCACGCCGGACGTGCAGGCCGCCTTCGAGCGCGCGGTGAAGGCCGGCGCCCGGCCCGCCCAGCCTCCCAAGCAGAAGCCCTGGGGGCAGACGGTGGCCTACGTGCGGGACATCGACGGAGTGCTCGTGGAGCTCTGCACGCCGATGTCCGCTTGAGTCGAGTGGAACCACCGGGAATCGAACCCGGATCTCCCGGAAGCCAGCCGGGTGCTCTCCCTTTGAGCCATGGCCCCGATGAAGCAGGGTGTTTCGAGTCGGGATGACTGGATTCGAACCAGCGACCTCGCGCACCCCAAGCGCGCGCTCTTGTCCAAGCTGAGCTACATCCCGATAAGCAGTCGGCGGGAGTCGAACCCGCGTGTTCCTGAGTGGCGCTCAGGTGCCTCACCTCTCGGCCACGACTGCGTGTGCTGCGGCTGCGTGGACCCGGAAACGACAAGAGGCCGGGTTCCCCTGTGGGAGCCCGGCCCCTGCTCACCGCGCCTCGTCAGGTGACGGGGCGTGGCGGGTCAGGTTCCGGGCGGTTCACCGCCAGCGGCGGGACCCACGGGCGCGGGTGCAGGAGCGGTGGCCAGACGGGCGGGCTGGAGCGCGTCGATGCCGATGACAAGGTTGTTCAGCTCGGGGTTCATCGGGCTCATCAGGTTCGCCGTGTTCATGGTCACCGCTCCTTTCAGCGAAGAGTGACGCGCCGGAAACGCCACGCCTGACACGGGGGATTTCCCTTCCACCGGTTGCCCTCCCGGCCAGGAGCTCCGCCGGGCGCCGGACACCCCCGGCCCCCGGGGCTGACCGGCGGGGGAAATGGGGGTAAGAGGAAGGGAGGGTCGCCACACCCCCAGGCCGAAGGGACCTCGGGCGACCCTCCCCCCAATGAAGACCGCCCGCCCCCTGCTCGCGTTGACAGCCCTGCTGGCCCTCTCCGGCTGTTCGGGCTCCGACTCCCCCTGCAGCGCCATGCCCATCTTCAGCGGCACCACGCCCCGCCCGGAGTCGTTCCGGGTGGGCGCCGAGGCGACGTTCGAGGTCCCCGCCGTCCAGACCCAATCCTGTGACGACACTGCCGAGTCCCAGTTTCCGGAGAGCGTCACCGCGACGGTGTACGACCCGGGCAACCACATCCTCCCCTCCGAGGTGATGCTGCGCCATGGCGGAGCGATTGCCACCGTCCGCTTCACGCCCCGGACGACCGGCCGCCACCACGTCCTCGTCGCCTTCGCCCCCGTGGGCAGCGTCCAGCAGCTCGGCGCCTATGTGGCGGGGGACTGGAGCGGGAACAACTCCGCCATCGTCCTGCCGCTGCCCCGCTGTACGCAGCTGGACCGCACCACGCGGGGCACCTGGCTGTGTGACGGGGCGGCGCTGCGCGAGCCGAGCGGACGCGTGGTGCGGCTGGGCACCTCCTCCATCCCCCCCGACGTGGCCGTCTCGGGCAACGTCGTCTGGGTGGTGGGTGAGGGCCGGGTGCGCCGCTTCGTGGACACGGGCACCGAGCTGGAGCTGACCGGCTCGCTGCTGCTCGGCACGGCGGCGCCGGTGCGGGTCGTCCAGAGTCGCCTCGCCTCGGAGCACGAGCTGTGGGTGCTCGATGACCAGCGCCTGCACCGCTTCACCTTCTCGGACACCGGCGTCCTCGCCGCCGCTGGCGCCACCTCGTGGACGGCGGGCGACGAGGCGATTCTCGGCACCGACGGCGTGGTGGGCCTGCTGGTGCGCGAGTCCCTGGACCGGGTGCTGGTGGTGCGGATGCGGCAGCGGCCGAACAGCCAGGCGTGTCCGTACCAGCTCGGACCTGACGGGGCCTTCGCCCCCACGGGTGCGCCCTGCCTGGCCCTGCCGGGCACGCCGGTGGGCCTCGAGGAGGGCGTGGTGTGGACGCGCGTGGGCGAGCCCTTCCAGGCCACCGGCCAGACGCTGCACCGCTGGGTGCTCTCGGGCGGGTCGCTGGCGGAGCAGGGCACCCTGGTGTTGGACTCGCCAGCGGACGCGGTCGACGCGGCGCTCCGTCCGGGCTTCGTCCTCCCTGACATCCGCCTGGGCATGCTCGCGGGTGCGACTTCCGTGCTGCCAGTGGGGTCTTCCGTGCAGAGCCCCCTGGGCCTGGAGCGGCTGCCCACCAGCGCGAGAGCCCCCCGGGAGCTGCGTGCCCTCTCCCCCCGCTTCTACTGGGAGGGCGACACCCTGCAGAGCAACGGCAGCACCAAGGTGTACGAGCGGCCCGCCGGCTGACGTCCGGCTGCCTTCCGTGGAGGTGCCTCCCGCCGGCCCGCCAGGGTGGGTGGCAACGCGCGCCTCCGCCACCACCTTTGTCAGGGTGTGGGCAGCAGGGAGGCACGGGGCCAATGAGCGAAGCTCGGCCGGAAGCGTCCCCTCGTGGGCAGGCGGCGCATGAACCGCTCGAGGGCTCTTCCGGCCCCCGGGAGGAAGAACGCCCTCCCCTGCTCCTCGTGGAGCCTCCACCGGGTGATGGCGCGGACCTGCTCGCCATGCTCGCTCCCCTGGGTCACCCCCTCCAGCGCCTGAGCGCGGAGGAGGCGATGCGCGCGGGGCGCACCGGCGAGCCGCCCCCCTGTGTCCTCATCGATGCCCGGAGCGGCTGGGCGGGCGGGCTCGAGACGGCCTTCCACCTGCGCGCGACACCCGCGCTGGAGCACACACCGCTGCTGCTGGTGGGGCGGCCGCCGTGTGACGAGGCGGACCTGCTGCGCGGCTACGCGCTGGGAGAGGTGGACTTCCTGCTGGAGCCGCTCCATGCGGAGGCCGTCCGCGCCAAGGTGCGCATGTGCCTGGAGCTGCGGCGCCAGAAGGGCTCCAGGCGCGCGGCGCAGGCGCGTGCCGGACAGGCGGAAGCCGCCGCGCGCGAGAGCGAGCGCGTGCTGGGCACCCTCCTGGGAAACGTGCCCGGCATGGTCTACCGCAGCCGCTACGAGCCCTTCTGGCCCCTGGTGTACGCCAGCGAAGGCACCCGGGCCCTCTGTGGCCATGGCCCCGAGGAGTTCACCCGGGACGGCCTCCGGTGGGGACACCTCATGACCCCGGAGGAATACGCGCGAGTCTGGGAGGAGATAGAGGCGGCGCTCGCCACCCGCTCCCCCTTCACCCTCACCTACCGCATCCGCACCCGCGCGGGAGAGGAGCGGTGGGTGTGGGAGCGCGGCGTGGGCATCTACGGGCCCGGGGGCGAGGTCCAGCTGCTGGAGGGCTTCATCACCGACATCACCGACTTCCGGCGCGCACAGGAGGAGCGGGAGAAGCTGCTGGTTCAGCAGCAGTCGGAGCGAGACAGGCTGGAGGCCATCCTCCAGCAGCTCCCCGTCGCGGTGCACATCGCCGAGGCCCCCTCGGGACGGACGCTGCACGCCAACGAGGAGGCAGAGCGGCTCATCGGCCATCCGATGCTCGAGACCACGTGCATCGCGGACTTCGCGCGCTACCGCGCCGTCCACCCGGACGGGCGCCGCTACAAGGGGGAGGAGTATCCCATGGCCCGGGTGCTGCTCACCGACGAGCCTTCGGGCGAGGAGGACATGCTGTACAGCCGCCCCGACGGCGCCGTGCGCACCTTCCGCATCAAGGCCGGCCCCATCCACGACCGCCAGGGGCGGCTGCGGGCGGTGGTGGCGGGCTTCGTGGACATCACCGAGCTCAAGCGGGCCAAGGAGGACCAGACCTTCCTCGCCATGGTGAGCGAGACGCTGGCCAGCTCGCTCGAGGCGGAGGCCACCCTGTCCCGGGTGGTGCGGCAGTGTGTCCCCCACCTCGGCGACGGCTGCTTCCTGGACCTGGTGGAGCCGGAGGGCGGCGTCTTCCGGCTGGCGGTGGCGCACCTGGACCCGGCCCGGGAGACGCTGGCCCGGGAGCTGTCCCGTCGCTATCCCCTCCAGCTCGACGCGCCCTTCGGGCCCGCCGCCGCCATCCGCACCGGGGAGACCTGGTGCCAGCCCTTCATCAATGGCAAGACACTCTCCCGCCTCTCGGCGGACGCCCCGCAGCTGGAGCTGCTGCGCGCGCTGGGCGTCACCTCCCTGCTGTCGGTGCCGCTGCGCTCCCGGGACCAGGTGCTCGGGGCGCTGACGTTCCTCCACGGGCGCGAGGACCGGCACCATGACGCCCAGGACCAGCGCGTGGCCGAGGACCTGGCCCGCCGGGCCGCGCTCGCGCTGGACAATGCGCGCCTCTATGACGAGGCCCAGTCCGCGGTGCGCGTGCGCGACGAGTTCATCACCGTGGCCTCGCACGAGCTGCGCACGCCCCTGACACCCCTGCAGCTGACGCTCGCCACCCTGGCGCGCGAGCTGTGGCAGGACGGCATCGCCTCCCACGACGCGCGGGCGCGACACCACCTGGACCTGGCGCGCGCGCAGGTGCGCAAGCTGACGGGGCTGGTGGGCGCGCTGCTCGACGTCGGGCGCCTCAACCATGGCCGGATGACGCTGGAGCTGGCGGAGACGGACCTGGGCGACGTGCTGAAGGAGGTGGCGGACTGGTTCGGCCCCGAGGCGGCGAAGGCCGGCTCGCTCCTGCGCATCGAGTCCGCGGAGGACACGCGCGGGCACTGGGACAGGCTGAGGCTGGAGCAGGTCGTCACCAACCTGCTCTCCAATGCCGTCCGCTATGGCGCCGGCGGCGACATCCACGCGCGCGTCGAGGACCTGGGGGACCAGGTGCGGCTGACGGTGCGGGACGAGGGCATCGGCATCTCCCCGCAGGACCAGGAGCGCATCTTCGGCCGCTTCGAGCGGGCCGTGTCCGGCCGGCACTATGGCGGCCTGGGGCTGGGCCTCTTCATCACCCGCAGCCTCGTGGAGGCGCTGGGCGGCAGCATCCAGGTGGAGAGCCGGCTGAAGGAGGGCTCCACCTTCATCGTCACCCTGCCCCGCGCGGGCCCCCGCGCCGAGCGCGTGGCCTACGCGGCCGCTCCCGGGTAGGCCGCCGCGCGCTGGCCCTGGCGGGCAGTTGGAGCCCACACGGACGGTGCGGGCCCGGAGCCCAGGTGACGAACGCACGAAATAGTGTGGAAAGTCGCCTGCCTGCCTCTCGCGGCGCCCACCACTCGGGTGTAGAGAGGCCCGCGCGCCGCGTGCACCGCGCGCTCCACCCGCTGGGAGGTGAGCCGATGATGGAAAGCCCTCAGAGCGCCGCGCTCTCCTTCGAGGAGTTGCACGAGGCGTGGCCGGTGCTCTCCATCGACGAGCGCCTGGAGGGCTTCCGGCTGCTGCCCACCGACGTGGCGGACGACTTCTTCATCGCCCTGTCCGCACGGGACCAGGCGGAGCTCATCCTCCACCTGCCGCCCGGCGAGCGCCGCACCTGGGTGCGGGTGCTGCCGCCCGACGACCTGGCGGACCTGGTGCAGGCGGTGGAGCCCGAGCAGGCGGAGTCCATCCTCTCGCAGCTCGACGACGCCAGCCGCCGCGAGGTCAACGTGCTGCTGGCCTACGCGGAGGACGACGCCGGCGGTCTGATGAACCCGCGCTTCGCCCGCGTGCGGCCGGAGATGAGCATCGACGAGGCCATCGGCTACCTGCGCAAGCAGGCGCGGGAGAAGGTGGAGACTGTCTATTACGCCTACGCGCTCGACGCCGGGCAGCACCTGCTGGGCGTGCTGTCGCTGCGCCAGCTCTTCCAGGCCGCCCCCGACAAGAAGGTGGCGGACGTCATGCAGAGCGACGTCATCACCGTGGCGGAGAACACGGACCAGGAGGCGGTGGGCCGGCTGTTCAGCGAGCACGGCTTCATGGCCCTGCCGGTGCTCGACGAGCAGAACCGGATGAAGGGCATCGTCACGGTGGACGACATCGTCGACGTCGTGCAGGAGGAGGCCACCGAGGACATCCAGAAGGTCGGCGGCATGGAGGCCCTCGAGGCGCCCTACTTCGAGGTGGGCTTCTTCGGCATGCTGAAGAAGCGCATTGGCTGGCTGCTGGTGCTCTTCCTGGGGCAGATGCTCACCGCCACCGCCATGAGCAGCTTCGAGGACGAAATCGCCACCGCCGTGGTGCTGAGCCTCTTCGTGCCGCTCATCATCTCCTCGGGTGGCAACTCCGGCAGCCAGACGTCCACGCTCATCATCCGCGCGCTGGCGCTGGGGGAGATGCGGCTGAAGGACTGGTGGCGCGTGGCCAAGCGCGAGGCGCTGTCCGGCCTGGTGCTGGGCCTGGTGCTGGGAGTGGTGGGCCTCTTGCGCATCGTCATCTGGCACTCCGTCTCGGATGCGTACGGTGAGCACTTCTTGCGGCTGGGAGTCGCGGTGGCGCTGTCCGTGCTGGGCGTGGTGACGTTCGGCACGCTGGCGGGCTCCATGCTGCCGCTGGTGCTGCGGCGCTTCGGGTTCGACCCCGCGAGCGCGTCCGCGCCCTTCGTGGCCACGCTGGTGGACGTCAGCGGCGTGGTCATCTACTTCACCGTCGCCAGCCTGATTCTGCGCGGTACGCTGCTCTGAAGCGGTAGGGCATCGCGGCCCGCTCGCGGGAGGCACGGCCATGATTCGCACCACCCTCAGGCGCACCCTCACCCTGGAGTCCCCGGAGGCGCCCGGCCGCCCCGCCCACGTGTCCGCCGCCAGCGGACTGGTGCGCGTGGGGCCCTGGCTCTACATCGTCGCGGATGACGCCCTGCACCTGGCCGTCTTCCCCGCGCAAGGCGACGCGCCGGGGCGCAGCGTGCGCCTCTTCCCGGGCGAGCTGCCGGACGAGGCGAAGGCGCGCAAGGCGGCCAAGCCGGACCTGGAGGTGCTGTGTCTGCTGGGGCCGCTTGCGGGCGCGCCGCACGGGGCGCTGCTGGCACTGCCCTCGGGCTCGGCGGAGACGCGGCGGCGCGGGGCGGTGGTGCGGCTGGGCGCGGACGGGACGCTGGCGGGCGGCGTGGCGACGGTGGACTGCACGGCGATGTACGCGCAGCTCGCGCGGGAGTTGGGGCCGCTCAACATCGAGGGCGCGGCGGTGGTGGGCGGGCGGCTGCGGCTGCTCAACCGGGGCAACGGGGACGTGGGCGTGGACGCGCTGGTGGACCTGGACCTGGAGCGCGCGCGGCGCGGGCTGGAGGTGGGCGCGCTGGGCCCGGACGTGCTGCGCACCACGCGACGGTGGGAGCTGGGCCGGGCCGGCGGGGTGCGCCTGTCCTTCACGGACGCGTCACCGCTGCCGGACGGGCGGCTGGTCTTCACCGCGGCGGCCGAGGACACGCGCGACGCCTACGCGGACGGGCGGGTGACGGGCTCGGCGGTGGGAGTGCTGGCACCGGACGGCTCGCCGCTGTTCCTGGACGCGGTGGACGCGAAGGTGAAGCTGGAGGGCGTGGACGCGCGGGTGGAGGGCGGACGCGTGCACCTGCTGCTGGTGGCGGACGCGGATGACCCGGCGGTGGCGGCGCCCCTCATGGAGGCGGTGCTGGACGTGCCGGCGTAGGACGGGCCCGAGGCCGCGAGCTTCAGTTGTGCTCGTTCGCGGCTTCTTCGGGCCGGCCGCCCACGGCCTCCAGCGAGCTGCGGGCCGGGCGGGCGCGGTCGAAGGCCGCCTCGCGCTGGCCCACGCCTTCCGCGGTGGTGTTGGAGATGCGCTTGCGGGCGCGGGCGATGTAGTCCTGCACCAGCGTCGGGTCCGGGTGCGTCTTCAGCGTCTCCACCCAGGTCTCAATCGCCTTCTCGTTGTCCCCGGCGTCGGCGCGCAGCTTGCCCATCTCGAAGAGGGCGTAGGGGGCCAGCTCGGAGTCCGGGAAGCGGGTGCGCAGGTCCGCGAAGGTGCGGGAGGCCTCCTGACGGCGGCCCTCCATCATCGCGACGGCCTGGGCCTGGAGGAAGATGGAGTCGTCCACGAAGGCGCTGGTGGGAAAGCGCTCGATGAGGCGGCGCGTCTCCAGCTCGACCTGCTGGTAGTCCGCGAGCTCGAAGTAGAGCTTGGCGACCTGGTAGTGCAGCTCGGCGCCCTGGGGCGGGTTGAGCTTGAGGGCGGTGGTGAGCTGGTCGATGGAGCCGCGCAGGTCGCGGTAGTGCACGCGCAGCAGCTCCGCGAGGATGATGCGCGCGTCGAGCGCCTCGGGGGAGTCGGGGCACTGCTGGATGAGCTCGCGGTAGACACCGACGGCTTCCTTCACCTTGCGCTGCTCCAGCCAGTAGACGTCGGCGGCGCCCTTGAGGGCGCGGGCGCGCAGGACGGACGCCTCGGGCGTGCTGTCGAGGCGCAGCCCGTCGAAGGCCTTGCGGTACTCGACGAGGGCCTCGTCGGGACGCTTCTCGAAGGTGGCGTCGCGGGCCTTCTGGAGGTGGTCCACGGGCTTGTCGCGGCAGCCCGCGCCAGCCAGGGCCAGGACGACGAGCGCGAGGCGTAGTGGCCGCACTAGCAGGCCTCCGGAATCACTGAGACGCACTTCGTGTCATCGCAGCTCACACACTCGGCCACGGGGGACACGTCGGTGACGCACACGTTGACGCGAGAGGTGCGAGGGCAGTCCTCGGCGGTGACACAGCGGTAGACCTCCCCGTCGTCACGGGTGATGTCCTGGGTCGTGGAGCCACAGACCTCCAGGTCATTGCATCCGAGAAAGGTCACCGCGACGACGGCGGCGAATGTTCCATAAGCGTCGCGTCTCACGGCGGCGGTTCTAGCCGGATTCGACCGCTACGTCACGGAACGCGGTGGTTGCCTGCCTGCTCTGGAGCCCACCATGTCCCGTGTGCGCGCGGGCTGTGAAGACGGGGAAAAGGGGTGTGTCGGGAAGAACCCGGTGGTGCCGGGGAATGGGCCCTGGCTGCCGCCGTCCGTCGGGAATGAGCACTCCTGGGGTGTTGCTCGTGCAGATGGAAATGCCGCAATGCGTCCGGGTTGTGGCACCGTGGAGACTACGCGCGGTCAGGAACCGAGGTCCTTCGGATGCCGTTCACACTCGTCGTTCGCAACTACCGAGCGCTCCAGCATGTGGAATGGAGCCCGGAAGGTGTATGCGCGCTCGTCGGGCCGAACGGAGCAGGCAAGAGCACGCTCCTGGATGTGCTCCAGCTGCTGCGTCATACCTTCGAGCAGGGTTTCGTTCGGGCCTTGAATGAGCGCGGAGGGCGCGACGGGCTCAGACACTTCGAAGCAGCCCCTGACCAGGGTGTGTTCTTGAGTGTCACCGCGAACAACGCGCACTGGGCGCTCACCGTTCCAGACGGTGCGATGAAGAACCCGGACTTCTATACGGAGGGTGTTCGCGGAGAGAACGGACTGGATGGCCTGCGCACGGGGACGCGAGACATCACGTTGGCGGGGAAGCAACTCCCTGCCGATGAGCGCAGCCTCCTGCGCGTCGCCTCCGATACCTTCCAGCTCACTCCTGGCCTCTTCGTCCTTCGATCGCTGGTGCAGTCCTACCGCTGCTTTTCGGAGTACCACCTCTCGCATCTGCGTGAGAGCGGCTCTACCATCACCTCCGACAAGACGCTCGACTTGCACGGACGCAACGTCTTCTCCCTCCTGCGCAACTGGCGGGACACACGTACCGACCGACCCCGGTACGACTTCGTGATGGACAACCTCCGCAAGCTCTTCCCGGATGTCTTCGCGGACCTGGACTTCGAGACCGCGGGGACGACGGTGACGGCGAGGGTGGTCACGCCGAAGCCCGACACGAGCTACCCCATCACCTTCGCGCCCAACGGCCTGCTCGTTGCCCTCCTGCACCTGTGCGCCGTGGCTTCGGTTCCCAATGACGGCATCGTCGCCATCGACGAGGTGGAGAACTCGCTCCACCCCTTCGCCATCAAGCACCTCATCGAGGCGTTCCGGACCTGGGCCGCGAAGACGAACAGCACCGTGCTGCTCGCCACCCACTCGCCCGTGGTGCTCGACCAATTCCGCGAGTGCCCCGAGCAGGTGTTCGTCATGGAGAAGGGCCAGCCCACCAACCCGATGCCGCTGCCCAGGGTCCGAGACCCCGAGTACCTCTCGCACTTCTCGCTGGGCGACCTCTACGCGCATCTGGAGTTCGGCTCGCCTGTGGAGCCTCAGCAGAGCTGATGAAACAGGTCGTCCTCATCACCACCGGCCGCTGCGAGCAGCTCGCGCTGGGTGACTCGCTGAAGCGCTACTTCCCGGATGCGACGTTCGTCGCACCCGAGCCTCGCGACTCGTTCACCAGCACGCGCATCCGACTGACCTCGGCCCCACCGCCACGCCCCGGTGGTCCGCTATCCGTGGTGGACCGGCTCGCACAAGCCATGGTCGCCTCGACAGACCCGGGACGGAATGGCGTGCCGCCGGACCTCGTCATCGCTGTCGATGATGTGGAGCTGGTGAACCTGGACCAGCTCGCGGTGGTGACCTCGACACTCCGGAACGCGGTGAAGCGACACCTCGATACCTACGCGTGGCCCAGCACCCGCCGACGGGAGCAGGCCGCCGAGCGTATCCGCGAGCACTGCTCATTCCACCTGCTGTCTCCCATGGTGGAGGCGTACTTCTTCGGTGAGCCCGCGGCACTGACTCGCGCTGGCGCAAAGCGCCCCTCCACCGTCGATGCAACAACCCACGATGTCGAAGACTTCGTGACCGAAGAAGCGCCGTTCCTCGCGACGCCAGACGGCACAAAGCACTGGGCTACGGCGGACCGGAAGAAGCACCCGAAGCGGTACCTCCAGTACCTCATCGATCCAGAGGGCACGGATGCGAAGTCCTACCGCGAGTCAGAGGGCGGCGCGCGCGCTTTGCGCGAGCTGAACTGGCCCGGAGTGCTCTCCATCGACGCGCATACCCGGTTGGCCCGCTCCCTCTTCTCGGACCTTGCTGATGCGCTCGGGGTAGACAATCCGGCACCCGGCCCCTGCCACCCGCTCACTGCGAGCCGAAGCGCGGATCGCGTCCTGCGCAACCTCTGATTCATTCCTGGAGGCCCGGTATGCCGCGCTTCGAGACAGCACAGGTGGTGGAGCCCCACGCGGAGACGAGCGCGGACCACGTGGCCGTCCTGCCCCTGGGTGAGGCCATGGTGCTCGTGGTCGCGGATGGCGCGGGCAACTCGAGGCGCGGAGTTGATGCCGCCGCTGGCGTGGTCCGCGCGGTGCGGGCCGCCACGGTCGACCGCTCCGACCTCTTGCGGCCCGAGGCGTGGAGCAACCTCCTGGAACAGTGCGACCACCTGCTGGCGTCGACTGGGCATGGCGGAGAGACCACCGCGGTGGCCGCCTGCGTCACGGAGGGCCGCATCATCGGCGCCAGCGTTGGAGACTCCGAGCTGTGGCTGATTCACGGTGACTCGCACACCGTCGTTACCCAGCACCAGCGCCGCAAGCCCCTGCTCGGGAGTGGTGAGGCCCTGCCGGTCTATTTCGACGTGCCGTGGAATGGCGGAACGCTGCTTGCAGGGACGGATGGTCTGTTCAAGTACGCCGACGCACCTCGCATCCGCGCCGTGGCCTCCGGCCCGGACCTCGCTGCCTCTGCCCGTGAGCTGGCGGCGCTTCCCAGGTTGGTGTCAGGTGGCTTGCAGGATGACGTCGGTCTCACGCTGTGCCGACCCCGGCACTGACTTGCGCATCCGCGCCAGGCTGCACCGCGAGGGCCCATCCATGTCCGAGTCCGAGGTCATCCACTTCTACAGCGTCACCGACGACCATGGCTGGTGCTCGAACTTCGCGCCCTACCCCATCAAGCTCCGTGGCCGGACGTGGCCCACGAGCGAGCACTTCTTCCAGGCCCAGAAGTTCGAGGACGCCGACGACCAGGAAGAGGTCCGCCAGGCCCGGACGCCGATGCTCGCCGCTCGCATGGGTCGAGACCGCAAGCGCAAGCTGCGGCGGGACTGGGAGTCCACCAGGGTCTCCGTCATGCGCGAGGCCGTCCGGGCGAAGTTCACCCAGCACGCGGACCTCACCCGGCTCCTGCTCGACACCGGCGACGCGAAGCTCGTCGAGCACACCGAACAGGACGACTACTGGGGCGATGGCGGAGACGGCAGCGGAAGGAACATGCTGGGCCGCATCCTGATGGAGGTCCGCGAGGAGCTCCGGAGATAGCACGCATGAGCCTTCCCCCGCGTCCCCGAGCAGTCGTCACCGGTGCCGGCAGTGGCCTGGGCCGCGCGCTTTGCGAAGCACTCGCCCGGAGACAGGCCCGCGTGCTCGTCTCCGACATCAACGCGGTCTCCGCCGAGGAGACCGCCCAGCGCGTCATCGCCGCCGGTGGCGAGGCCCACGTCCACGTGTGCAACGTCGCCAACCCGGAACAGGTCGAGGCCCTGGCCCAGGCCGCCGAGAGCGCCTTCGGTGGCGTGGACCTGCTCGTCAACAACGCGGGTGTGCTGAGCGCGGGGCGCGTGGGGGAGCTGCCGCTCGCGGACTGGAAGCATGTGCTGGACGTCAACCTGTGGGGCGTCATCCACGGCTGCCATGCCTTCGTCCCGCGCCTGCGCAAACAGGGCTCGGGGCACATCCTCAACATCGCCTCGGCGGCGGGGCTCCTGTACGCGCCCGACCTCGCGCCCTACAACGCCTCCAAGGCCGCCGTGGTGGCGCTGTCCGAGACACTCTCAGCGGAGCTGCGCACCGCCGGCGTCGGCGTCACCGTTGCCTGTCCCACCTTCTTCCGCACCAACATCGCCAGCTCGGGCCACTACTCCGACGACACGCTCCGCACCCTCGGCACCCGCATGGTCGACACGGCCCGCGTGGGCCCGGACGTCGTCGCACAGAAGCTTCTGAAGGCCGTGGACCGTGGCGCGCTCTACGTGCTCCCCATGGCCGATGCGCGGTGGGGCTGGCGCTTGCGGCGGCTGTCTCCCGGCCTGTTCCACCGTGCCGTCGTCGCTTTCGACGGCTACATGCGCAGGCGGCTCCTGCGGTCGGGCAAGCCTTGAGCGCACACCCCGCTCCGGCTCCCAGCCGCGACAGCGAGGCACCGACTCGTGGGCCCGTCTCCACCGCTCGCGCCATTGGCAGCGGGCTGTTCTCCCTCGCGGCGCTCACCGTGGGTGGAGGCGCGCTCGGGCTGACGGTGGGCGTGCTCACCGACAAGGCGCTGCGGCAAGATGCGCACGGCTTCCCGGGCCTGTTCGGGCTGCTCCTGGGCACTCCGGTGGGGGCGCTGCTGGGACTTGTCGTCGGGCTGTGGCTGCTGCGCCGTCAGACTGTGGGCCAGCGAGTCCGGACTGGCGGGCTCGCGCTCGCGGTGGCGGCGGCCTGTGCGCTCGGGCTGTTCGGCGCGGTGCAGTTCGAGCTCATGCGCTGGTAGGCACGCACGGGTGCGGCTCAGCTCACGGTGTCGTGCCGCACAGTCCCAGCTCGACGAGCCCTGACGGCAGCTGTCCGTCCTCGCCCGCCACGCAGAAGGGCTTCACCAGGGCTTGCGCCTCGTCCTTGCGGCCCTGCTCCACGAGCACGCGCCCCAGCTCCTCGTGCAGCAGGAGGGGCAGCACCGAGCCCTCGAAGAAGTGCTCCAGGATGTGCGGCTCGGAGAGCGCGGTGCGCAGCTCCCGCTCGGCTCCGGGCAGGTCGTTCGCCTCCATCAACACCAGCGCCTGGAACAGGTGCGCTCGCGGGTCTCTCGGGTAACGCGCGAGCAGGTCCTTCGCCTGCTCCATCCCCGCAGCATGTGTCTCGGGCAGCGCCTCCGCGGGAATCAGCTCCAGCTCCAGCGCGGAGTCCTGCCGGTACTGGAATGCGAACCCCATGCTCACCATCAGCGCCACCGTCGCCAGCACGCCCACCGCTCCCATGGGCGTCGTCGCGGGCGGCACCGGCTCCTTCCGCGCCCATGCTCGCGCCAGCAGCAGCCCCACCGCGCCTCCGGCGAGCGCGCCACCGACGTGCGCCGCGAAGTCAATCTCTCCGCCCGTCCGCGACATGCCAATGGGAATCAACGAGGGAATCAGTAGCTGCAATGACAAGACTTGAAGTTGCGCCCGCTCCGGTCCCCGGGGAATGCGCCGGCTCAGGGCCAGCAGTGCCGCCAACAGGCCCATCAACACACCCGACGCGCCCACCGACACCACCGAGTCGGCGTTGATGGCCATCGACAGCGCCCCACCGCCCAGCGCCCCCGCGAGGAACAGCAGCCCCGTCCACGCGCGGCCCAGCAGTCCCTCCACCGTCGCCGTCACGAACCACAGACAGACGCCGTTGAGCAGCAGGTGGAAGATGTCGCCGTGAAGCAGTGGCGCCATCAGCAGGCGCCACCACTGTCCCGCCTCCAGCACCAACATTGAATTCACCCCGCCCATCGCCACCAGCGTCTGCACTCCGGGCGCGAGCAGGCCGTCTCCCTTCTCCCCCACGCCGAAGAGGTGCTCCGCCGCGAAGCCGAGCACCATCGCCACCAGCAGCGCGGGGGAGAGCACCGGCGTGCGCTCCGGCACCTCCGCCAGCGTCTCCTCCGCCACCACCTGACGCGGCTCCGACACCAGCCGGCGCAGGTAGCGGGCGGACACCTTGGCGCGGCGCCACGTGCTCGCCCACACCGCTCCCGGGGCCGTGGTGTCCACGTGCATCGCGTGCAGGTGCACCTTGTGGAACAGCCCCAGGCGGTAGCGCTCCAGCCGCTGCCGGTCCTCCTCTGTCGCGGGCGTCCGCCCTACCTCGATGACCTGGAGCCCCACCGGCAGCTTCGTGCCGCTCACCGTGCCCGTGTACTTGAGGCACTCCTTGCCGATGCGCTCGAGCGCCGCCACGTCCAGGCCGAAGCGCCGCGAGGTCTCGCGCTCCCGGTCCACGAGGCAGACGAGGACCATCGACATTCCATCCGAGTACGTCAGCACCGCGTCCGAGGCCGCGACCAGCTCCGCTGCCTCGGGGACTGGCTCCTCGCGGAAGCCCTCCTCCGCCACCAGCCTCCGGGCGAGGTACCGCGCGAAGGACTCCTCCACGACCGCCATCGGCGCGGCGGGCACTTCCACGAGTGCCACCTGCGAGGCGGGCGCCTCCGACGCGGACTGCGAGTCCGGGGAGGGAGAAGGCTCGAACGGGTCAGGCGTGGACACGGAGGACTTCCCTTCAGGCGAGGCAACTCCCGCGAGCCTGCCCGAAGCGTGAAGGTCCCCGCCAGCCACACACCGCGCCACCGCTCATCCCGCCCACGAGCCACTCAGTCCCCGCCAGCCACCGAGCCTCCCCGCCGCTCATCCCGTCCCCGAACCGCTCATGGAGTATCCACGGAGCCCACGCCCCGGGTGCGTACCTTCCTCCCCGTACCCACTTCGGGAGTCCGCCATGCCCCGTGTCCCCGTCCTCGCCTCACTGCTCGTCACCCTCGCCCTGCTCACCGGCTGCGCCACCACCTCCGGCGCGTCCACCCCTTCCGCCCCCCAGCCCTTCCATGTGGAGCGCTCCGGCAAGGGCCGCCCGCTGGTCTTCATCCCCGGCCTCGCCTCGTCCGGCGAGGTGTGGAGCGAGACGGTGGCGCACCTCCAGGGCCGCTACGACTGCCACGTCCTCACCCTGGCCGGCTTCGCGGGCCAGCCCGCCATCCCCGCGCCCTTCTTCGCCACCGAGCGCCGCGCGCTGGCCGACTACCTCCGCTCGCAGGGGCTGGAGAAGCCCATCCTCGTCGGCCACAGCCTCGGCGGTGTGCTGGCGCTCGCGGTGGCCGCGGACGCGCCCGAGCTCGTGGGCGGCGTCGTCATCGTCGACAGCCTCCCCTTCCTCCCCGCCGCCATGGACCCGAGCGCCACCGCCGACAGCATGCGCCCTCGCGCGGAGGAGATGCGCACCCTCATGCGCATGCAGACGGTGGAGCAGCGGAGCATGCAGTCGCGCATGGTGCTTCGCGGCTACATCTCCGATGAGTCGAAGGTGGACGTCGCCGCCCGCTGGGGCGCGGACTCGGACCCGGAGACCGTGAACCAGGCCATCTACGAGCTGACCACCACCGACCTGCGCCCCGAGCTGTCGCGCATCACCGTCCCCACCCTGGTGCTGGGCTCGTGGATTGCCCTCAAGGGCCGCGTCCCTCGCGAGGCCGTCGAAGCCGTCTACCGGAGCCAGTACGCGAAGCTGTCCACCGGCCGCGTCGTCATGAGCGACACGGCCCGGCACTTCATCATGTGGGACGACCCGGAGGGCTTCTTCCGTGAGCTTGACGGCTTCCTCGGCACCCACGCGTCCGTCGCGCAGGTAGAGCCGCGCCAGTGAGTGTGGTGGACTCACGCCTTTCCGGAGCCTTTCGATGATGTCCTCGCGCGCCAGGGTGTACGTGGCCTGCCAGCTCGGCGGCTGGGGCCTCTATGGCCTCGTCAACACCCTGCTGGCGTGGAGCAGCCCCGTCACCCCGCTGGCGTGGTGGCTGTTCTGCCTCTCTGGCGCCGTGCTCACCCACCTGGCCCGCACGCGGCTGCCCCTGCGCGCGTGGGCCGCGCTGCCCCTGCCCGCCCTGGCCGTGCGCGTCCTCGCCACCGCGCTGGGGCTCGGGCTGGTGCAGGACCTGGTGGCCTTCGTGCTGGGCGTGTTCGTGCTCCGCCTGTACACGCTGGAGCAGGCCTCCGTGTTCGGCTTCGTCAGCAGCAGCATCATCTGGACGCTGATGATGCTGATGTGGCTGGTCCTCTACTTCGCCATCCACGCCGTGGAGCGCGCACGGCGGGCGGAGCTGGAGCGCTGGAAGCTGGAGGCCGCCGCCCAGGCCGCCGAGCTGCGCTTCCTCAAGGCCCAGCTCCAGCCGCACTTCCTCTTCAACTGCCTCAACAGCGTGCGCGCCCTCATCTCCGAGGACCCCGCCCGCGCGCAGGAAGTCGTCACCCGCCTGTCCGCGCTGCTGCGCTACGCGCTCGCCGCCCGGGGACCGGAGACGGTGCCCCTGGAGCGCGAGCTGCAAGTCGTGCGCGACTACCTGGGCCTGGAGGGCGTGCGCCTGGAGTCCCGCCTGCGCGTGCGCGAGGACGTGGAGCCCGCCGCGCTCGGCGTCTCCGTGCCCGCCATGCTCGTGCAGACGCTGGTGGAGAACGCCATCAAGCACGGCGTGGGACTGACTCCGGAGGGCGGTGAAGTGACGGTCTCCGCTCGCGTGCGCGACGGCGCGCTCCACCTGGAGGTCGCCAACACCGCCACGCTCCCTCCCACCACTCCGCGCCCCGAGAGCGGTGGCGTGGGCCTCCACAACGCGAGCGAGCGGCTGCGCCTGCTGTGCGGCGCCGACGCCTCGCTCCACCTCGACCGGACGCAGGCGGCCCTCACGACGGCGCGCGTCCGCATTCCCCTGCCCGCATGAGAGCCCTCATCGCCGACGACGAGCGTCTGGCCCGCGCCGAGCTGCGCCGCCTGCTCGCGGCCTTCCCCGATGTCGAGGTGGTGGGCGAGGCCTCCCACGTGGAGGAGACCTGCCGACAGGTGGAGGCCCTGTCCCCGGACCTGCTGCTGCTCGACATCCAGATGCCCGGCGGCACCGGCTTCGACGTGTTGGCGCGCCTGGACGAACCGCCGGACGTGGTGTTCACCACCGCGTTCGACGAGCACGCCGTGCGCGCCTTCCAGGTGAACGCGCTCGACTACCTCCTCAAGCCCATCGAGCCCGCACGCCTCGCCGAGGCCTTGGAGCGCGTGCGCCAGCGCGGCCGCGCGGCCCGTGTCCCCACGACACCGCAGGCCCAGGGCACACCGCTGGAGCGCGTCTTCGTGAGGGACGGCGAGCGCTGCTGGCTGGTGCAGCTCGCGCAGGTGCCGCTCATCACCTCGGAGGGCAACTACTCACGGCTGGTGCTCGAAGGACACCAGCCCCTGCTGCTGCGCTCGCTGAGCTACCTGGAGGAACGACTGGATTCGGCGCGCTTCTTCCGCGCCAGTCGCCAGCACCTCATCAACCTGGACTTCATCGAAGCGCTGGAGCCCGGCCCCGGCGGCACGCTGGTGGCGCGCCTGCGCGGCGGACGCGAGGTGGAGCTGTCGCGCCGCCAGTCCCAGCGCTTCCGTGAGCGGATGAGTCTTTGAGAGCCCGCTTGAGAGCCCGTTCAAGAGCCCGCTCAAGAACCGGCGTCAGTTGTTGCCGCGCTTGGGCGCCTTGCCGGAGGTGAGCACCGAGGAGTCCACCGCGGCCACCGTGCCCCGGCGGCGCTTCATCTGGCGCGCCTTCTCCTCCTGCTTGTCGTAGTGCTTCATCAGCGCCATGAGGTGCGTGTCCGCCGTCTGGCAGTGCAGCTGCGTCACCTGCTGGTGCCGGCGCCCCATCTCCTGCCACGTCTGGAGCATGGCCTGGTTGCCCAGGAGCCGCTCCTCGACGTCGTCGAGCGCGACGTCCAGCTCCTCGGCCTCGGCCTCCAGCGCGGCCAGACGCTCCTCGGACTCCGACGAGGGAGACATGCAGCCCGTCCCCAGGGAGAGTCCCACCGCCGCCACGCCCAGCCCGAGCCACATCCGCCGAATCCCCACGTCGCCTCCCATGTGTCTCGCGCCTTCACGGCCCGATGCGCGAGACCCAAACTAGGGAGGCCCCCCCGGAGCGACAACCCGGGCAAGCACCCCGGGCAGTCGTTTTTTCAGCAGGCGACGCTTCTCAACACCTGATTCTCAGGGTGCCTGACGGTGTTGGAGGATGAACTCGCGGACGAGGCGAGGGAAACTCCAGGCCGGACGCGGTGTTATCCAGCGGCCCCCCCCTCACGAGAAGCTGGCACGTGTGGGGGCACCCGCGCCCTGGACCGTCACCGCGCCACACGTCTCCGCCACGCGAGGAGCGCGAGGAGCAGCAGCGCCAGCGGGAGCGCCGCCGGTGTGCCGGTGGCCGAGCAGCCCTGGTTGTCCTGCTCGCCGGGCCGCGGCTCCGGCTGCGGCTCGGGAGAGGCCGGCACGTCGCGCACGGTCACCGTCACCGTGGCCGCCGCGCTGTCCAGTCCGCCGTCGCCGACCACGAGCTGGAAGACGAGGTCCGCCGTGGCGGTCTGGATATCGGGCGCCGTGAAGGTGGGTGACGCGCTGTCCGCCCCGGTCAGCGTCACGGTAGGGCCGGACACCTGCGTCCAGCGGAAGGTGGTGAGGACATCCCCGTCCGGGTCCTCGCCACCGCCCTGGAGCGTCACCGGCGTGCGCTCGTCCACCGCCTGCGCCGGCCCCGTTGCCGCCACGGGCGCGCGGTTGACCTTGCGCACCAGGACGTCCACCTCGTCCGTGCCGCGCCGGGGACCGTCCCACACCGTCAGCCGGAAGGTCAGCGTGGTGTCCACGCTCACGTCAGGCGAGGTGAAGCCCGCATCCGGCATGTCCGCCCCGGTGAGCGTCACCGCGGGCCCGGCCACCTGCTCCCACTGCCAGGTGAGCGTGCCGCCGCTCACGCCCGTTCCGCTCCCGCCGAGGCGCACGGGCGCGCCCTCGTCGATGGAGACGTCCTCGCCCGCGCCCGCCGTGGGCCGGCCGCCGGAGCACACGCCCTCGTTCGCGCCCAGGGACGTGAAGGGAGTGTCGGTGAGGCCGGTGAAGGCGATGTCGTCGATGAGCCAGCCAAAGCCGCCTCCCGCCTCGTCCGCGCCGATGCGGAAGCGGATGCGCACCGTCTTCCCCGCGTAGGCGGTGCCGAGGCTCACCGTCGAGGCATGGAGCCGCGGATAGCCCGGGCTGCTCCCGCGGAAGGCCCGGCGGCCGACGAGCGGATTCACGTTGCCCTCGTAGGTGGTCAGCTCCCCGCGGTAGCCGTTCTGGGTGAAGCGGTTGCCGAGGTCGGTCCACGTCAGGCCGTCATCCTCCGACAGCTCGAGGACGCCGCCGTCGAAGAAGGACGCGGCCGCCTGCTCAAAGGCATACAGGTGCTGGAAGGTGAAGGAGAACGTCCCCGTCCCCACGTGCAGCGGCGGCGAGACGAGCGAGAAGTCCGCGCCAGCATCCGGGTCCACGCCGTGGAACCCGCGCTCGGGCGCGGCGTACTCCCTCACCCCGAAGCGGGTACCGCCGAGGGCGCCGGCCCGCTCCCAGGGGAGCTGCTGCGCCTGCACCGACTCGGTGGCGGACGTCCGCGGCTGCTCGTCCTGCTCCACCGTGACGGCGAGCACCGCCTGCCTGTCACCTGCGGCCACGCCGTGGGCGTCGCGGTAGGCGATGGTGAAGCGGACCGTGGAGCCGGGCGCCGCGCCGTCGAGCGCCACGGGCACCTCCACGGTCGCTGACTCGAAGATGCCGATGGTGGGGAAGCTCACCTCGCCGTCACCGTCCAGCCGGAGGGCCGCGCTGTCCACGGAGACGGTGGCCGTCGTCGCCTCCAGGGGCGCGGTCCCCGTGTTGCGCAGGGTGAGGCGCAGCGTGCCACGCTCGCGGTTGTCCAGGTAGCCATCCCCGTCGCAGCCGAGCGTGGGGTGGTCGTCGACGAGCGTCGCGGACTCCCACTCCACATCCGGGCCGCTCTTGAAGCTCTCCACCACGCCCGCGTGCGTCGCGGAGCCACGCTCCGGCGCCACGGCTCCCACGCCGGCCCCGCGCCGCGCGAAGGCCCCGGCGAAGCGCTGGAAGTCCGCCGGGTCCGCCGCGTAGACGACCGCGAGCAGCGCGTCGCGGGCCTCCAGGAACGTGGGCGAGGCCGGCGTCAGCCGGTAGCTCGCGACCAGGTAGCTCTTCATCCGCTGCTGGGCCTCGGCGAAGGGGTGGGCGCGCAGCAGCGACACGTAGCACTCCCACAGCATGGTCGCCCACACCTCGCCGGCGTTGTGCACTTCCGCGTTGCTCAGGCCGTTCTCCCCGAAGGCGTAGGGCACGCCCGAGGGCAGCGGGGTGCCGTTGGTGATGTGCTTGAAAGTGAGCGGGTTCTTCGTGAAGTCCACCGAGTAGGGCAGGCGCCGGATGCCGAAGTAGGCGCTGTCCGACCCGAGGTTGCGCGTGGCGTACTCCGCCGGGGCGAAGGTGCCAGTCCAATCGGGGTTGGACGCGACGCTCGCGTCCTCGGGCCGCACCATCAGCAGCAGCGCATGGAAGTCCGCCCAGCCCTCTCCCATGCTCCGGCCCTGGTTGTTGCCGAGGCCCGAGCCGTCATGGACGAGGCGGTTGCTGATGTAGTGGCCCCACTCGTGCGCGACGATGCCGTTGTCGATGGTGCCGTCCAGCTCCGCCACCGGGCGGCTGCGGATAGTGGCCTGCACCCCGGAGGCGAGCCGGGCCTTGAGGAGGTTGCCCTCCACATAGCCAATCATGATGGCGCCAATGGAGGGCGTGGTGGACTCGCCTCCCCCCATGGGGAGCAGGGCCGCGCCAGAGGTGTTGACCACGATGACGCCGAGGGCGCCCGCGGCCTGGGCGTTGAGGACCTTGAGGTCGAAGCTGCACGTGCCCCGGTCCACCAGGGCCAGCTTGCCGGCCACCTCCGCCGCGTTGGTGAGCGGCGAGCACGCATCCGTCGCCAGGGGCGAGCCGGCCACGCTCTCGTCGCGCGCCTGCACCACCTGGCCGGTGGCGGAGACGATGCGGGGACCGAAGGCCGCATGGGACGCCGCGTAGTCGCGAGCGAGCTCCTCGGGCGCGGACACCGTCAGCCTCGTGTCCACCGTCCCGGTGAAGAGGTACATCTGCATGCGCGGGCTGGCGCCATCGGCCGGAGTGGCCATGTTGGCGTTGTTGAAGCCGCTGTAGTCCTGGGCCTGCGCCAGCACGGGGTCACCGCCAACGCCGCCGCGCCCGAAGTTGTCGGCCTGCGCGTTGCCGGCCGCCTCGTCGAAGCCCGCGTCGTAGTACCAGTCGTGCAGCCAGTTGTTCAGGTAGAACAGCTGGGTGATGGAGGCATGGAGCTGGTCCGCCGTCTCGTAGGGCAGCAGGCCGAAGCTGTAGGGGAAGTCGAAGGCACACGGGCCGGACAGGGGCGCGCGCACGTCTCCGGGACCGAAGCCGTCCCCGGCGGCCAGGTCCGCGTACGCGTCCACGTTGTTGCCCACCGTCTCCGTGGCGCCCGAAGGAAGCCAGGGGTCGTTCCGGCTGTATGGCGCGCTGTCGAGCGTCACCAGGTTGCGCTCGGCGAACTCGGGCACGTAGCCATTGGGGCTGCCCGTGGGGTGCGGAATGGAGTCATTGCCCCCGGGGCCCGCGAACGGGGTGTACGGAGGCGTGGCGTCCGCCCAGACGCGGTAGGAGTGGGTGGCGTCCGCCGTGAGGTCGTTGCGGAAGAGCACCCGCCCGTCTTCCGCCGCGACGACGTAGGCGTAGTACGCCGAGTCCTGGGAGCCCTGGACCCGCGTGTTCAGCTCCACGTACCAGGCGGGCACCAGGCCGTCGGGGAGCTGGAAGAGGACCTGCCTGGCGCGCGCGGGGATGCGCAGGCCCACCGCGAGCGGCCTCGCGTACGAGGCCAGGTCATAGTGCGAGTAGCGCCCACGGACGTCCGTGAGCGCGAGCAGGCTGGCGTCGAGCGGCTGGCCCGTCAGGTCCGCATAGGCGCGCGAGATGGCCTCCCCGGCGCCCAGGCGGAAGGCGCGCGCGGGGCTGCCGTTGCCCACGCCCAGGTCCGGCGAGAAGTGGCCGGAGACGGCCACGAGCGCGTTCTGCCGGTCCAGGAGCAGCCCGACCCCGCCGCGGAACACCTCGAGGCCGCCGAGCTCCTGCTTCAGCGTCACCACGGAGGTGCCCTGCGGGTTGCGGCTGACGCTCGCGACGGAGGCGCCGAGCTCCTCGCCCGTCCTGGCCCCGTAGAGGGGAGCCAGGAGGTCGAGCTGGGCCTGCGCCGCCGCCGCGGGAGTCAGCCGCGCGTACGGCGCCGCCGTGCGCAGGGCCGCCGACGCCGCCCCGCCCGCGGGCCGGGACATCCAGACGAAGGTCGGGACTCCGAGCCGCGCGTCCCGGTGCACCACTCGCGCGCCCGGGACGTCCTGTCCCCGAGCGGCCCGCGCGGGACCGGAGGGAGCGCTCTCGAGGAGCGCATCGTGGTTCTGACGAGTGGAGGCACCGGACGCGGTGCCCGAGAGCACCAGCGCGGCGCCGGCGAGGATTCTGACCAGCCTGTTCACGGATGACGACCTTTGGACGATGGATGCAAGAAGAGGTGAAGGTTTCAGGTGCGGCAGCGGTGGCTCATGGGCGGGGGCTGGCGGCCACCCCGCGGAAGGCGGTGTTGGCCGGGGCGGTCGCGAGCACCGTCGCGACCGGGGTGAGGGTGCTCCCGTCGTCGAGGAACGTGGCCAGCTTGTTGCCCGCTCCTCCCGAGGAACCCAGGCTGCTGGTGACGTAGACCCGGACCCCCGTGGGCGTCTTCACCGCCGACACGGCGTTGCTGGCGACCCATCTGCCGGAGTTGGCCTGCGGGCTGGCGAACGCCGGGATGAAGCCAGCCACCTTGCTCCAGGACGTCCCGTTGGAGGTCCACTTCTCCAGCCGCAGGTTCGTCGGCACTCCACCGCTGTCGACGTTGATGGACACGTAGGCGGTATCCAGGCCCGGCACCGCGGGGTCCACGTCCAGCAGGGCGAACCCGGCGCTGGTCAGGGCGACCGAGAACAGCTGGGCGGGCGTCTCGCCCGCCTCGGTGGGCCGCGCCGAGGGGAAGGTCAGGACGCCCTGGGTGTAGCCGTTCGGGTTGGGGACGGGGGGGATGGCGAGCGCGAAGAAGAGCCGGCCATCGAAGAGGCCCAGCGCGCCGGTGTTGGAGATGGGGCCGGAGAGGAGCACCGAGGGGGTGGCGCTGGTGCTCCGCGGCGCATGGCGGATGCCGCCACTCGAGTTGGCGGCGCCGGAGAGCCAGTAGCTGGAGCCGTCCAAAGTGGCCGCCGCGCGGACGGTGGTGTAGGCGTCGCTCACCCGGGTGGGGACGGTGAAGTCGCCGAAGACGTCCACCTGGCCCACGCAGCGAGCCGTCTGCTCCGGGAGAGTGGAAATGACGTTCGGAGTGCCCACGTCCGCGTCGTAGCCGGCGAAGGTGATGAAGCGTCCGTCGCCCGAGCGCGAGAGGTATCCCTCGGAGGTCTGGGAGCCCGCCAGGGTCAGCCGGTCCGCCCCGCCGGTGCCGGTGGTGGGAATCCGGAGGATGCGCACCGGGACGCCACCCGTGGGGCGGTACTCCTCGAGGACGGCCAGGGTGGCACTCGCGTTGAGCTCCGCCGCGCCGCCGCCCACGCGGAGCACCATGGCGTTCGGGGCGCAGGAGACAGCCAGGGTGACGTCGGCGTCGCCCAGGGTGCCGGAGCCACCCGCCACCTCGCAGGTCTGCCCCAGCGGGTGGCGCTTCACGGCCACCGTGTAGGGCTCGCCGGGGAGCAGTGCCCGCGAGAAGGAAGCGTCCCCGTCCGTGCTGACGGTCAGCTCCTCCGGCCCATTGCGCAGCACCAGGGTGCCGGTCAGCCCCGCGACGCCGACATGGACACGGTGGACAGCTCCGCACGTGACGGCGACGTCCGAGATGGGACTCCCGCTCACCGTGCCCGTCCCGACCGTCACGGTGCAGCGCTGGCCCGCCGGCTGCGTCTTCACCGTCACCGCGTAGCCACCGAGGTCCACCACCGGCCGGGTGAAGGTGAAGGGGCCGTCGGCGGTGACGGCGAGCACCTCGTCGCCGTTGTTCCGCAATTCGAGCGGGGTGCCCGGCGCCAGGCCGGACACGGCGCCACCCACGGCGTACGCCGTGGTGCCGCAGCGGACGGCCACGTCACTCACCTCCCGGGCGGGCATGGTGCCCGCGCCGCTCGTCACGCTGCACACCAGCGGGGACCCGGCCTCCGCGGTGACGGCATAGCCGCTGTCGAAGGCCACCCGGGTGGGGAAGCTGAAGGGGCCGTCCTCGGTGAGGGTGAGCGCATCCCCCCCGTTGTTCTTCAGCACCAGCGACTGGCCGGCAGGCAGGCCGGTGACGCTTCCGCCCACCACGAACGTCTGCTTCTCGCAGGCGACGGCCACGCCGGTGACGTTCGCGCCGTTCAGGGTGCCCGTCCCTCCATGCACGGTGCACGTCTGGCCCGCCGGCTGCGTCTTCACCGTCACCGCGTAGCCACCGAGGTCCGCCACCGGCCGGGTGAAGGTGAACGAGTCGTCCTCGGTGACGGTGAGCGCATCACCGCCGTTGTTCCACAGCTCGAGCGTGGTGCCCGCCACCAGGCCCGTCACCGCGCCCCCCACGGTGAAGGACTCGGTGCCGCAGGTGACGGCGACTCCGAGGAAGTCGGAGAAGGACATGGCGCCCGCGCCGTTGGGCACGCTGCACACCAGTGGGTACGTGGCCTCCACGGTGACGGCATAGGCGTCCATGAACGCCACCTGGGTGGGGAAGGTGAAGGAGCCGTTGGCGGACAGGGTGAGGGCGTCCCCTCCGCTGTTCTTCACCACCACCGACTGGCCGTCTCCCAGGCCCGTCAGATTCCCTCCCAGGACGTACTTCAGCTTCGCGCACGTGACGGCCACGCTGGTGACATTCGCTCCGCTCAGGGTGCCCGTCCCGTTCGCCACGGTGCAGTCGAAGCCGCGGGGCACCGACAGCACCGTCACGCGGTAGCCGCCGAGGTCCGGCACCGGCAGGGTGAAGGTGAAGGGGCCGCTGCCGGTGAAGGCGAGCTCCTCGCCGTCGTTGTTCCGCAGCCGGAGCGTCCTGTTGGCTGGCATGCCAGTGATTTCGCCGCCCACCGTGAAGACCGCCGTGGAGCAGGTGATGGCCACTTCGGTGACGTCCTGGGTGCCCATGGTGCCGCTGCCGTTCGCCACACCGCAGCTCACCGGATACGTGGCGTCCACGGTGACGGCATAGGTGTCACCGAAGCGCACCGGAGTGGGGAAGGTGAAGGAGCGGCTGGCCGTGATGGTCAGCGCATCCCCCCCGTTGTTCTTCAGCACCACCGACTGGGTGGAGCCCAGCAGGCCCAGCACCCGGCCGCGCAAGGCGAACGTCCTCGGGGCGCAGACGACGTTGACGCTGGTGACATCGCCGCCCTGGACGGTTCCGCTGCCTCCCTCCACGGCGCAGGTCTGCCCCTCCGGCTGGGCCGTCACCGTCACCGCGTAGCCACCGAGGTCCGCCACCGGCACGGCGAAGGTGAAGGACCCGCCGGGCGCCTGGACGGTGAGCACGTCGTCAGCGCCGTTGCGCAGCTCGACCCCGGTGCCGGCCACCAGACCGGACACGGTGCCGCCCACCGTGTACCTCGTGGCGCAGGTGACAGCCACGTCCGTCACATCCCCGGCGCCCAGGGTGCCGGAGCCCCGCGTGACGTCACACACGTAGGGGAATGGGACTTCCGCCGTGACGGCGAAGGCGTCACCGAAGGCCACCTGCGTGGGGAAGGAGAAGGGGCCGTCCGAGGTGACGGTGAGCGCATCACCGCCGTTGTTCTTCAGCACCAGCGGCTGGCCGTCCTTCAGGCCCGTCACCGTCCCGCGCACGGTGAACGCGCGCTTCACGCAGACGACGGTGACGCGGGCGCCGCCCTCGCCAGGAACCATCCCGCTGCCACCCTCCACGGTGCAGTGCTGTCCCACCGGCTGCTCCCGGACGGAGACGGCGAAGGCGCCTGCCTCCGCCACGCCCTGGAGGAAGGTGAAGGGGCCGTTCGCGGAGACGGTGAGGGCCTCCCCGGCGTTCTCCAGCACCACGCTGGAGCCCGCCAGCAGGCCGCTGACGGTGCCACCGACAGGGCGCAGCGGCACGCACGCGCCCGCCTGGCAGGTGGCTTCCGAGCCGCAGTCCGCCGCCGTCTCACACGAGCCGGCGTCGGAGGAACACCCGCCGAGCACGCCCAGGGCGGCCAGCGAGAAGACGAGGGACACAAGACGCTTCAGGGTCGACGCTGCTTCCAGTGGGCCGGTCATGTGGGGGCTCACTTGTTCCAGGTCAGCCAGAAGACGAAGCGGTGGAGCGCGCTCACCTGCCGCGCCTCCGAGCCGTCCACGTTGGACACCCAGACGCTGGCGCGCTTCTCGCCGGTCTCTTCGTCACGGATGTGGTGCACGTAGGCCAGCCGCTTCCCGTCGGGAGAGACCTGGAAGTAGATGTCCACGATGGAGACGTCCTCGGGGTCGAGGTCGAGGTCGCGCACCGGCTGGCGGTCGATGCCCTCCGGGCTCATGCGCTCGAGCCGGGTGATGGACGGCTGGGTCTCGGAGCCTTCCTTCCGGTACATGAAGAGCAGGTCGCCGTTGTCCAGCTCCACCGGGTGGCCCCAGATGGAGGCCCCCTCGGTGGTGGAGTCGAAGATGTCCCGCGTCGTGCCCGTCTCCAGGTCGTAGGCGACCAGGACGTCGCCGGCGAGCTTGCTCTTCAGCCCATAGACGGTCCGGCCGTCCCGCGAGGGCGTTCCCCAGAGGATGATGGAGCGGAAGTCGGCCTCCCGGGTGTCGACGATGCGCAGCTCGTCGCTCCCGTCCGGCCGGATGCGGAAGAGGAACTCGAAGCTGCTGGCGACCGGGTCGCTGTCACACGAGCGCCAGAAGTAGACCCACTGCCCGTCATGCGAGAAGCGGGGCATGTTCTCCCGGCACGTCACGGCGGGCGCCTGGGTGAGGCGGCGCGCATTCCCTCCATCCGCGTCCGCCAGGTAGATGACGCCCCGCGACGGGCTGCCGCCACCCTCGCTGTCGGAGGGCCAGTCCCGCCCGCTCACGAAGGCGACAGTCCTCCGGTCCGGCGAGCGCGCCCCGAACGAGTTCACGTCCACGGGGATGCGGTCACCATCGGGCGTGAGCTGCACGTCCACCGAGCCCTCCGGGCTGGCGCGGAAGAGCTGCAGCGTTGTTTCGCTCCCCAGATGGACGGCCCCGTAGAGCAGCGCCTCCCCATCGTTGGGCACGCACAGGCTCTTCGCCGGAGCCTGTGCGCAGTCGATGACCGTCCTGCAGGAGACCTGGACCCCGGTGACGGCGTGCGCCGCCATGGTGCCGGTGCCCTCCGTCACGTCGCACACGAGCGGAGCCTGGGCGCGGGCGGTGACGGTGTACCGGGCGCCGAACGGCACCGGGGTGGCGAAGGTGAAGGCGCCCCCAGGGGCCGTGATGGTGAGGGCGTCCCCGGCGTTGTTCTCGAGCACCACCGAGTCGGTGCCCTCCAGGCCCGTCACCGTGCCGCTCACGGCGTACGTCTGCGCCGCGCAGTGGACCGCCACGTCGGTGACGGCCGCGCCGCCCATGGTGCCGGTGCCGCGCTCCACGCCGCACACGTGGCCCTCCGGCTGCGTGTGCACGGTGACGGCGTAGCTGGCGCCCCCGGCCACCTGCTGGCTGAAGGTGAAGGGGCCGGCCGCGGTGACGGTGAGCAGCTCACCGCCGCTCGCCAGCACGACCTGGGAGCCGGCGAGCAGGCCGGTGACGGCGCCGCCCACGCCGTGGGCGGTGGGGCCGGCGTCCGGAGACGTCTCCGGCACGCAGCGGCCGGCCTCGCAGGTGTCCCCCGCGCCACAGTCCGCCGGAGTCTTGCAGGCGTTGGCGCCGGGCTTGTCGCCACAGGCCGACGCGGCGAGGAGGAGGACGGTGGAAGCACCGAGGAGAACGGAACGCCAGGGTTGTTTCATGGGGCGCGAAGGTAACGAGACGCCCACCGCGCCAACCATCGGGGTGGCCCCTACGAACCCCTAGGAGATTCCCCTAGGAACCCCCTCTCACGCCTGCTCGGCTGCTACCAGACCGTGCCTCAGCGCGAAGCGGACCAGCGACGCCACGTCATGGATGTCCAGGCGCTCCATCAGCTGGGAGCGGTGCGCCTCCACCGTCTTCACGCTCACCTTCAGTCGCTCGGCGATGGTGCGCGTGGTGTTCCCCTCCGTGATGAGCTGGAGGATTTCCTTCTGGCGGGAGGTGATGAGGTCGAGGGCGCGCGGCTCGGGCGTCTCCTCCGTGATGCGCAGGAAGCCGTCCACCACCGTCTGGGAGATGGCGGGGCTCAGGTACGTGCGGCCCTGGCGCACCGACTCCAGCGCCACCTTGAGCTCCTCCACCGCGGCGTCCTTGATGAGGTAGCCGGCCACTCCCGCGCGGAGGGCCTGCGTCACGTACTCCGCCCCGGTGTGCATGGAGAGGATGAGCACGCGGGTGGACGGGCTCACCTTCCGGACGCGGCGCGCCACCTCGATGCCGTTGAGCCCCGGCAGCGAGATGTCCAGCAGCATCACCTGCGGCTGCAGGCGGTCCGCCAGCACCAGGGCCTCCTGGCCGTCGCCGCACTCGGCGAGCACCTCCACGTCCCCAAAGGACTCGAGCAGGGCGCGCAGGCCCGCCCTCACCAGTTGGTGGTCATCCGTCAGCAACACGCGCATGCGTTTCCTCCTTCGGGTGTTCCTCCACGGCGAGCGGTACCTCGGCCTGCACGCAGGTCCCCTCGCCGGGCTGGGACTTCACTTCGAGCCGGCCCCCCATGTCGCGCACCCGCTCCCCCATGCCGAAGAGGCCGAAGCTGCGGGAGGTGCCGCTGGCGAGCACGCTGTCGGCGGAGAAGCCCTTGCCGTCATCGCGCACCTGGAGCCGGATGGCCGTCCGCGTGGACTCGAGCCGCACGTCGATGCGCCGGGCCTCGGCGTGGCGCAGGGCGTTGGTCACCGCCTCCTGGATGACGCGGAAGATGACGATGTCGCGCTCCACGCCGAGCGACGGCAGGGGCGCCGCCGCGGTGAACACGATGTCCACGCCGCCTCGCCGCGCCGCGGCGCGCAGGTAGCTCTCCAGGGCCTCGGCGAGCCCCAGCTCGTCGAGCTGCGGCGGCCGCAGGTCGACGGAGAGGGCGCGCACCTGGGTGATGAGCCGCTCGACGAGCGCGATGGCGTCCGGGAGCCGCGCCGCGAGGGGGCCCGTGAGGCGCGCGGTGGCGGCCACCAGCCCCACGTTGAGCTTCACCGCGGTGAGCGCCTGGCCGAACTCGTCGTGCAGCTCCCGGGCGAGGTGCTTGCGCTCCTCCTCCTTCGCCGCCTCCAGCCGCATGGTGAGGCGGCGCATGTGGTCCCGGCTGGACCGGGCCTCCTCCAGCGCCTGCTCGCGCTCGGCCTGAAGCCTGCGCAGCTCCTCGTTGCGCCGCTCCAGGAAGCGCGTCCTCCACACCAGGCCCGAGACGAGGATGAGCACGGCCAGCCCCAGCGCGCCGAAGCGGACGTCGTTGCGCTGCCAGAGCGGAGGGAGCACGAACAGGGTGAGCGAGCGCGTCTCGCTCCACTCCAGCCCCGGGCCGCGCCCGCGCAGCTGGAGCAGGTGCTCGCCGGGCGGAAGCGTGTGGAAGGTGAGCTGGCTGCGGCCGCCGAGCGGGCGCCAGGCCCCGTCGGCCGAGAGCCGGTAGGCATACTCCGCGTCGGTGCGCTCGTAGTCGAGCACGGCGAACTCCAGCGAGAAGGGCTGGTGCCACGGCACCTCGAGCTCGGACAGCTCCCAGACGGGACGCGTCGGCCGCGCCTCCGGCTCCAGGCCCTCGATGGCGGTGACGATGAGGGGCGGCGGCGGCCCCCGCTCGGGCCGCACCGACGGGTCCAGGGCCACCACGCCCTTGGCGGTGCCCCAGTAGAGCCGCCCCCCGAGCTGGGTGGCCGCCTTCACGTTGAAGGCCGCGGTGGGCAGGCCATCGTTCACGGAGTAGTTCTCGAAGTGGCCCGACACCACGTCGTGGCGAGAGAGGCCTCCGCGCGTGGCCACCCAGATGGCCCCGTCGGGCGCACGCGCCAGCGCCATCACGTGCTCGTCGATGAGCCCCTCGCCGCGCGTCCACACCGACAGGTGCTCGGGCTTCCCCGCGGCGTCGAGCCGGAGGCGATGGAGGCCATCCCCCGCGGTGCCCACCCATACCGCGCCGGAGGAGTCCTCGAGCAGGGAGGTGATGGGGGAGCGGCCGAGGCCCGGGCCGGGTCCGGACAACTGGCGCTCACAGTCGAGGGTGTCTCCCTGCGCGGCGCAGACGTTGAGGCCCCCCGAGCGCGTGCCAACCCAGAGCCGTCCGCCGTGGTCCTCCATCAGGACCAGGATGGAGTCGTCGGACAGCGAGCGAGGATTGGCGGGGGCGTGCTGGAACGCGAGGAAGTCATCCGTCCCGGGACGGTAGAGGTGCAGGCCATTCCCACCGGTGCCGAGCCACAGGCGCCCGCGCGAGTCCTCCAGCAGCGCGCTGACGGTGTCGGGCGCCGCTCGCGGCCCGCCGCCCAGCTCGCGGTAGAGGCGCGAGCGTCCGGTGGAGGACTCCTGCCTGTAGACGCCCTGCATGAGGCCCACCCACAGCGCACCGTCGCGCGTGCGCAGCAGGGAGACGACATCCGTCAGGCTCGCGCCGCTGGGGACTGTCAGGCGCAGCGGCTCCACTTGCCCGGTCTCCACGGTGAGCCGGTCCACGCCCCCTCCGAAGCTGCCCACCAGCAGTTGGCCCTCTCCGTCGGGGAGCACCGCCCAGACATCCTCGCTCGACAGCCCGGAGCCCCTGCCCGGCTCCGCGGCACGGAAGGCCTGGAAGGCCGAGGGCCGCAGCGAGGTGTGGAACAGCCCCTCCCCGAAGGTGCCGATGAAGAGACCTCCCCTGCCGTCGAGCTCCAGCGCGCCCTGGTCGATGCGCCGTGCGCGCCCGGGCGCCCCCGGGACGAGGTCCGCGGCGCGCACCATCCCCGTCGCCGTGTCCACGCGGAAGAGCCCCGCGCCGAACGTGCCGACCCACAGGCGCCCCTGGCCATCCGGCTCGAGCGCGGTGACGTCGGAGATGGCGGCGGCGACCTCCGGTGGAGAGAGGACCGCGCGGCGCACGGCCGGCGCACCGGGAAGCAGCCGGTGGAGCCCGTCCCGCGTGCCGACCCACGTTCCGCCCGCCCCGTCCTCCGCGAGGCTGACGACGTGCCGCGCTCCGGGGCTGCCGGCCTCGAGCGGGACGTGCGTGAAGCCACGCTCCCCCGCGCGCCGGCGGAACAGGCCCTGGCCGCGCGTCCCCACCCAGAGCGTCCCGGCGCTGTCCCGGTGCAGGGACTCGATGTGCTCGGCGCCACCGCCGGGCACGAGCGGTGTCCGGGTGGCCCGCCCGGTGTCCGGCGAGAAGAGGTCCAGGCCGGACTGCGTGCCGACCCACAGGCGCCCGTCCTCCGCATCCGCCAGCGCGAGCACGCTGTCGTGGCTGAGGCTGCCCGGGTCCGCGGAGTCGTGGCGGAAGTGCCGGAACGTCCAGCGCGCCCGGTCGACCTGGCTCAGGCCCGCGGAGTTCGTGCCCACCCACAGCCGGCCGAGCGCGTCCTCGTGGAGCGAGCGGACACCGTTGCTGGCCATCGAGCTGGGCTGGCCGGGCTCATGCTGAAACTTCCGGAAGCGGTGGCCATCGTGGAGGTAGAGCCCCTCACGCGTGCCAATCCAGAGCAACCCCACCCGGTCGCGCTTCACCTCGGTAATCATCTCCGCCTGGAAGGAGCGGGAGACGCCTACCTCGCGAACGGCGAACGGAGGAGCCGCGGCGACGGCCACGCCGCACCCGAGCAGCAGGAGGAAGATCGCGGAGGACCGGACCAGGAAAGATATTCGCGGGGACTGGATGTCTGACCCCTACCACGAATCCGGCCGCCTCCCGGGGCGCGCTGAACCCGTGCCCTTCCGACGGCAGGGGCTGCGGTCGTGCAGCGGCCCGCCCCTCTGGAAGCCCCTGTGCGAAAGGGCCTACGCCTGCCGGTGGCGGAGGATGAACTCGCACACCTCGCGGGCGGCGCCGAAGCCCGCGGGCTTCTGGGCCACGTAGTGCACCTGGGCGCGCACCTCGTCGGGGGCCTCGGGGGGGACGGCGGAGAAGCCCACGGCCTTCAGCAGCGGCAGGTCCACCACCTCGTCGCCCATGTAGCCACACCGGTCCGCGGAGACGTTCAGCAGCGCGAGCAGCTTCTCGAAGTGCGCCACCTTGTCCTGACTGCCGAAGTGCACGTGTTTCAGACCCAACGACTGCATCCGCATCTGCGCGGACAGGCTGTCCCCGCCGGAGATGACGGCGACTTCGAGGCCCGCCTCCTGCAGCCGCTTGATGCCCATGCCGTCGCGCACGCTGTACATCTGCGTCCACCCGGAGTTGGGCACCCAGAAGATGCGGCCGTCGGTGAGCGTGCCGTCGATGTCGAAAATCATCACCGACAGGCGGCTCACCCGGGACTTGAGCGAATCCAGGTCCTGGTTCATGGCGGCGCCTACTTCGGAACGGCCTTGAGGGAAGCCTTGCCGTCCTTGATGACGACCTTGAACTCCACCGCCTTGGCGCCGTGCTGCTTGAGCAGCTCCGGCACCTGCTTGCGCAGCGTGGCCGCCACCGACTCGTAGGACAGCTTGGAGGTGTCCTCCTGGCAGCGGCGCTTCGCGGTGACGTACGCGTCGTAGACGGCCCGCAGCTTGTCGTCCGACATGCCGCCGCCGCCACCGCCCGCCGCGGGAGGCCGGGGCGCGGCGCCAGCAGTCGGAGGCCGCGCTGCCGGAGTCGACGGAGCCGTCGGCGTCTTCGGCGCCATGCCCGGAGGCATCACCGGCGTGCCCCTGGCGGGAGTGCCGCCCAGGGGCGCCGTCACCGTGGGCAGGCCGCGCGGAGGCGTGCCCGCCACCGGCGCCACCGAGGGGATGGCCGCCGTCACCGCGGGCACACCCCGGCCGGCCGTGCCACCCGAAGCCGCCACGGGAGGAATCGGAGACAGCGGCGCCACCGCCGGAGTCCCCCGGATGGGCATGCCCCCGACGGGCGGCGTGAGGGGGGCGATACCGGGCGCGCCAGAGACAGGAGCCACGGCGGGCGTGCCCCGGAAGGGCGTGCCCCCCGGAGGAGTCGCGGCGCCGGCCACGGGCGGCTCGTTGGCGGGACGGGGGCGGAGGATTTCCTCCACCTCCTCGAACTCCATGTCGGAGATGTCCTCCGGCAGCTCCACCACGCCCTTCTGGGCGTCCTTGCCGGGGGTGACCTTGCGGCTCTCGGCGCGGCGGCGGGCCTTGAACAGGTCCCGCTTGTACGTGCCGGCCTCAATCTCCTGGAGCGTGCGCATCCACAGCCGCTCGTAGGTGAGGTACTTGTTGTGGACGCTCGCCACGCGGAACTTCGCGGCGGTGCTGCGGACGAAAGCGCTCTTGAGGCGGAGGAAGCGCTTCTTCAGGTCCGCGTGCGTGTTGGTGGGCGGGTGGCGGTCCAACCCCATGAAGTACTGCTCATAGAGGTTGCGCAGGGAGGCGAGCTCCGCCTCCAGGGCCTCGCACTCCTGGAGCACGTTCTCGCTGGAGCCAGAGTCCGCCTGCGACTGCTTGCTGGCGGAGTTCTTGGCGGCGGACTGTCGGGCGTCGGGGGGCGGCATGGCTTCCTTAGAGTGTCCCCAAGAGAGGTTCGCGGATCAACCTCACGCGGCGGAAGGTGTCGGTCCCAGGCCGCCCGCCGCCTCACCCTCCCGGCGAAAGCCCTTCTGGGCCAGCAGCACCGCGCCGAAGGTGAACATGCACAGCGAGATGAACTGGCTGGTGGACACGTTGTACCAGGCCTCCAGCGGCACCGCGTCCGCCAGCCCCTGCGCCCCCAGCGACTGGAGCAGCCCGTGCAGCGTGCCGCGCTCCTCGTCGCCCCGGAACAGCTCCACGGAGGTGCGCAGCACCGCGTAGGCCATCAGCCACAGGGACAGGATGTGCCCGTGGAAGCGGCGGAAGCGCCGCGCGTACATCAGCCCCACGAAGAGGACGAGCTGGCCCGCGGACTCGAAGAGCTGGGTGGGATACACGCCCAGGGTGTGGCCGTGCTGCGCCACCCAGTCGGAGATGCGCACCGCGTCCGGCGCCGCCTGGTGGAGGATGGTGCCGGTGGACTCCACCACGTAGCGCAGGTCCTCCGCCTGCGACGAGTACGCGAGGCTGGACGTGCCGCCCACCTGACCGAACAAGTCTTGCGCCACGCCGCCGCCGGGGAAGTGCACCGCGGAGGACGCGCTGGCGGGCGCCACGTCGCCCCAGCAGCAGCCCGCGCTGAAGCAGCCCAGCCGGCCCAGACACTGGCCCAGCGACACGGTGGGGATGCACACGTCCGCCAGCCGCATGAAGTCGATGCCGTTGGCGCGCGCGAAGAACCAGCACGCCACCGCCGCGCCGATGAGGCCGCCGTAGAAGACCAGGCCGCCGCCCAGGGAGAAGGCCTTCGTCCAGTCCTGCGCGTAGTCCTTCCAGTTGACGAGCACGAAGAGCAGCCGGCTGCCGCCGATGCCGCCCACCAGCGCCCAGAAGGCCATGTCCATGACCTGCTCGCGCCGCTTCGGGCCCTCCACGTCCACCCAGACGCCGTTGGACAGCTCCACCTTGCGCCACTCGTCCTGCGCGAGCCGTCCCGCCACCGTCACCGCGGCGATGAAGCCGCCGGCCAGCAGCACGCCGTAGGTGTGCAGGGGAATGCCCTCGCCCACCGCGCCCGGGAAGGCGCCCGCCGGCAGCGCGTACTTCAGCCCGTACCAGGCCAGCACCGCGCCCACTCCGCCGAAGCCCGCCGCGCGCAGCAGCCGGTCCAGGGTGGAGGCCGGCTCGCGCGTGCCCTTCTTCGCGTCCAGCGGGCCCAGCGCGCCGCGCCACCCGTTGAAGGCGATGTAGCCCACCGTGCCCAGGGCGACGGCGTACAGCAGCAGCTGGCTCCAGAGGGCGGTGAAGGTGAAGCGGAAGAGCAGCGGAAGCATGGAGGACCTGCCGGGGGAGGCGGGAGGGGCGGTGCCGCGCGAAGGCTACCCTCCTCCGCTGGCGGGACAATGCGAGGGAGCGGGCCGGGGCCTGCCCGGCCGCCTGCTGGGTGCTCTACGCCTTCGCCTTGGTGGCGGCGGCCGGGGCCGGCTTCTCCTTCCGGACGAAGGCATCCACCAGCAGCATGCCCACGCCGATGCAGATGGCCGAGTCCGCGATGTTGAAGGAGGGCCACGCGGCCTTGTCGAACCAGTGGGCCTCGAGGAAGTCGATGACGAAGGCCCGGGCGATGCGGTCGATGTAGTTGCCCAGCGCGCCGCCGAGCACCAGCGGCAGGCCCCACAGCGCCCACTTCTCCTCGGGGTCCGTGCCGGACAGCTTCCGGAAGTAGTAGGTGATGAGGAGCACCGCGCCCAGGCTCACCACGTGGAAGAGGGGGCCGCGCGTCTCCGGCGGCAGGCTGCGGAACAGGCCCCACGCCGCGCCCGGGTTCTCCGCGTAGCGCAGGCGGAAGAAGTTCTCGGACACCTCGATGTGGCGCTTGGGCCGGTAGTGCAGCCCGTCGAAGCCCTGCGGCGGCGGGGCGGAGTACATCGCCCCCATGCGCTCGCCCAGGCTCTCCTTCCCATCCATCTGGGTGGTGAGGTCGCGGACGACCAGGTACTTCGTCCACTGGTCCAGGACGATGACGCCGAGGGTGACGGCGAGAAGGATGACGTATTTGCGCGGCACGTCCGAGGGCTTACACCAGCAGCCCCCCGGCCGTCACGGATTGGGGCTCTCGGTCAGCGGCGCGGTGACAGGCTCCGGACGGCGCACCCGCAGCGAGTCCAGCAGCATGAAGGCCACGCCCACGCAGATGGCCGCGTCCGCCACGTTGAACGTCGGCCACCGCATGCCCGGCTGGTTGCGCCAGTGCCAGTCGATGAAGTCGATGACGTAGCCGCGAAGCAGCCGGTCCACGAAGTTGCCCAGCGCGCCGCCGGTAATCAGCGCCAGCGCCAGCCGGACCAGGCGCTGCTCCACCGCGGTGCGCCGGTACATGAGGAAGATGAACGCCAGCGCCGCCAGGCTCACCACATGGAAGAAGGCGCGCCGCACCCCATCCGGCAGGTTGGAGAACAGCCCCCAGGCCGCGCCCGGGTTCTCCACGTAGCGGAAGTGCCAGTAGTCCTCGATGAAGCGGTGCGGCCGCGACACCCGGCGCCCGGCTTCCGTGGGCGGGTCGTTGTCCAGGTTCTGCTCGGACACGAAGCCCGTCACCCGCGCCAGTCCCTCGCGCCCATCCAGCGCGTTGGTGAGCCGGGACACGGCCAGATACTTGGTCACCTGATCTGCTGCCAGCACGGTGACCGCCACGAGAATGAGGAGGCGGAGGGAGGCTTTCATGACGCGTCCCATTCCTCTAACCCGCCCCGTGGATTCCTGACAACCCGGAGAGCCCACCCACCGGCAGCCGGCCCGCCCGCTCTGTCTCCCAGCCAGCGCCCGTTTCGGGCATGGTGGCGACATGTCGCCTGTTGAGCCCGACGTGACTCCTCCCGTATCCGACACGACCCCACCCGCCGAGGCCGCCGCGAAGCCGGCGAAGCCCTCGCTGATGGCCCGCTTCAAGAACCTGATGCTGGAGTACGGGCCGCTGGCGATAGCGGTGAACTACGCCATCTTCGGACTGGTCATCGTCGGCTTCTACGCGGCCATCCAGCTCGGGTTCCAGGCGGAGAGCACCGGCGAGAAGGCCGGGAGCTGGGCGGCGGCCTACGCGGCCTCGCAGGTGGTGAAGCCGCTGCGGCTGGCCGCCGTGTTCGTGCTCACGCCCCTCATCGCCCGGATTCCGCCGGTCGCGCGCTTCATCGAGCGCAACAAGCACAAGTGGAGCTTCTGAGGTCCGCGGCGGCGCCGTGAAGGCCGCCGCCGCGCCTGTCCCCGCGCTTCAGAAGTTGGGGACGCGGAAGTCCTTGATGACGCCCATGTGCTGCATGCTGGCAGCGCCGCTGTCGCCGGACAGCGCCGGGGCAATCTCGGAGATGGGCGTGTAGACGCGGCTGTCGAGCACCAGCCCGTTGTCGAAGGTGCTGGAGCTGGTGGCCCCACGGATGACGGTGGCCTGCGCGTACTGGCGCAGGTCCGCGTCCACCAGCACGTGGTCATAGGGCTTGCTCCGGCCGGCGTTGGTGCCGTCCCTGCCGTTCTTGTCCACCGGGTGGGGGCCTTGGGTCGTCACCACCTGGCCGAGGGTGGAGATGCAGCTCTCGCTGCGGGTGTCGGTGTTGAAGTCGCCGCCGATGGTCAGGTAGTCGCTCTCGGGGATGGCGGCCCTGATGCGGCCGACGAGGCTCGCGGCCTCCCGGTTGCGGTCTCCCCCGTTGGACGTGAGGAAGTGCACGCTCACGGCCCAGAGGTCGCGGGGACCGGGGATGTCGATGCGGGCCCAGGCGAAGTCCCGGTTGCTGACCTCGGGGTCGGTCCACTCACCGGACTCGATGATGGGCCAGCGGCTGATGATGCCGTTCGGAATCTGCGCCCCGGTCTCCCGGTAGTAATGGAAGCCCGTGCCAATCTGGTCGACCATCGTCCGCATGTCCGCGGCCGAGCTGGTCAGGTAGCTGAACTCCTGGATGAGGATGACGTCCGGCTTCACCCCCTTCATCAGCCGGATGCCGTGGCCCAGGTCATAGTCCTGCCCGTTCCCGCTGGTGATGTTGGCCGCCATGATGCGGATGTCCGTGTAGCCCGTGGAGGTGCCGGCGTCGGTGCCCGCGTCCGTCCCGGTGCCCGCGTCCGTCCCCGCATCCGTGCCGGTGCCAGCATCCGTGCCGGTGCCAGCATCCGTGCCGGTGCCAGCGTCAGTGCCGGTGCCCGCGTCCGTCCCGGTGCCCGCGTCCGTCCCGGTGCCCGCGTCCGTCCCGGTGCCCGCGTCCGTCCCGGTACCCGCGTCCGTGCCGGTGCCAGCGTCGGTGCCAGTACCTGCATCCGTGCCAGTGCCCGCGTCCGTCCCGGTGCCTGCATCCGTGCCGGAGTCCGTCCCGTCACCCGCGTCGGTGCCCGAGCCGGCGTCCTTCGAGTCACCCGCGTCCGTCTCCTCGAAGAAGCCAGCGTCGACGCCCGCGTCCACGGTACCGGCGTCATCGGCGCCCGCGTCGAGCGCCTCGCACACCTCGCGCGGCATGCAGTAGCCACTGCCGCCGTCCTCGGCTCCCGTGCAGCACGCCACGTCCGACGGCCCGCACAGCGCCTGTGGATCACACGTGGGGACGCAGATGGAGCGGTCGTAGTGCTCCACGAAGCGGCAGACCTCGCCCGAGGCGCAGGCGCCCGCGCCACGTGCGGGGTCGCAGTCCGCCCACATCACCCCACCATCCTCCAGCGGTAGGGGGACCTGCGGGTCGGAGTCGTCTCCGCAGGCCAGGATGAGGAGGGTGAGCGACAGCGCCGCACACGCGAGGGAGGTGAGCGTCTTCTTCATGCGATCGGGTCCGGTACGAGGGAGAGTGCTGCCGTGGGGGGATGGACCGTCGCGCCGGCGCGCGAACGACGCTGGAAGTATAGAGACTGGCGAAGTGACAGTCTTGTGACTTACCGCTCGGCTATACGATTACACCTGCGAATTCCAGGTAACGGGCCCGCAAACTCCTGACAACCCCGGAAATCAGTCACCTGGAGCGCCCCCCTGGCCCCGTACGGTATGGAGCGGGACGGGAGGCAGGACCCATGCAGCAGCCGAAGCCGGGGGTGACGGTGCGCTTCTATGGAGCGCTGAATGACTTCCTGCCGCCGGAGCGCCGCGGGCAGGAGTTCACCCACGTCACGCAGGGGACCCCGTCGGTGAAGGACCTCATCGAGTCGCTGGGGCCGCCGCACCCGGAGGTGGACGTGGTGCTGGTGGATGGCGAGGCGGTGGACTTCGCGCACCGGGTGGAGCCGGGCTCGCGCGTGGTGGCCTATCCGCCCTTCCACGCGCTGGACGTGGCGCCGGTGAAGCGCGTGGGGCCGCCGCCGCAGGAGGTGCCCCGCTTCATCCTGGACGTGGGGCTGGGGCGGCTGGTGGGGTTCCTGCGGATGCTCGGCTTCGACTCGCTGTGGCGCAACGACTATGCGGACGACACGCTCGCGCGCCTGTCGCATGACGAGGACCGCATCCTGCTCACGCGGGACATCGGGGTGCTCAAGCGCGGCGAGGTGGCGCGCGGCTACTTCCCCCGCGCCACGGACCCGGCGCACCAATTGGTGGAGGTGGTGCGCCGCTTCGGCCTCACCTCGCGCATGCGGCCCTTCTCACGGTGCCTGGCCTGCAACGGCCCGCTGACGTCGGCGGAGCCGCACGAGGTGAAGGACCGCATCCCCGAGCGCGTGGCGGAGCGGCACTCGCGGTTCCAGCAGTGCGCCGGGTGCCAGCGCGTCTACTGGGCCGGCACCCACCAGCAGCGCATGCAGGCGCTGGTGGACAAGCTGCGCGAGCTGGAGCGCGCGGAGTAGCAGCGCGCGGCTACGGGATGCGCTGGCCGATGCGCGGCCAGCGCACGCCCTGCGTGGGGGACAGGGAGAAATGCAGCTCGGTGGCCACGCCCTGGAGGTTGGCGAAGGGCACGGCGCCCCAGTGGCGCGAGTCGTAGCTGTTGTCCCGGTTGTCCCCGAGCACGAAGAGGTGCCCGTCGACGACCCGGCAGCCGTCCTCCCGCGCTTCCGTGCCCTGGGGACAGCCGCGCACCGCCTCCGGAAACCGGGAGGGCGCGACGTCGGCGCGCTGGAGGACGCGGTAGTGATGGGTCCCCAGAGTCTCCGCGTACAGCTCGCATCCAGCTTGTGGGTCCGTCAGCTCGAGGCCCGTGCAGTCCGGGAGACGCTCTCGCGTGATGGCCTGTCCATTGAGGATGAGCTGTCCCTCGCGAAGGGCCACCGTGTCCCCGCCCACCGCGACGATGCGCTTGACGTAGTCCAGGTCGGAGTCCTCCACGCTGGTGAAGACGATGACCTCTCCACGCTCCATCGGACGGCGGCGCAGGGGCGCGGCCACCGTCTTGTCCGAGTAGAACTGGTCGCCAAGCAGCAGCGTGGGCTCCATGCTCGCTCCGGGGACGTTCCACGGCTCGGCCACGAGCGTGCGGATGGTCATCGACGCCTGCCCACCCAGGAGCGCGAAGCAGAGGACGCAGAGCACGGCGATGCCGCGAGACGGGACACCCTGGGCTGGGGGCGCCACGCGTCCTGCGTCCACTGCGGCGGCCACGTAGAGCACCAGCACGGCGACCAGGGCTGGCAGCCCCACGAAGGGCACCATCGCGAAGCACGTCAGCAGCGCCGCGAAGATGAACAGGCCACGGCCCCACAACCCCAGCGCCCAGTGCCCTGCTCCCGGCGTGGGAACGAGGGACAGCAGCACCGCGAGCACACGGCGGCGGCGGGACAGGCTTCGGGGAGAGGCGAGCGTGGGTAGAGGAACTTCGGACATGGCCTCATGGTAGCGCGAACGGTGGTGGCTTCCCGTGGCGCTGGCCGTGGGCACCCGCACCATCGTGCGAGGTCACATTGCCCCGAGTCCGGCGGCACGGCGTGAGACAGGGGGACTGCGAAGTCGCGGTGCCCGGGTTCGTCAGCACGGCATGAGCGGTACAGGAGGAACTCGCGGCTCGGCACCATGGAGCGGAGGAGGCGCGACCATGTCTTGTCGGGCTCTTCTGGTACTCCTGGCGCAGGCTCGTGGGAACACGCCCGGAACCGGAGTCCTCTGATGAGAGCGCATTGGGTCATCTGGCTGTTGCTGGCGCTTGCCAGCGCGGGCTGTTCGACCACCCGGGTCGTGCGACTGGACACGGGGAACGGGCCTCCCATCATCCACACTCCGGTCGATGAGGACGGCGCCGGCCCCGTGGAGCTGGACGACGAGGAGTTCGAGGAGGCCGTGGTGGCGCTCGCCCGGGACGTGCGGCCCTTCGCCAACCCGTTGCGAGAGGCCCGCCAGCTCTTCGGAGTCCCCGACAGAAGCGCCGTGTATTTGTATGAAGGCCGTGGTCCTCGGCTCATTCCCCAGCAGGAAGAGGACTCTCCCGAAGGCCTGCGCCTCCTGGAGTCCTACGCGGATGACGAGCTGACGCGTGCCTATGGCCGCTGGTGCGAGCGCAAGGCGCAGCCCGGCGACTGCCTGCGCCTGCTGGCGGAAGGCCCGCTGCTGGCCAGCGATGGCAAGTACTCGCTGGCCATGGCCATTGCCATGGACTCGGTCTGGGAGGAAACGGCCGAGGCGCTGGAGGGCATGGCGGACCCACAGGCGCTGCTGGCGACGGTGACCGCCTCTGTCAGCATGTACCTGCTCCTCTGATCACTGCCCGAGCCGGTATCCAAGGGCCTGGCGGCCCTGCTGACGGCCTCCGCCATCGCCTACCTGGGCGTGGACACGGTGTGGCGCCTGCTGGATGGGTGGATATCGCTGGTGCGCAAAGTGGACCGGGCCACCACCTTCGAGCAGCTCAGCGAGGCGGGCGAGGTGTACGGCGAAGTGCTTGGGGAGAACGCGGCGCGCATCTTCGTCATGCTGGCCACTGCGGCCATTGGCAATACAGCGGGTCTGGCGGCGAAGGCTTCGAGGCTACCGGGCTCGGCACAGGCTGCGCTCGCTGTGGAGACGCAGGCGGGCTACCAGTACGTGGCTATTGGAAGCGTGCAGTCGGTGGCGATGGCGGCCGAGGGCTTCACCGTCGCGCTGGCTCCCAACGCGGTCGCTATGGCGGCCCGCGGGAGAGGAGGTGGCCGCTCCGAGGACCACCACCTCGCCACGGACAAGAACAGCGTCTCCACCGCGCGTGGAGGGCCCTGGACACCGAGGTTCAGAGAGATCTTCAGGAAGGCCGGAATGGAGCTGAAGGACCCCGAGAACATCGTTGAGGTTCCAGGCCACAAGGGACCTCACCCGCAGGCGTACCACGAGGAGGTCTACGAGAGGCTCCTCGATGCGACAAAGACGTGCCGCACCGTGAATGCGTGCCGTGATTCGCTCACCGCCGCACTCAAGGAACTGGCCGAAGAAGTGACCACAAAGGGAACGAGACTCCACAAGCTCGTGACCCGAGGCAAATGAGGTAGAGAGGAAGTCCACCATGCCCCAGCTGCGCTACTTCAGGCTTAGCGAGAACGTCCAATCCGGGTACTGGTACCTGGGAGATCCCCAGGACGAGCAGGGTCTGGAAGTGGACGCCCCCTATCTGCTCAGAGCGGGACAGCCTATCCGCGTCAAGAGCCGCCTGACCGTGCCCATCAACGAACCAGGCAAGCCGTTGGACTTTTCCACAGCGGGCACGGGCGCAGCGCCCGTCGTTCACGTCAAGGTGGCGTCCATCTTCGCGGAGCTGGCCCCCGATGACGTGCAGCTCATCCCCGTGAACATCCGAGGCTACCTGGACCAGTATCTCATCCTGGTGGCCACGAAGCTCATCCGCTGCATCGACGACAAGGCGTCCGAGGAGGTGCGTTACTGGAAGCCGGAGCATGGGCAACCAGAGCGGGTCGGTGAGTACAAGGTCGTGAGCGGGCTGCGCATCGACGCCTCGAAGGTAGGGGACGCCAAAGTGTTCCGCACATGGGGCTGGGATCTTGCACTCATCGTCTCCGAGGACATCAAGAAAGCCTTGGAGCGCGTGAAGGCTACCGGCGTGAAGTTCACGCAGGTGTAGCCAGACCTGTTTTCTGAGCTGCTCGCGCGCTCGAAGGCAGAGGTATTCGGGGATGTGCAGGAGGGTTCAGCGAAACTCGTCGACGATGAAGACGCCGGCGCTGGGGGCACCGATGACGGCGGTCCCGGGCTTGGACTCGGGCCGCTTCTGGAGCTGTCCCAAACCCATCCGCGCCACCGCGCAGATGGGTACCTTGTCGCCACCCCTCACGGGCTGGGCCTCGTAGTACCTGATGACGACCCTGGGCCCACTGGTCCAGACGCGTCCATACAGTCTCGAAGGTGCTTCAAGCAGGCCGAGATTGTCTTCGAGCATGCTCTCGATGGGTCCTTCATAGAGCGTGATGTCCCCACGGGCGCTCGACTGGTTCACGTCGAGCTCGGCGAAGGCGGCCTCGCCCACGAACATGCGCAGGTAGTTCATCGCCTTCCTGGCTTCTTCCGGGCACTTCTCGGGCCCGGGAGTCCCATCCGAGCGAAGGCGCACGTCGCCAGGCGTCTGGGTCGTGGCGCAGCCGAAGGACGTCACGAGAAGGGCGGCGCCACAGAAGAGCGTGAACCTGCTGGCGGACATGCCTGCGCTCTTACTCCCCGGTCAGCCGATGTTCCAGGGTGACGAAGGCCGTCCGTAGCCCGTCATGGCGGTAGACCTCCAGGAACAGGTCCGTCAATCGCCCCTCTTCCGCGAAGGCGCTTCCGTCCGTGACGATGGCGACCACACCTGAGGCCCCCGGCGCGAACGACGGGGCGGTGGCCCGTACCGCTGCCGTTCGCTCGCTCCCACCAGGGAGGGTGGTGAGCCGCACCCGCTGCACACTCCAGGGATTGTGCGCGTGCAGGTTGGTGACCTTGAAGACGACGGCCGCCTTCCCCTTCCCACGAAACAGGACGGCTTGAATCTTCGCGTCCTCATCCACTGCCATGAGGGTTCGCGCCACGAGGAACGGAGTCTGTTCAATGGAACCCTTGACCAGGAGCGCGGCGAGGGCATGGTCCTCCGAGGTCTCCTCCTGGCGGAGCCGCTCGTTCTCCTCGCGTAGAACCCGGGCCTCCTTCTTCACCCGCCTCAAGGTCGAGGCCATCGCATCGTAGCTCTCGGGGTCCTTGAACACGTTCACCTGCTGGTCGGTCTTCCGTCCGTCGTCCTCCGAGGCAGGCCGCAACAGGAACGGAACCTCCGTTCCATCCTTGAGCGTCACGAGCAGGGGGAGCCCTTCATCGGAGGCAAGGTCACGGAGCGGCTCCAGGATGACCTTCTGTCCGACCACGCCCAGTGGTTCGAACCTGCCTCCCCAGCCGAGGAGCCGCGTCCTGGCTGCGTCCACAGGCTGCTCGAACCGGAGGCTGGTGACCACCTGCCCCGCCACGTAGACGCGATGGGTCGCATCGTCCGGGTGCTCGGAGAGCAGGAGGGTCCGTACACCGCTCCGCTCGGAGTCGCGCGCGAGAGCAGTGGACGCCACCAGGACGACGAGCAGGACGAACCGGCCAGGTAGTGGGCTCCACATAGAATGTGCAACCTACCAGGGCGGCCCCGCGCCTCCAAACCGCGTTGTTCCCGGGTAACAGGAGCAACACCGCTTTCCCGCGGACGTTGTCATACCTCGCATGCGGAGTCGAAAAGCACCCGCCTGACCCGGGATTGGCAAACGCTTGCTGCAAGGATTTACTCCGCGCGCCGGCCTCCCGTTCCTGATGGCGGGCCGGCGCAAGGAATTGCCCTCCCCTGCAATCACTGTCCGTTGTCCCCGACGCCGGGGACCCAGGCCATTCCCTGCCCCCCTTCAGGCCAGGACTCCCCATGCATCAGCGCAGCAAGACTCCGTGGGCACTGCTCTGCCTCATCGCCGTGGCCCTCGCCTCCCCCCTGGGCTGTGGCGAGCCGCTTCCCTCCGAGGAGGTGCCCACCTCGGGCTCCGTCCAGTTCGCGGGCTCCATTCCCCAGGCGCTCGCGGGAGATGACGTCACCCGCGTCACCGTCACCCTCACCGCCAGCGGCGTGCCGGCCTCCACCACCACGCTGACCCTGGCGAACGGTTCATGGAGCGGCGCCCTCTACCAGGTGCCCGCCGGCACCCAGCGCACCTTCACCGCCGAGGCGTTCAACACCGAGGGCGCCCTGCGCTACCGCGGACAGGCCACCGGCGTCACCATCGTCACGGGTGAGACCGCCGTGGTGGCCATCACCCTCCAGTCCATCGACACGACGCCCGCCTTCGACAACACCGTCCCCTGCATCGACTCGCTCGTCGCGTCGTCCAGCACGGTGCTGCCGGGCGGGAGCATCACCCTGCGGGCCACGGCGCATGACCCGGACGTGAATGACACCTTCACGTATGCCTGGACGGCCACGGGCGGCAGCTACAACGCCACCGGGACGGCGACGACACAGTGGACGGCTCCCCAGACCTCCGGCACCTATTCCCTCACGCTGACCGTCACCGACTCGCGCGGCGCGTCGGCCACCATCAACCTCTCCATCAATGTCATCTCCACGGACGGAGGGACGGCGGGCAGTGCCAGCGTCGGCGTCTCCTTCAACACGTCGCCGACCGTGCGAGGCATCACCGTCTCCCGCTCGCCGGTGCCGGTGGGCCAGAGCACCACCGTCACCGTGGACGCCGTCGACGGGGATGGCGACACCCTCTCCTATCAGTGGACCGCCGCCTGCGCGGGCACCTGGACCCAGGCCACTTCGCCCAGCGCGTCCTTCACGCCCAGCGCCCTGCCCGCCGGAGACCCGTGCGGCAACTGCCCGCTCACCGTCGCCGTGTCGGACACGCATGGCGGCAGGAGCCAGGGCACGCTGCGCGTCTGCGTGGGCCCGGGCACGGGCGCGAGCATCCCGCCCCGCATCGTCCTCACGCACCAGTCCGCGAGCACCGTGGCCGGCGGCGGCAGCGCCACCCTGCGCGTGATTGCCGAGGACGGCGACGGAAGCGCCCTCACCTTCGGCTGGGCCGCGAGCACCGGCACCGTGGGCACTCCGACGAACGGCTTCACCTCCAGCGAGGTCCGCTGGACGGCCCCGGCCTGCGTGCCCTCGGGCGCCGCGCCGACCATCACCGCCACCGTCACCAATGCGCGGGGCTTCTCCGCGTCGCATACCTTCAGCGTCAGCGTCCTCAACGGCACGGACTGCGGCAGCGGCACCGTGGCGAAGTGGGACACCACCGGCAGCATGCTCACGCTCCGCTACAATGCCTCCGCCATCATGCTTGCCTCCGGCAAGGTGCTGGTGTCTGGAGGCTACAACCCGGCCATCCATACCTCGGCCGAGCTCTATGACCCGGCCACGGGCAGTTGGAGTGCCGCGGGCAACATGGCCCGAGCGCGCTGGGGCCATACGCTGACGCGCCTGCCGTCCGGCAAGGTCCTGGCGGTGGGAGGCGTCACCAACACGTCGAGCGGCGGCGAGACCCGGAATGCCGACATCTACGACCCCACGACCAACACCTGGACGGAGGCCGCGCCCATGACCTTCTCGCGCGGGGGCCACACGGCCACCCTGCTGCCCTCGGGAAAGGTGCTGGTCATCGGAGGGACCTCCGCCGAGACAGGCGGCGGCCGCATCCCCGAGCTGTATGACCCCGCGACCAATGCCTGGGTCCCCGTGACGAGTCCCACGGCCACGTCACGCTCCACCCACGTGACGGTGACCCTGCCCTCCGGGAAGCTCCTGGTCGCCGGCGGTGGAGCCGCCGCCGAGCTCTATGACCCGGCCACGGACACCTGGGCGCCCGCCACCGGACTGACCGGCACAAATTGGAACCGTGCCTACCTGCTGCCCTCCGGCAAGGTCCTGCTGAACGTCGGGCTTGCCCTCTCGCAGTATGACCCGCTGCTCAACACCCTGACGAGCGTGGGCTCACTGGTCCACAGCCGCACGACCTCCTCCCAGGTGATGTTGCCGTCGGGCAAGGTCTTCGTCACCGGTGGCACCCAGGACATCGGCTCCATCACGGAGCTCTTCGACCCGGCCACGGGCACCACGTCCTTCTCCGTGAGCATGCCGGCGTCCCGCTATGGCTCCGCCACCGTCCTGCTGCCGTCGGGCAAGGTGCTCGTCGCCGGCGGTTTCGTCGCGGGCGCCTACACCAACACGGCCCTGCTCTACACGCCCTGAGGACCCGCGCGCTCCACCCACGCGCTCGTGAGCGGCGTGGGTGACAACGCAGGAGGCCCCGCGCGCGGAAAGGGCGCGGGGCCTCTCACGGCGGACGCGGGGCTCAGGCCGCCAGCGCGTCCCGGCACTTGAGGCACACGTCGCCGCCGTGCCCCACGGCCTCCGTGTACGTCCAGCAGCGCGGGCACTTCTCGCCCTTCGCCGCCAGCACCTCGGCCATCACCCGCACGCCCTCGCCGAACGCCTGCGTCACGTCCAGCGGCTGCGCCTTCTCACCCGCCGAGTCCGACAGCTCCACCTGGCTGGTGATGAACAGCCCCGGCAGCTCGTCCAGGTGCGCCTTCAGGAAGTCGCGCGCCTTCGCGTCCGCCGTCAGCACCACCCGCGCCTCCAGCGACGCGCCGATGAGCTTGTCCCGCCGCGCCGCCTCCAGCACGCCCTGCACCGCGCCGCGCACCGTGAACAGCTTCGCGTACCGCTCCGCCAGCGCCGGCTCCAACTTCGCCGCCGGCTCCGGGAAGCCCGCCAGGAACACGCTCTCCGCCTGCTTCCCCGGCAGGAACTGCCACGCCTCTTCCGTCGTGAAGCTCATCACCGGCGCCAGCAGCCGCAGCAGCACCGACGACACCTCGTGCAGCACCGTCTGCGCGCTGCGCCGCGCCTTGCCGTCCGTGCGCCACGTGTAGAGCCGGTCCTTCAGGATGTCGAAGTACACCGCCGACAAGTCGCCCGCGACGAAGTCCAGCACCGTCGCGTACACGAGGTGGAACTCGTAGTCCTCGTACGCCTTGCGCACCCGCTCCACCACCTGCGCCAGCCGGCCTCGCGCCCACTGGTCCAGCGGCAGCAGCTCCGCCGCCGGCACCGTGTGCAGCGCCGGGTCGAAGTCATACAGGTTGCTCAGCGCGTAGCGCACCGTGTTGCGGACCTTCCGGTAGCCCTCCGACAGGCCCTTCAGAATCTGGTCCGACAGGCGCACGTCGTTGCGGTAGTCGCTCGCCGCCACCCACAGGCGCATCACCTCCGCGCCGTACTGCTGGATGATTTTCTCCGGCGCGACGACGTTGCCCTTGCTCTTCGACATCTTCTCGCCCTGGCCGTCCACCACGAAGCCGTGGGTGAGGCAGGCCTTGTAGGGCGACATGTCGCGAGTCCCCACCGCCACCAGCATGGACGAGTGGAACCACCCGCGGTGCTGGTCGCTGCCCTCCAGGAAGAGGTCCGCCGGAATCCGCTGCCGCTTCTCCAGCACCGCGGAGAACATGCACGCCGAGTCGAACCACACGTCGAGGATGTCCGTCTCGCGCCGGAACTCGCCCTTGCCGCAGCGCGGGCACTTGAAGTCCGCGGGCAGGAACTCCTTCACCGGCGTGCGGTACCAGACGCCCACGCCTTCCGTCTCCACCTTGTCCGCCACCCGGTCCATCAGCTCGGGCGACACCACCGCCTCTTCACAGCCCTCGCAGTAGGCGATGCAGATGGGCACGCCCCACGTGCGCTGGCGGCTGATGGTCCAGTCCGGCCGCGTCTCCAGCATGCCCCGGATGCGGCTGTGCCCCCACGAGGGCACCCACTGCACCTTGTCCACCTCGTCCAGCACCGCCTGGCGGTACGTCTTCTCGCCGCGGAACGGCTTGTCCAGCGGGATGAACCACTGGTACGTCGCGCTGAGGATGATGGGGTTGTGGCAGCGCCAGCAGTGCGGGTAGCTGTGCTCGACGGTGTCCTTCGCGTCGTTCAGCAGCGCGCCCTTCTCCACCAGCGTGGCGATGACGAGCGGGTTGGCCTCGAAGACCTTCTTGCCCGCCAGCGCCTCGCCTGCCGTCTCGTCGTAGCGGCCGTCCGGGCGCACCGGGTTGTAGATGTCCAGCCCGTACTTCAGGCCGACCTCGTAGTCCTCCTGGCCGTGCCCCGGCGCCGTGTGCACCAGGCCCGTACCGGCCTCCAGCGTCACGTGCTCGCCGAGGAGGACGCGGCCCCGCCGCTCATAGAAGGGGTGCTGGTACGTCAGGTGCTCCAGCTCCTCGCCGCGCACGTACGCGAGGATTCGCGACGGGTCCACCAGCGCCGCGGCGGACACCTCGCCGCCGGGGAGCTGCACGTGCTTCACCGCCAGCTCGTCCGACTTCACCTCCGCCAGCACCTTGGGCAGCAAGTCCTTGGCCACGCAGATGACGCGCTCGCCGAGCTGGTAGAAGACGTACTCGAACTCGGGGTTGACGGCGATGGCCAGGTTGGCCGGCAGCGTCCAGGGCGTCGTGGTCCAGATGACGAAGGCGACGTCCTTCCCCTTCAGCGCGGGCACCTTGTCCGCCACTTCCGGGCCGGCCTTGAAGGCCACGTACACGGACGGGGACTTGTGGTTCTCGTACTCGACTTCCGCCTCGGCCAGCGCCGTCTGGTCCGTGAGGCACCAGTACACCGGCTTCTTGCGGCGGTAGAGCATGTCCCGGCGCGCGAAGTTGGCGAGCTCGCGGATCTCCTGCGCCTCGTAGGGGAAGTCGAGCGTCTTGTAGGGCTTGTCCCACGACGCGAAGGTGCCCATGCGCTGGGCCTCGCCCTTCTGGATTTCGATGAACTCCAGCGCGTAGGCGCGGCACGCCTCCAGGAAGGCGTCGCGCGACAGGGTGCGCTTGTCCACCTTCTTGTCCTTGAGGCGCTTCTCCACGGCCTGCTCAATCGGCAGGCCGTGCGTGTCCCAGCCGGGGATGAAGTCGCACAGGCGGCCGGACATGTTGCGGTACTTCACGACGATGTCCTTGAGGACGCGGTTCAGCGCGTGGCCGGCGTGCAGGTGGCCATTGGCATACGGCGGGCCGTCCGGCAGCACGAAGGGCTCGACCTTCGCGTTCTTCTCCAGAATCTTGCCCCAGATGCCCCGCTCTCCCCACCAGCCGAGCATCCGAGGCTCGAGCTGCGCCAGGTTCCCCTTCATGGGGAACTCCGTGCGGGGCAGGTTGACGGTGTCCTTGAAGTCCTTCTCCTTCGGGGGCGTGTCGCTCATATTGAGAGCGGCCGTAACACGCTCCCCGGGAGCCTTCAATCGCCGGTGGGCCTGGGCGCCTCCGGGGCGACGGTCCTCCGCATCACCGCCACGGACAGCGTCCCGGGCTGGAAGGGCTTGAGTATCAGCTCCACCTCCTCCGACCCGGCGCGGAAGCGGCCCGGCTGGACCTCCTGGAAGCCCGCCTTGCCCAGCTCCGTCTTGTAGAAGGCCGCCACCTCGGCCTCCTTCGCGCGCACCGAGTAGTTGACCGAGCGGACCACCTCCAGGTCGCTCGTCATCAGGCCCTCGGCCCCGGGGTACACGGGGGCGATGGACGTCGTCGGCTTCGGAGGCTGCGACAGGTTGGCCTCGCCCAGGTACAGCGTGGTGGTGCCGTCCACGTTGGGCTGGAGGATGACGGTGTAGGTGATGAACCGCTCGGGGTCGACGGCGGTGAGCTGCACCTCCTGGAGCGTCTGCTTCTGCTCCTCCGGAGGGGGGATGAACAGGCCCCACTCAATCCAGCGGTCGACGATGTGCTGGAGCAGCGCCTCGGGCTTGTCCGCGCTGCGCACCGCCTTGAGCCGCACGGGGATGCCGTTGGCCAGCATCACCCCGGGCACGTCGATGATGTCCAGCACCCGGGGCACGTCCCAGACGAAGGGCTGCTTGTAGATGGGCGGCAGCTCGAGGCCGGGGGGCGGGTTCTGGAAGGAGAACGGCAGCTCCTCCTCGACCTCCTCCAGGTCGTAGAAGTCCCCCAGCGTGGTCGGCTTCGGCGGCGGCAGGTCTGGGGGCACGGGCGGCTCGGCGGCCGCCTTCCCCTTGGCGGGGGCCTTGGGAGTCGCCTTCGGCTTCGCCGGGGCGGAGTGGGGTTTCTGAGCCGCGGGGGCCGCGGGGGCCGTGGGAGCGGGGCCAGGGGACGCCGGCTCACTGCCCGCGCCCAGCACCACCAGCAGCAACATCCATTTCATACCGTGCCTCGCGGCTCACGTCCCCGGACCACGCCTCACTCCTGTTCCGGCATGGAGGCCGCCTTCTCCTTGCCGCTGGGCCCCTCCTTGGGGCAGCGGCTGGAGCAGGCCTGGAAGTTCTTCTCGAACTTCTTGGTGCACCGCGTGGCGCAGCCCTGGAAGTCGGAGGAGTTGCCGCCCTTCAGCGCGGAGCTCGGAGAGGGGCAGCGGTCCATGCAGGTCTGGAGCGTCTCGCCGCCCTGGGTGGCACAGCCGGCCTCGCACTGCGCGCGGTCCGCGAGCACGGGCGAGGCGGCGAGCAGCGCGCCCAGGAAGGCGGCGGGGCCCAGTCGGTTGAACAGCCTTCGCATCGTCGTCATGAGTGTCGTCCTTGTTGAGGGCGGAGGGTTAATCGCAGTCCTTGCCGAGGAAGCAGCCCCGGTTGGCCACGCGCATGCCATACGAGATGCCGTACCAGGGGGTGGAGAGCGCGAGGACGGAGCCGGGCGTGGTGGCGAACATGCCCGAGGCGCCTCCCGGCTGGTCCAGCGTGGGCACCTGCAGGAAGACCACCTCTTCGCCTGGCGCGCTCATGAAGAAGTACCGCGACTTGATGGGCGCGGGGAACTGCAGCACCCCCAGGGGCATGAAGTCCGACATGGGGGGGATGATGAGCGCGGTGGGCGCGTAGGTGCCGAGCACCGCGGCGTAGAAGGGCAGGTTGGCGCAGGGGATGGGGACGAAGATGGGCGGGTCCAGCTCGTACGGCATCTGCCCGAAGGGCATCTGGCAGGTGAGCGTCTCGCTGATGGCGCCGCTGCTGGCCAGGCCCCAGTCGTCCACCAGCATGGAGATGCGGCCGTTGCACGCCCCCGCCACGGGCCGGCCCATGCCGCACACGCGCAGGTTGCCGAAGCGGTCGTCCGCGTGCTCCTGCTTGTAGAGCGCGCCGCCGCCCTGGTCGAGGAAGGAGGTGGGGAAGCGGAAGAGGTCCAGCGTGGCCTGGGACTCGCAGTGGGCCGCGCCGCGGTCGCGGTAGATGAGCTGGGTGAGGAGCGCGCCGTCCCAGTCGGGGTCGCCGCCCACGTCGCAGTTCACCTGCATGTCGCGGCCCCGGGTGAAGACCTGGGTGATGCCCGGGGGGTTGTTGACGGAGGACAGGCCGTTGAAGTCCGCGTAGCGGCGCTGCGCGTCCGCGCCCGCGGCCCGCATCGTGTCGTCCGCCTTCGAGTAGTCGGTGGCCGTCCGATGCATCGTCCCGTGGGTGCCGTGCCACAGCGCGGAGATGGCGGCCTCCTGCACCTTGAGCGACAGGTAGCCCACCTCGGCGAAGTGGATGCCGAAGGCGATGACCGTCACCATGAGCGTGGCGCCCAGGGCGGTCTCCACCAGGGCCGCGCCCCGGGACTTGCGACGGCGCATCGGGACGTGCGGGTTCATTGAATCCCCCTGAAGCCCACGCCGCGCAGGGCCTCGAAAGTGTCGGCGGCGACCGGAGCGCCGTTGTTGCGGAGGGTGTCTCGCGCGTCGTTCAGGCCGTCGCTGTCGATGTCGGCGGCCACCAGCGTGGCGCGCCAGTAGGGGTTGAGCAGGTTGGGCGGCTCGTTCCAGTGGTTGAAGCCCAGGCTCTCACCGCGGTGGTAGTAGGCGATGCCGGTGGACAGCGCCGTCTGCATGCGGTTGGGCGTGCCGTCCGCCAGCACGAGGCCCCGGTTGTCGAAGCGGCCATCGTTGCTCGGCTCGAAGCGGAAGCGCATGAAGAAGTTCCAGGGGTCCGGCACCGTGCGCTGGCCCAGGTCGCGCTGGACGAGCGCGAAGTTCTTCGGCTGGCCGAAGTTGTCGTCCTCATCGACGACGGCGCGGGCGTTGTAGTCGATGAAGGCCGGCCAGATGCCGGGGCAGCTGCTGAGGCCGCCGGTGCACGGCACGAGGAAGTGGACGAAGGGGATGCGGTCGCTGCCGCCCGTCCACCGGTGCACGAACGAGGTCCCCGACGCGGCGACTTCCGACCAGGCCCACTGGGGCGTGCCCGGGAACACCGGCGGGCAGGGCAGCCCGCCGCCGTTGAGGATGTGCATGTAGATGGTGTCCACCGTGCCCAGGTCCACCCCGGAGATGGCCGGCGCGTAGGGGGGAATCATGTTCATGATGGCGGCCATCGTGAAGTTGCGGGCAGGCCGGTTGAAGTAAGTCGTCCCCTCGCCCTGGGCGATGGCGATGCTCCGGGCGTTGAGGAAGGCCAGCGCGAGGATGCGCACCATGTGCGGCAGGTAGTGCTCCTGGGCGCGGTGGGTGACGAAGCGGTAGCCGCGGCTGCCGGAGGCGGCCGTGACGGCGTGGGCGACGGACAGGGGCAGCTCGCACATGGCGCCCGTGTCCGTGCACATGGCCCCGCCCCGGAGCTCACTGCGGTTCGTCGTCACGCCCCCAGGGGTGAGCCACTCGCCGCGGGTGGGGCCCGGCGCGGCCGCGTTGGCGATTTCCCTGGTGAAGTCCTGGTCATGGAGCGAGTCGGAGAGGTCGCGGTAGACCTCCTGCTGCGAGGCATAGATGGCGAGCTGGGCCACCTGGTGGAGAAACACCTGAAGGGCGGCCCGCGCGTCGGCGCCCAGGAAGATGGCCTCCACGCGCTGGTCCTCCATCCGGTAGGCGCGCTGCAGCAGGTTCAAGTCGCGCACGCCCTTGTTGCCGCACCGGCACAGGCGGCGGCAGGTGCTGCTCCAGGGACAGAGGCACCCGAGCTGGGCAATCTGGTAGGGCCACTTCGCGCCACCGAAGGACGAGCGCGAGGCGTTGAGGTGGGCGCGGTAGAGCGTGGTCCAGGAGATGATGCTCTGCGCGCCCGCCTGCGCCACCGCGTGGGCAATCTGCGTGCGGTTGAGCACCGCGATGTTGTTCATGGTGCGCGCGGTGGCCACCGCATTGGTGTAGGCGGCGGCGTCCGCCACCGTCTGAACCTCGATTCGCTCACGCACCTTCATGGAGAAGGACAGCGTGAGGGACACCATCAGCACCACCAGCAACATGGCGAGGACGAAAATCGTCATCGACTGGCCGCGCGAGCGGGCGCGGAGCAGGCCATGCATGCGGGCGCTGAGCGGGCCAATGGCCCCGCGGGCTCGGGGTTGGCCACCGGGACCGCGAGCTCTGGAAGAAGGGCGCGCACTCATCAGGTTCACCGGGGGCAGTTCATGGTGGGGAAGAAGCGGGACTTCAGCGGCGTCAGCATCCGCATCGTGAAGGTCGTCTCGATGGGGAAGACGTACTGCTGCCGGCGCACGCGCGACAGCAGCTCGGCGCCGACGTCACCGGTGAGCTCGAACGGGTCGGTGAACTCACCGCGGTTCCAGTCGGCGTTCCGCTCGGCCATGATGAGCGGGTTGGAGGCGGTGTATTCCTCCAGGTTCAGCTGCGCGAGGAACATGCGCGACATGACCCAGTTGGCGAAGGGAATCCGCAGCGGATACCAGTACACCATCCGCACCTCGAGCTGCCGCAGGTGGTCGGGCTGGTCGAAGTTGCGGTCCTGGGGGCTGGGCACCCCGCCGCCCTGGATGAAGCGGTTGATCCACACGATGGCGCCGTCATGGACGCCGTCCATCCGGGGCCCCGGAGCGCCGCCGCCCGCGTAGCGGTTGCCCCGGCGGGCCGCGAAGGCCGCCGCCAGCTTCGCCGGCGCGTTGGCGCCGCCGCCGTGCTGCACCACCGTCGCGGACGTGGAGTTGCCGAGGAAGGAGTGGAACGACGGCAGCAGCGCGAGGATGGCCGCGTGGGTCATCCGCTCGCAGTCGCCGTAGCCCACCGCCCCCGCGCGCGTGGCGCGGAAGACGGCGTAGTGGGCCAGCACACGTGCCTGCAGCATCAAGAAGAGCTGCAACGTGCCCAGCACGAGGAAGACGACGAGAGGAAGCGTCAACGCGGCCTCCACCATCGCCTGTCCGGATTGTCCCCCTCGTCTCGGACGCTGTGTATTCATGGCACTCGCATGTTCCGGGGATTCCGCTCCGGACGCACATACGTCAACTTGACGGGAAGCGCACGGATCTGGCCCACAGAAGACCACATCCCAGTCACGAATGCGTGTCGGCGGGCGGACACCCGGGGGCGGAGGGGGCCCGTCCGGCCGGACAGCAGGAGGGCTACCGCGACTTCATGCCCTTGGTGTCGAGCTGGTACTTCTTCACCAGCCGCTCAATGGACTTGCGGTGCAGGCCGCTCTCGCGGGCGGCGCGGGAGAGGTTGCCCTCGCAGCGCGTCAGGACGCTGGTGACGTACTCGCGCTCGAAGTTCTCCAGCAGCTGCTCCTTGGCGTCCTTGAAGGAGAGGTGCTCGTTGAAGGGCAGCGGCCCCTCGCGGGCCTGGCCGCGGACGCGGGGCGGCAGGTGGGAGGGGAGGACCTCCTCGCCCTCGCTGAAGGTCAGCACGTGCGACAGCACGTTCATCAGCTCGCGCACGTTGCCCGGCCACGCGTAGGACATCAGCAGGCCCAGGGCCTCCGCGGAGAAGCGCTTCTTGCCGTGCTTGCCGACGAGCTCCGGGTCGGCGAGCGCGCGCTTGAGGATGAGGGGGATGTCGTCCCGGCGCTGGCGCAGCGGCGGCAGCTGCACCGTAATCACCGACAGGCGGAAGTAGAGGTCCTCGCGGAAGTTGCCCGCCTGAATCTCCTTCATCAAGTCGCGGTTGGTGGCGGCGATGACGCGGCAGTTCACCTCGATGACGTCGTTGCCGCCCACGCGCCGCACCTCGTGGTTCTCCAGCACGCGCAACAGCTTGGGCTGGAGGTCCAGGCGCAGCTCGCCCAGCTCGTCGAGGAAGATGGTGCCCCCATGGGCGCGCTCGAAGGCGCCGGGGCGGCCGGCCACCGCGCCGGTGAAGGCGCCCTTCTCGTGGCCGAACAGCTCGCTCTCGATGAGGTTGGGCGGAATGGCGCCGCAGTCCAGCACCTCCATGGGGCCCTGGGTGCGGCCGGACAGCTCGTGGATGGCGCGCGCCACCAGCTCCTTCCCGGTGCCCGTCTCGCCCTGGATGATGACGGACACGTCCAGGGGGGCGATCTTCTTGATGAGGCCGAAAATCTGCCGCATCTTCATGCTCTGACCGACCATGCCGCACAGCTCGCTGTCGCGGTCGGGCTCGATGGTGACTTCCTCGTCCAGCGGCGCGAAGGTCAGCATCGAGGAGCCGGCGCGAATCTGCGAGCCGGGGGACAGGTAGGCGCGCTCAATCCGCCGGCCGTCCAGGAAGGTGCCGTTGGTGGAGCCCAGGTCCACCAGGAGGTAGCCGCGCTCGGTGAACTGGATTTCGAAGTGGTGGCGGCTGGCGGTGCGGTCCTCCACGAGCACCAAATCATTGCCGGGGTGCGCGCCGCAGCGCAGGCGCTCCTTGTCGCTCACCACGGAGCGGCCGGTGTCGGGACCGGAGGACACGGACAGCCGGCACTTGTGGAGCTTCACCGTGGTGCGGGGGTCCACCACGAGTGTCTCCCCGAGTTGCGGGGAGAGGGCCAGGTCCTGCCCGAGGTCGCCGGGGCTGGTGTGGATGTCGTCAGGGTGCGGAGGGGGAGCACTCATCTGCCATGAGGATAGCAAACGGCACCCACTCGGCCCGCCCTGTCGGGTGGCACGTGCTAGGCTCCCGCGCCCCGCCCATGTCCCCCCGTAAAGTGAAGTCGAAGAAGGCCCCGGTCCTGCCTGGGCCCCAGGCACCCGAGCGTCCCGTGCGCGCGCCTCGCCGCCCGCGCGCGAAGAAGACGGTGGCCATCCTGTCCCGCAAGAGGTCCCTGTATTCCACGAGCCGGCTGGTGGAGGCCGTGAAGGAGCGGGGACACCGCCCGCTGGTGTTCGACACACTGCGCTGCTGCCTGCTGCTGGCGAAGAGCGCGCCGCGGATGACGTACCGCGGTGTGGAGGTGCGGGGGGTGGACGTGGTGGTGCCGCGCATCGGCGCGTCGATTACGGCCTACGGGCTGGCGGTGGTGAACCACTTCGAGATGATGGGCGTGCCCGTCCTCAACCCGCCCACGTCGATTGCGCGCAGCCGGGACAAGCTGCGCGCGCTGCAGTTCCTGTCGCGCGCCGGGCTGGACATCCCCCGCACCGTCATGGCGCATGACCGCAGCAACGTGCGCCGGCTGGTGGAGGAGGTGGGCGGACTGCCCGTCATCATCAAGCTCATCAAGGGCACGCAGGGCGTGGGGGTGATGATTGCCCACACGCTGCCGGAGGTGCAGACCATCCTCGACACGTTCTGGGACCTGGGTCAGGAAATCGTGCTCCAGGAGTTCGTCGCGGAGAGCGAGGGACGGGACGTGCGGGCGCTGGTGGTGGGCAGCCAGGTGGTGGGGGCGATGCGGCGCAAGGCGAAGAAGGGCGAGTTCCGCTCCAACATCCACCGCGGCGGCGAGGGGCAGGCAATCGAGCTTCCGGCGGCGTACCTGGAGACGGCGGTGAAGGCCGCGCACGTCCTGGGCCTGGAGGTGGCGGGCGTGGACATGCTGGAGGGCCGCGACGGGCCCCGGCTGATGGAGATCAACTCCAGCCCGGGCTTCGAGGGGCTGGAGGGGGCCACGGGCAAGGACATCGCCGGAGCCATCATCGACCATGCGCTGGCGTACGCCGAGGCGCGGGCGGGCGGGCCACGGGCGGCTCCGGCCGGGTGAGCGGGTGGGGATGCACCCTCCGCGCGAGGCTGCCCGCACGCTTGGAAGCAAGCGGGCCCATAGGGCAAGGCGCCTTGCATGCTCCTCAGGAACACAGGAATGCCTTCGCGGCCCGGGTGTCTTCGGCAGTTGGCATCGGCCGCGAGACCCCTCTAATCTGGCGGCCCTCCATGAAAACGCTGCACAAGCCGCTGCAGATCACCGTCTACCAGGACGTGCTTTGTGCCTGGTGCTACCTCGCCGACCAGCGACTCGATGTGCTGCGCCAGGAGTTTGGCGAAGCCCTCCGCTGGAGCGTCAGGCCGTATCCGCTGCGCCTCCAGGACGCACTTCCCACTGAGCGCGAGAAGCGCGGGCTGGTGGAAGAGGTGCAGCGTGCACAGCGCGAGCCCGACCCCTCCGCGAGCCTCCTGTCCACGGACCTGTGGCTGGGTGGTGATCCACCGCGCACCAGCGTGCCGGCGCTGGCGGCGCTGGAAGCGGCGCGGCTCCAGGGCCCGCAGGCGCGCGCGTTCCTCGCGAAGTCCATGCAGCGCGCCGCGCTGGAGCAGGGCATCAACGTGTCCCGCCCGGACGTGGTGTTCGAGCTGGCGTCGCGCGTGGGCCTGGCGATGAACGAGTTCTCCGCGGCCTTCCGCTCGGAGGAGACGCGCCGGCTCATCCTCGACGAGCACCGCGACGCGGCCAACCGCGGCGTGCGCGGCGTGCCCACGCTGGTCATCGGCGGCCGGTGGATGCTGTGCGGTCTGCGCGAGCTGACCGAGTACCGCGAGCACATCCTCATGTGCCTGGGCAAGCTGTCCGTGCCCCGCTCGGGTTCCCCCGAGCGACTGGTGCACTGAGGCCCCCGGGGCCCGGGCCCGCGCAACCTTCGCGCGGGCGGTTCCGAGCCCCGAGCCCGCGTCATCACGCGGGCGGCTTCGAGCAGCGAGCCCGCGTCACGCGGGCGGCTTCGAGCAGCGCGCCCGCTTCACGCGGGCATCACCCGCTCAGACCTCTTCCGCGCCGTTGCTGAGCGCCAGGTAGACTCCCGCAACCAGGAGCTGGAAGAGGCCCACGGCGGGGAGGACTCCCACGCAGCAGGCCAGGAAGCCCGCGATGCCGATGGCCCCGCCCAGCAGCGAGACGCCGACGAGGGACCAGCGCTCCCCGCGCGCGTAGGCGAAGCAGCGGCGCAGCGTCTCCATGGGCGTGGGGTTCTCGCTCCGGGCCAGCGCCGGCTGCACCAGCAGCATTGGCAGGATGAGCCACATGCCCGGGAAGATGTAGAGCCCGAAGCCCACGAGCCCGGCCACCACGAGGCTGGGCCCCAGCGAGCCGATATTCCGCGCCACCTCTTCCGAGGCACTGTCCCCACCCATCGCCGTCCAGTCCACGTTCTGGAGGGAGGAGAGGCCTCCGGTGATGGCCGCCGCGCCCAGCGCGCCGCCGAAGACGAGGAGGAGGAGGGGGATGAACAGCGCGAAGATGAGCAGCGTGGTGAGCAGGTACGGGACGGCTTTATGGAACTGGGTGAACATCCGCCCCACGTCCGCGCGCTGGCCCTCCAGCACGTCGAAGAGCATCCGCAGGAAGCCGAGGGACACCAGGCCCTGCACCACCGTGGACACGATGTAGCCGATGACCAGGAACAGGCCGGTGACGGCCCAGTGGTCCGCCACCCCGCCGATGACGCCGAGAATCTGCGAGACGATGGACCCGACGATGGAGCCGGCCATGACGATGAGCACGCCGACGGTGATCATCACCCACTCGCGCTTGAAGGCCTCCCAGCAGACCTCCAGCAGCGCGCCCACGCTCCAGTTCTCGCGGTTCAGCGTGAAGGCCTGGGCGCCCAGCCCGGCGCGCTCGCGGCACCCGGGGCACATGGCCTGCGTGCCACGCTCGCTGCACGTCTCGCACATGAAGTTGCCGCAGCGCGTACAGGTGCCCGACGCCATCCGCTCGGGGTGAAGCGGACACAGCGCGCCTGCCCCCCGTCCGAAGTCCATCTCCGCCATGATTCCCCGCTCCTCGCGCGGCCGGCCGCCGGTCCACCCGGGCTCGGGCTGCGCGCGTACATTTCCCCCTACACCAGCCGGGGCAGTGTCCACCAGAGGACAGCAGAGGGTATCCTGGAGGGGAAGGTGTTACGGAGAGGGGCGGCCGGGCAGGGAAGCGGATCCCCGATGTGAATTTCCTTCACCCTGCCCCGTCTCCTTCCGTGTGGTCGCGAAAGTGGACGCTCTGCCGGTCCACCCCCGTCCAGGAGATTGCTCACATGCGCCGCTTGCTCGCACTCGCCATCCCGCTCGCCCTGATGATGGGTACCGGCTGTGTTGCCCACGTCCATGATGGCCACTACCGCTCCAACCGGACGGTCACGGTCGTCGACTACAGCTACTCGGGTGACCACCCGATTCCCGACGACCACGGCGGCGGCTGGTGCTCGCACACCCACACGCACGCGCACGAGTACGAGCCGTCGATGACGTACTACACCTACACGGACAACGCGTACTACTACCGGGGCCCGTCGCTGGTCTGGTACTGGGACTACCACCCGCACGCGCACGGCGGTAACTGCAACCTGCGCGGGCGCCACTCCCACGACTACTACCCGAGCCAGAACCGGGGCTACCGCTACGAGCGCAACCGCGGCTACGTGTGGGACCGCACGCACACGGCCTCGCCCGTCTACGGTTACGTGGGTCGCGCCTCGCGGCCGGCGTCCCGCCCGTCCAGCTACACCTCCAACAACAACAACGACTCCTCGTATGGCCGCCGCCCGCCGCCGTCCGGCACCGGCCACGGCACCACGCCTCCTCGCAGTGACGGGGGCTGGGGCAATGGTGGCAACTCCGGCAACGGCAACTCCGGTGGTGGCTACGGGAACGGCAACTCCGGCAACGGCAACGGCAACTCCGGTGGCTACGGCCGTCCGCCCGCGGGGCGCGGCAACAGCAACAGCAACGACAACGACAACGATGACCGTGGCAACTCCGGTGGCGCCTGGGGCCGTGGCAACTCCGGCAACAGCAGCTCCGGCAGCTCGGGCAGCGGCTCCAGCGGCTCCAGTGGCTCCTCCAGCGGTGGCTACAGCACGCCGCCGTCGGGGCGCGGCAACAGCAGCGGCCGGAGCAGCAGCGACAACGATGACCGCGGCAGCTCCAGCAGCGGCCGCAGCAGCGGCAGCGGCAGCGGCTGGAACAGCGGTGGCAGCAGCCGGAGCAGCGACAACAACAGCAGCAACAGCAGCGGCCGGAGCAGCAGCGGCAGCAGCGGTAGCGGCTGGGGCAACGGTGGCAACTCGTCCTCGCGCTCCGGCTCCAGCAGCGGCTCGCCCCCGAGTGGCCGTGGTCGCTCCAGCTCCAGCTCCAGCTCCAGTTCCAACTCCAGCAAGGACGGCGGCGGCTGGCGCTGAGCCGGACTCCGCGGCGCACCGGAGGGGGCCACCCCTCCTGAGCGTGGCGGGCACCCACGAAGGCTGATGGATTTCCGACACCGGGCTGTGTCCCCTGTCTCCACCAGACAGGCGGGCCGCCCGGTGTCGCGCATTGCGCGCCGGACACTTCCTGCGGCGTCGGGCAGGGGACGGACGGCGGGCCGGGTGGATTGCCGCGGTGGGGGGCCGTGAAGATGTTCCCGGCCGATGAAGCGCCCTCTCTTGATTGCCATCTGTGTGCTGCTGGGTCTCACGTCGGGCTGTGGCTCCGACGGTTCGACACCGGACCCCGGCGTCCGCACCGAGGATGCCGAGGCGGTGGACCTGGACAACCTCCTCATCCGCGTCAGCGGCCGGGCCGAGGTGCTGCCCGAGGCCCGACGCCTGCTCGAGGCCCTGGGCCAGCCGGTGCCCTCGCTGGACGGAGTGCCCGTCTCCATCGAGGAGCCGCTGCGCCTGGCCGTCAATGACGTGAATGCCACCTTCGGCACCGGCGCGCTGACCGCCGACGGCGCCTTCAGCGTCGACGGAGTCCCCGTGCGCGAGATGCACCAGAGCCTGGCCGCGGGGCTCACCGCGCCGGGGCTGGTACGCACGGCCACCGTCATCTACGACACGGCCTTCACCAGCGCACGGCCGCGCACGGACCTGGTGGACACGCGCGCCTGGGCGCTGCCGGAGTCCTTCCATGACGCGCTCTCCGCCGCCGTGGGCGAGCCCCGCCTGCTCCGCCACACCGACGACAAGGCCGCCACGCTGCGCGACGCGGGCTTCGTACTGGGCCGCGTGGTGGACGCCGACGGACGCCCGGTGGCGGGCGCGCGCGTGACGCCTGACCGGACCGAGCTGGCGGACCGCTTCTACTACCCCAACGCCGACTTCAGCGGAGTGGGCCAGGACGGCACCGGCCCGGATGGCCTGTTCGTCTACGTCCACTCCGGCGCGGACGCGGAGACGTTCCGCGTGAGCGTGGAGGGCGCGGACGCCTACACGCCGCGCAACGTGGGCGCCGCCCCTGGCTGGGGATTGATGCTCACCGTCTACCCGGGGAGCTTCCCGCCCCCGTAGCCGGCTCGCACGCCACGGGCCGCCTGCCAGCCTGCTCCCTGGACGGACGTCCTGGACATTCCGGCCCGGCGCCGGGGGCGCGCTCACCTTCCCGACAGAGGTGTGGCGCCATGGAGCGACACGTGATGAAGGGCTACGCGAGCCTCCCCGTGCGCAAGCGCGGGCGCTCGCGCGAGGCCACTCGCAAGCGCGGACGCTGGCTGCCAGAGGACCGCTTCGAGCGCACGAATGCCCTCGGCTCCCTGTGGAGCATGGTGGCCATCACCGTGGCGCTGTTCCTGGCCCCGGGAGTGAACGGCTTCGTCGCCGGCTGGACGGGCAGCGCGGAGCTGGGTGGGCCCGGGCGGGCCCTGCGCGTGGCGCTGCCGGCCGCGGCACTCTCCGCGATGGGGCTGGGACTCATCCTGGGCCCGCTGCACCTGCCCATCCTCGGCCTGTACCCGGGCGTCGGCGCGGTCGAGGCCGTGCTGCTGTCCGTGGGCGGGCTGCTGCTCGCCGCGTGGCTGCGGGGCCTGCTCACGTGGACGCGCACCTTCCGGGCACGGGCGCGAGCGAGGGCCTGAGCCTGTCCGTGAGCATCCGGCCCGGGTAGCGCCTGGCGGCGCCTCCGCCGACGCCCTGCCCCATCGACCGATGCGCTGCGCGCTCGCGCGACGCATCCCTCCCCAGGGCGTCCATGTTCGTGAGCGGACCCCCTCCCTGGACCGGGCCACCTGCCTGGCCCGGGGCGATGGAGCATCCGCGCGTCGGGGGGAACGCCAGAGATGAGCTGGACCGGGAGGTCCCAGAGTCGTAACGCGGCCGTGGTCCACGCCGTGGCCCGGTTGGCGGCGCTGGGGGCCTTCGCCGTGGGCATGCTGACCCTGGTGGGCCAGTTGCGCGACGTCACGGCCCTCAAGTCGGTGCTGGCGGGCTTCCCCGCGACGTCCGCGCCGAGCAGCCTCGCGCTGATGCTCGGAGGGCTGTCGCTTGGCCTGCGACTGACGCGCCGGCCCTCCGCGCTTCGCGAGGCGCTGGCGGTGGCCTGCGCGCTGGGGATGATGGCCATCGGCGCGGCGAGCCTCGTCCAGGACCTGCTGGGGTCGGGCGTGGCCCCCCTCTCGCCGCTGGCGCTGCTGACAGGCGGAGGGAAGGCGGCGGCTCGCCCCTCGCCGCTCACGGCCTGCTGCCTGGTGCTGCTGGGAGGGGCGCTGGCACAGCTGGGAGACTCGGAGCGGCGGCGCCCCGGCAGGGACGCGCTCACGGTGTTGGCGCTGCTGGGCGCGCTGCTGGGCTTCAACGGCCTGCTGCTGGGCCCGCTGGTCGGCGTGGGCACCCTGCCCTTCCTCAGTCAGCGCAGCATGGGCCTGCCCACCGCGTTCGGAATGATGCTGCTGGGCGTGGGCACGCTCTGCGCGCGGCCCGAGCAGGGGTTGATGGCCCGCCTCACCCGGAACACGCTGGGCGGCTTCCTCACGCGCAGGCTGGTGCCCGTGGCGCTGCTGGGCCCCCAGCTGCTGGGCGCGACGCTGGTGCTGCTGCACGGCCTGGGCGTCATCGGCCACGAGGCGAAGTTCCCCCTCTTCGCCACGCTGGTGAGCGCGGGCGGCACGGTGCTCGTGCTGCTGTCGGCGCGGGCGCTGGACGTGCTGGAGGTCCGGCGCCAGCAGGTCACCACGGCGCTCGAGGCCTCCGAGGCGCGCTACCGCGGGCTGCTGGAGACGACGCCGGCCCCGGTGCTCGCCATCGACTCCCAGGGGCTGCTGCGCTTCATCAACGCGGAGGCGGAGCGGGTGTTCGGCTACCGGCGCGAGGAGCTGCTGGGGCGCGAGGTGGAGGTGCTGGTGCCGGAGGGCCTCTTCGGGGGACGCCAGCTGGACGCCGCCACCCCCGGAGAGCGCGCCCTGGAAGGGCTGCGCAAGGACGGCACGACGGTGTCGCTGGAGGTCCGGCTGAGCCCCGTGCCCGAACCCGACGGGGACGGGACGAGCATGCTCGCCCTCCTCCGCGACGTCACCGAGCGCGCGCAGTTCCTCGCCGGGGTCCACCGCGCCCGCGAGGAGGCGGAGATGCAGCGCAGCCTTCTGCACGTGGTGCTGGACCACACGCCCGTGGGCGTCGTCTTCGTGGACCCGCTGACCGACACGGTGGTGGCCAACCGGGTGGCGGACACGCTGTTCGGCACGCCGATGGCGGAGCTGCTGCGAGGCCGCTTCGTGGAGCGCATCCGGCGCCCGGACGGGAGCCCCCTGACGATGGAGGAGCTGCCCTCCACGCGCGCGGCGGAGACGGGGAAGGTGGTGGGCCCGGAGGAGTTCCTCCTCGTCCAGGCGGACGGGCACACGGTGCCCGTGCTGGGCACGGCGGCCCCCGTCCCCGGCCCCTCGGGCGCGCCGCGCGGCGTGGTGGTCAGCCTGCAGGACCTGACCCTGCGCCACGAGCTGGACCGGCTGCGCGAGGAGTACGTGGGCCTCATCTCGCATGACCTGCGCAGCCCGCTCCAGGTCATCAACCTGCGCGCGGCCCTGCTCCAGCGCGGGCTGCACGAGCGGCGGCTGTCGCGCGAGGAGGGACTCACGGAGGCCATCCTCCGCAGCGTGGGCTGGATGAGCTCCATGATTGAGGACCTGCTGGAGGGCTCGCGCCTGGAGGCGAAGCGGGCCCAGCTGCGCCGCGAGCAGCGGGACCTGGTGCGCTTCCTGGAGGAGGTGCTGGAGCGGGACGTGCCGCCGGACCTGCGCGAGCGCTTCCGGCTGGAGGTGGCCGGCCCGGTGCCGGCCGTGTGGATGGACCCGGCGCGGCTGGAGCGCGTGCTCACCAACCTGCTGGGCAACGCCGCGAAGTACAGCCCGCCGCCGCTGCCGGTGGTGGTGCGCGCCCGGGCGCAGGAAGGGCGGGTGGTGGTGTCCGTGAGCGACCAGGGCCAGGGACTGTCCCCCGAGGACGCGGCGCACATCTTCGACAAGTACTACCGCACGCGGCAGGGCCGCTCGGTCGACGCGAAGGGGCTGGGGCTGGGGCTCTACATCAGCCGCCTCATCGTCGAGGCGCACGGCGGCCGCATCTGGGTGGAGAGCGAGCCCGGCCGGGGCGCCACCTTCTGCTTCAGCCTGCCCGTGGAGCCGCCCCGCGAGGAGCCCGGCCCCGGGCCGCTGCCCGGCGCACCGGAGCCGGGCAGCAACGCGTGAGCCCTCAGCGCCGGGCCACCCAGCGCGGCAGCCAGTCCGCGCCCTTCGAGGTGGTGAGCCGCGTCTGCCCGCTGCCATCCGCGCGCATCAGGTACACGTCCGTGTCCCCGTCACGCTCGGACACGAAGGCGAGGTACTTCCCGTCCGGGCTCCACGCCGGCATGTCGTCCCGGTGCTTCCCGTCCGTCAGCGCCACCGGCGCGCCACCGGCCAAGGGCACCTTCCAGAGACGGCTGAGTCCCTCCGGCAGGCGGCTCACGTACACGAGGTGCTGGCCGTCCGGACTCCACACCGCCTCGCGCTCGTCGCCCGCGAAGGCCTGGCCGGACACCCCCCGCAGGTCCGCGCCGTCCGGGCGCACCAGGTACAGCCGGTCCTTGCCCTCTCGGTCGCTGACGAAGACGAGCCACTTGCCGTCCGGACTCCAGACGGGCGTGCGGTCCTCCTTGTGGAAGAAGGTGAGGCGCCGCTCCTGCGTGCCGTCCGCGCGCGCCACGTAGATTTCCGGGTCGCCCTCGCGGCTGCACACGTAGGCCACCTCCGCGCCGTCCGGCGACACCGACGGCTCGAAGCAGCCCTCCTTCACCTGCGTCAGCGGCACCTCGGGCGCGCCTTCCCGCGGCTGCAGCTTCACCAGGTCGCTGAAGCCCTTCGCGTCCGACTCGGCCACCAGCCACGAGCCGTCCGGCGCCCAGCTGGCGTTGCGCGTGCGGGCCCGGGGCGGATGCAGCGGCACCGCGGCGCCCCCGTCCAGGGGCAACAGGCGCATCTGCTGGAAGTGCAGCCCGCCCTCTTCGCGCGCCGCTATCACCAGCAGCGACTTCCCATCCGGCGACGGCGGGCCTGGGTACTCGTCCTCTTCGCCGCTCGTGAGCTGCTTCTCCTTCCCGTCCGTACCCCACCACCACACGTCCTTCTGCCCCGCCCGCTCCGACAGGAAGACCACCGCGCCGGGAATGGCGCGGAGCTCCTCCTTCGACAGCGGCCCGGCGCCAGACGCTCCGCCACACCGGCCGGAGCATCCGACACCGAGCACGGCGAGCGCGGCGAACAGCCGCGCCCGCCACGGCCAGGAACGCTCCATCCGTTCGAGGCCCCGCATCGTCATCTCAGCGAACCTGGATGGCGTCCGCCATGACGACGTAGCCCGCGGTCGTCCAGCGGCTCAGCTGCACCTTGTTCCAGCCGGCCGGGAAGGCGTAGGTGCCCAGCGTGTTCCACTTGCTGCCGTTGGCCTGCTGGTTCGCCGTCACCGTCACGTTGCCCGACGACGTGGTGATGATGAAGGGCGCGGCCGGAGCGCGGTTGGTGCCCGCGACCCACCAGGCGTCGATGGTCTTCGTGGCGGCCGCCGGCAGGTAGAACTCGAAGACGGCCGGGGCGGAGATGGCCTCGGTGGAGGCGAAGGAGTAGCCGCTGCCGTAGTAGCCGGTGCTGGAGCCATCCGTCCACGCGCCGACCAGCGAGAAGCGGGCGTTGGCGGCGTTGTTGTTGGCGTTGTTGCTGTCGACGACGATGGCGCCCGTGGGCGTGCCGCCGTCACCGCAGTAGCTCTTGATCTTGCTGATGTAGTTGCTCCACGGCCAGTTCGGCCCCGGGTCCGTGCGGGTGGCCGGCTGCAACCGCCCGTGCGCGACGATGTGGAAGCTGTCGCGGGTGATGCCCTGACCCTTGGAGATGTCGCAGGACAGCTTGGCCGAGGCGTCAATCTGGCCGGCGGGGAACGAGGACTGGCTGGCGAAGCCGCCGTGCTCGATGCCGACGGAGAAGTTGTTCACCGACGCGCCGTTGAGGCCGCAGTCCACGTTGCCGTTGAGGCTGCAGGCGTAGCTGGCGCCCACGTGCCAGCCGCGGCTGGACTCGCGAACGAGCTGCGAAATCTCGTTGCCGCTCTCGTTCACCACATAGTGCGCGCTCACGCCCGAGGCGGAGTTGACCAGCCAGCCCCAGCAGCCCGCGTAGCCACCCTCACAGGTGTGGATGACAATCATCGACACGTTGGTGCCGGAGGGACGCGCGTTGAAGTTGGGCGACGGCCGCCAGATGGAGGCGGCGTAGTCCGGGCCGGCCGCCAGCGCCTGCATCTTCGGGAGGACGAACTTCGCCTCCACCGCGGTGGGCTCCAGCGAGACGGCGACCTTGCCGTCCGGCGTGAAGGCACCCTCGCCGCTGCGCAGCACGGCGTAGACGTCGTTGTGGATGTAGTGCGCCTGGATGTCCGGGTCGGTGATGTCCGTCAGCTGGACGGCGACCGGGGCCCACGCGCCCAGGTCCGCGCGGTCGATGCCCGCCTCGGCGGCGAACTTCGACAGCAGCGCGGCGCCGGCGCGCAGGTTGGCCAGCGGCTCGGAGCGCACGGCCTCCTCGGAGACGCCGGCCAGGGCCGCGCCGTCGACGACGTGCTGACCGCGCAGGGCCAGCAGACCGAACGCGGGCGCACGGCCCTCGAACTCCGACTCACCGCGGACGAACTCCCAGCGCGTCTCCGTATAGGAGATGGCCTTGAGCAGGTTCACCGGGACGTTGAACTCGCGAGCGGCCTGGGCGAACTGCGCGTCCAGCGCGTTCGGCGTGCGGCGGGCGGCGTCGGCCACCGCGCGGATGGCGTCCTGCGCTCCGGTGGACGGCGTCTCGGTGGTGGGGGGCGTCTCGGAGGCGGGGGCCTCGGGGGCGGGGGCTTCCGGCTGGGGGCCGCAGGCGGCGAGGGCCAGGGCCGCGGCGGTCGCCGCGAACGTCTTGCGCAACATGTTGGAACTCCTTCGAGGGGGGTCAGCAGCTCCACGGTCCGCCCCCACTTCCGGGAGCGGCGCAGGGGCGGGCCTTGAGCAGCATGCGTGCCAGCCTCGCTCTCCCCGAGAAATCTCTATTTCCGGACTCCATGTGGAGCATCCATGCTCCACATGCCTGTCAAGAAATCCGCCGGGCCCGGGGGCGAAGAAGCCTCGCAAGCCCTTGGAAACAGGGCGCCAGCCCCCCTGGGTCAGCTTCGCGGAGAAACCCGTATGGCCCCTCCGTGTCGCACTGACGCATTTCGGGACAGGTGGAACGTAACTTATCTTTACGCTCTTCCCGTATTTCTCATTTTTTGGAGTGAAGCCGGAAGCAGGGCGGGGGCCTGCTCCTCCGGGGTGCGTGCGGGAGCACCCGGCGCGAGGATGGAGTGCCGACAGGGGCGAGGGCTTCCGCTATGAGAGGGCCATGCGGCTCTTCGGCATTGGCGACACGCACCTGCCCTCCACGCGGCAGAAGGACATGCACCGCTTCGGGTGGACGGACCATCCGCTGCCACTGCAGCGGGCATGGGACGAGCGGGTGCGCCCGGAGGACGTGGTCATCGTCGCGGGAGACATCTCCTGGGGCACGCGGGCGCACGAGGTGCTGGAGGACCTGGCGTGGCTGGACGCGCGGCCGGGGCGCAAGGTGCTGGTGCGCGGCAACCATGACTACTGGTGGGGCGACTCCGCCTCCAAGCTGCGCAAGCTGCTGGAGCCGTACCGCACGCTGGAGGGCTTCCTCCACAACAGCGCCGTCGTCATGGGCCCGTGGGTGATTGCGGGCAGCCGGCTGTGGACGGCGCCCGAGGCCCCGCCCATGCCCGGCGGGGAGATGGGCGACGAGCCGGCGGACCTGGGCTACGTGGAGCGCGAGACGCGCCGACTGGCGGCGTCCTTCGACGACGCGAAGAAGAAGGAGGCGGCCAGCCCCACCCCGCTGGTGCGCGTGGTGGCGGTGCACTTCCCGCCGGTGTACGCGAACCAGAAGGCCACCGCGTTCAGCGAGCCGATTGAGGCCTTCGCGCCGAAGGTGTGCGTCTACGGGCACCTGCACGCGGAGGGAATCGCCGCGGGCTTCACGGGAGAGCGCGCCGGCGTGAAGTACGTGCTGGCGTCCTGTGACGCGGCACGCTTTGCCCCGATGCTGCTTGATGAAGTGTAGAAAACGGGCAGTCTCCGAATAAGCTGCCCGCCCACTGCCTGGTGGGGCCGCGGGCGGGAAGCAGGAGTGGTGTCATGCCGTCCAACAAGACCGAGCTGGCCGAGCGCATCGCCGTCACGCAGCCGGGCGACTCGGTGCGGGGGCTGTTCTTCAAGACGGTCTTCAACCTCATCCAGAAACACGCCGGCCCGCCCGGGATGGAGGCGGTGCGCGTGGGCGCGCTGGCGGGGGACTACTCGGAGCTGCGCACATACCCGGTGCGCGACTTCCTGACGCTGCTCTACCGCGCGGCGGACGTGCTGGAGGACACGGTGGGGCCGGAGGACGCCGTGTTCCACGCGTGCGGCGAGACGGGCGTGACGCGCTACTCCACCGGGCCGGGCATGCTCATCTTCGGCATCATCTCCCGGGGCGACCCGCACAAGCTCTTCTCGGGAGCGCAGATGGGCTACAGCGCGGCCGTCTCGTACGGCAGCCGCGACTACGGCACCACCAGCCCGAAGTCCGGCACGCTGCGCGTGCGCCGCGACATGCTGCCGCCCGCGTACCACGAGGGCATCCTCACCGGCGCGCTGAAGGTGCTGGGGCTCAAGGGCACCGCGAAGGCCCGGCCCCACGGGCTGGACCGCGTGGACTACGACATCCAGTGGGAGTAGCGGACTTCAGTCGACGCGGGTGAAGGTGACGTCGAGCTCCGCCACCACGCGCTCGCCCACCGAGGCCTGGCAGGTGAAGGCGTGGTCGGCGCCCTCGTGCGAGCGGCGCACGGCGCCGAACGTCACCGTCTGCCCGGCGAAGGCGAGGTTGTTGGCGGACAGGCGCACGTCCTTCGCGACGCAGCGGGCCCAGGGCGCACCCTCGAGGCGGCGCAGCAGCGTGGTGGCCACGCGCGTCATGCCGCTGGCGACGATGGCCACCGGCATCACCGGGTGCAGGGCGAAGTGGCCCTTGCACAGCTCCGGCGTCACCGGGCCCAGCGTGGCGTTGAGGGACTCGCCGTCCGGGCGCCAGTCGCGCAGGGCCAGCGGCTTGCTGTACGGGTTCTGCCGCAGCTTCGCCCACTCCTCGGGGGTGCGCTGCACGCCTTCGTCCCGGCGCGGCTCGCGGCGCATCTCCACGCGCGCCTCGCCGAACAGGCGCGTGAAGGCGGCGGCGGAGAGGACGTTGTAGTCCACCTCCAGGCGGAACAGCGGCGTGCCGTCCTCCAGCGACAGCACCGTCTGCGCGGTGGCGGTGCGCTTGCCGGTGAACTCGGCGCGGGCCAGGCCCCAGAGCAGCTCCGTGGAGCGGGCCATCGCCTGCGGGCGCAGCCACGTGCCGCGCGCGCCGCACGCCAGGTAGAAGTGCTGGCCGTCCTTCGGAGACACCAGCGCGGACGCGCACGAGCCGAGGATGGCCAGGTGACGCCCGGACTCCGCGATGCTGATGGGGCCCGCCTCCGCGTCCGGGTCCTGCTGCACCGGAATCCGCGCGACGACTTCGCCCTTCCCCATCACCGTCACGTCCTTCAGCGCGAAGTAGGGGTCTCTCACACAGATGCGCGGGTACAGCTCCGAGGCGCTCAGGACGGTGTGCGGCGCCAGGCCCTCGAGGGAGCGCAGGGGCTCCTGCGTCTCCGTCCAGGAACCGCGAGCGGGGCGGGCGGGGACGAGCGAGGGGGCAGAGGCGAAGGCGTTGGCGTCGAGCATGGAGACTGACCTCTATTCGGACACGGGGTGTCGGGGGACACCTGCCTGACTTGTAACCGAGCAGGCTTCCGGTGGTACAGAACTTTTTCTGTAACCCGGAAATATTCTCGTACAAAAGCCCGAGTTGTTGCTTCCTGCCGGTAATTTTCTGCCTGAGACGCAATAATGGGCGGCTCTGGGCAGAACTTTACGGGTCGGCGGGCGAGGAGTTACTCACTCGACGCGGGGAGTCAAGGGGAGACTGGGGCGAGGTCCACCCCAGGGGCTTCCAAGTGTCCGCGAGTGAATCCGCGTATTTACGCGTCTCGCGGCTTCTTCGGGTTTTAACGACACGAAGTCCCGGAGGACGTCCCAGGTAGGTCTGCCGGCTACCAGGGGGCTTCGCGGAAGTCCTTGAGGAAGCGGCCGTAGAGGGGACGGCCCTGGAGTCCCTGGAGGATGGGGTCACACACCCGGGCGGCGGCGTCGGCCCCGTCCAGGGGTGGGGAGAAGCCCTCCTCCTCCATACGTAGGCGCCGGGCGGCGGGGTTCTCGTTGGAGACCCAGCCCGGGTCCACGCTGTTCATGTAGATGCCGTCCCGGGCGTAATCGTCGGCCGAGGTGCGCGTCATCATGTTGAGCGCCGCCTTGGCCATGTTGGTGTGCGGGTGGAACACCGTCTTCCCGCGGCGCTCGAACTGGCCCTCCACCGCCGAGACGTTGACGATGTAGCGGTCCGGGAAGGGCGAGCGCAGCAGCAGCGGCTTCAGGTGCCCGTTGAGCAGGAACGGGGCGATGGCGTTGACCAGCTGCGCCTCCAGCACCTCCACCGGGGGCACCTCGTCCAGCCGCTGCACCCAGGCGTTGTCGTGCCCGCCGGGGATGGCGAGGGCGTGGGAGTCCTTCCGGGCGAGGAGGGCCTCGCCGGTGGAGTCCGGCAGGGCGCCCGCGACAGGCAGCGCGTCCTGGGAGGTAGGGCCCGGGAGCGCGTGGACTCGGGCGCGCGTGGCGGCGTCGAGTGCGCGCGCCAGCTCCTGCTCCCCGGCGAGCAGCGCGTGGCCCTGCTCGGGCGTGAGGCGCACCGTCTGGGCGGCGTTGTTGACGAGGATGTCCAGGTGCGGCTCGGTGGCGCCCAGGTGCTCGGCGAAGGCGAGGACGCGCTGGGGGAAGCGCAAATCCAGCTCGTGAAGGACGAGCCGCTCACGCCACGCGGCGAAGTCGGGCTCGCGGGAGAAGCGGAGCGCGGCGTCGTGCGGGAAGCGCGAGGTGACGTGGACGTGCGCGCCGTCTCGGAGCAGCCGCAGCGCCACGTGGAAGCCCACCTTCATCCGGCCGCCCGTCACCAGGGCGCGGCGGCCCGCGAGGGACACGTGCTGCGCGCGACGGGACTCGCTCAGCTCCGCGCACTCGGGACAGAGGGAGAGGTAGACGGGGTGGAGCCGCGTGAAGCCCTGCTTGCAGACGTAGCAGCGCCGCGAGCGGGCGAGGTGGGCGGGGGACTGAGAGTCCATGGAGGTGGAGGGGCCGCGGACGCCGTTCTCCTCGCGGCGGGCGGCCTTGAGGGACTGGAGGGTGGCGCGGTCCGAGGCGCTGGTGGCGCGGCTGCGCTCCCGGCGCAGGCGCTTCTTCATGCCCCGCTGGACCTGGGTGGCGGCGCGCTCCACCGTCTGGCGGAGGGGGTGGTCGTCCGGGAGGTCCGCCACCGCGCGCAGCACGTCGAGGCAGCGGGCCACGTCTTCCGGCGTGGGCGTTGGCGCCGGCTGCTGAGAGCGCGCTGGTTCGTCCTTCTTCATCCGCGCCCCGTCCTGAGCCGTGAGTGGCGCCCGGACGGAGACCAGCCGGAGTCGAACCGGCGTCCTCCGCATAGGCAATGCGGCGCGACAACCGCTGCGCTACAGCCTCCGCCCGAGCACCGGAGTACTACGGCGGCACGGTGACGGAAGGCAAGGCGGAGCGCGGGGAAGTGCCCGGGTGGAAGCCGACCGGAGTCGAACCGGCGTCCTCCAGGATCTGGCGCCCTGGCGCGACAACCGCTGCGCTACGGCTCCCACCCGAGCAGGCACAGCGTGGCGCGCGACTCACGGGCGGCGCAAGCCAAGGCTCGTGGAAGTGATGGGTCAGAGCCAATGCTGGATGTCGGGGTACTTGTCGAGCACGGCGAGGCAGTGCCCATCAATGAGCGCCGTCGCGGCCGAGCTCCTTGCGGCATCCAGGAACCAGCCGAAGACACTCGCGAAGGGATGGCCACAAACGGTGCGTTGAATGTCGCATGCGTGCTTCCAGTCCTGGCGCGCGCAGGCCTGGTCATAAGCCACGAGGAAGGCTTGCAGCGCGACCCAGGCATTCCGACGACCTTTCTCCAGGGTGGAGCGAGCCAACCCGAAGACCTCGATGCTCTTCTCTCCCTTAAGCGTCCGATGCACGAGCTTGCCGGTGCGCCCCGACAGCCCCATGTGCTCACGAGGCTCTTCCACCGTCGGGTCGATGAGAAGCGGCGCCCCTGCCGCATCCACCGGGAACTGTTCCCGCTTGTTGTTGCTGTTACAGGTGCTGCACGCGAGCAGGTAGTTCGTCCAGGTGAACGCCTTCTCCGGATAGTCCGCCTTCGGCCAGAAGTGCTCGATGTCCGTGCCCGCGCTGTCCTCACAGTACATGCAGCGCTCGTGGCCCGAGGCCATTAGCGCGAGCGTCTCTCGGACCTCATTGAACGCTCTTCCCTTCTGCTCCCAGAGGCGCCTCGCTTCTTCGATCCGGTCAGCGGTGGCAAGTACCTTCTGCGTCCGTTCGGCGAGGAACTGCATCGTCTCGGGACTGAGCGGCTCACGATTCAGCCTCTTCATTTATCGAGTCCGAGGCTCCGGACCGCACGATCCACGAGCGCACTGCCTGTATCCGGCAACTGGGCCGACAGGCGCTCGAACTCCGCACGTTCTTCTTCGGAGGCTTTTCCGTCCATGAGTCGGACTTCGAGCTCCGCAACTCGCGTGCGCAGCTTCTCTGACTCCTCGGAGTGAACGTGCTCCAGGCCAAAGAGCTCCGTCAGCACGGCTTCGTCCACGGTGCCGTTCACGACTGTGCGGAACAGCTCGTCGGACACGTGCTCGGCGGTTCGCTCTTCCCCGGGAGCAGGGAGACGGATGAGCCCCCTAGGGTCCGCAGCCTGGCAGACGAAGGGGCTGTGCGTGGTGACGATGAACTGGATGTTGGGGAAGTGCTGCTTGAGCCAGAAACCGATGCGTCGCTGCCAGGACACGTGCAGGTGCAGCTCGACTTCGTCGATGAGTACGACGCCGGGATACGGCACACGCCATTTCAACCCCGGTTGAGCTGGTTCGACGGGTTCGAGCCTGAACTCCCGGTAGGTCGTTTGGAGCTGGCGGGCGAGATCCAGCACAAGCGCAGCTGTAGTGCGGTAGCCGTCACTCATGTCCCGCAGCGGGAAAGTGCGCCCGCCTTGTGTCACCCAGAGTCCTTCGGAGTCGATGCGTGAAACCTGCGTCGAGTCTGGGAGCAGACCATCATTCAAGAGCATCAGCACGCTCTCAATGAGTTCTCTCGCGCCGGGCTTTTCCTCCAACCCCCGGAAGTGGTGCTCCTTGAGCCACTGGACTGCCTCAACGAGTGAAGCATCCTCTCTAAAGAGACTGGCTAGGCGGGATACCTGAGGAGTTCCACTTACTGGGTGCTGGGATTCAGCTGTGCTGGCGAGACGCCGATAGGGTCCATACCCAGCAATGAACCAACCACGCGGGTTAACAGCCCATGGTCCATCCTCTAACTCAGAGGTTGATGCTGTTGGGTCCTTGATCAAGGTGGGCTGCTGGCTCCCGAACTTGACCTGCATGGGGTGACTGCTTCCGAAGTGTAGAGCAGGCTCGGGACCAGCTTCGAACTGAAGCAAGGACAGGTGCGCTTTGAACGACTTTGAAGGTGAGTCACCATTCAAGAAACGATCGTGTTTGGGTTCGGGAACGACCCTGGCAACAATCAAGCCCTCTTGTTTCTCAGCATGGATCCAACCCGAAAGGCTGGGCTGAAGCGCGCGCACAGCATCCGGACCCGCAATAACAAGCGCAACTGCCTTGAGCAGCGAGGACTTTCCAGCGCCGTTTCGACCGGCAAGCACTGTCCAACCAGCAAAGCGGCCGTCAGGTCGACTCAAGTCAAGGTCGACTTTCAATTCCCCTGGGCGAAAGCCTCGGATGCTGGTGATCTCGATCCTGCTCAGGTACATGCCGTCCGACTCCGGTTGACGCTTCGTCCCTCATCCCTCTCCGCAGGGAGAGGACCGTACCTCACAGCTCCACCTGGCTGCCCAGCTCCACCACGCGGTTGGGTGGAATGCGGAAGTACGCCGTGGCGCTGCGCGCGTTGCGGCTCATCCAGGAGAACAGCGCCTCGCGCCAGATGGCCATGCCCGGGCGCTTCGTCGGAATCAGCGTCTCCCGACCCAGGAAGAAGCTCGTGCCCATCAACTGGAACTGGAGCCCCTTCTCCCGGCAGCGCTTCAGCACGTCCGGGATGCCCGGGTTCTCCATGAAGCCGTAGCGCGCCACCACCCGCACGAAGCCCTGCTCCAGCGGCTCCACCTCCACCCGCTCGTCGCCCGGCACGTGCGGCACCTCTTCCGGCACAATCGTCAGCAGCACCACCTGCTCGTGCAGCACCTTGTTGTGCTTCAGGTTGTGCAGCAGCGCCGGCGGCGTGCCCTCCGCGTTGCCCGTCATGAAGATGGCCGTGCCCGGCACCCGCACCGGCGGGTGGTCCCCGAAGCTGCCCAGCAGCTCCTTCAACGGAATGCTCGACGCGCGCAGCTTGCCCGCCAGGATGTCGCGCCCCCGCTTCCACGTCGTCATCAGCGTGAAAATCATCAGGGCCAGCAACAGCGGCAGCCACCCGCCGTTGGCAATCTTCACCGTGTTGGCCGCGAAGAACGACAGGTCCACCACCAGGAACAGCCCTGCGATGGGCAGCGCCACCGCCCGGCTCACCCCCCACCGCTCACGCGCCACCACGTAGGCGAGGACGGTGGTGATGGCCATCGTCGTCACCGCGGCGATGCCATACGCCGACGCCAGCGCGCTCGAGGAGCGGAAGGTCAGCACCAGCGACACCACGCCCAGCAGCAACACCCAGTTGAGGCCGGGCAGATAAATCTGGCCCATCTCCTCCGCCGACGTGTGCACCACCTCCATGCGCGGGCTGTAGCCCAGCTGCATGGCCTGACGCGTAATCGAGAACGCGCCGGAGATGAGCGTCTGCGAGGCGATGATGCCCGCCGCCGTGGCCAGCGCCACCAGCGGGTAGAGCGCCCAGTCCGGCGCCAGCAGGTAGAACGGATTGCGCGCCGCGCTCGCGTCCCGCAACAGCAGCGCCCCCTGCCCCAGGTAGTTGAGCGTCAGCCCCGGCAACACCAGGCAGAACCACGCCCGCTTGATGGGCTTCCACCCGAAGTGCCCCATGTCCGCGTAGAGCGCCTCGCCACCCGTCACCACCAGGAACACCGCGCCCAGCACCAGGAAGCCGTGCATGCCGTTGTGCACGAAGAACAGCGCCCCATGCACCGGGGACAGCGCCCACAGCACCGCCGGGTTGTGCAGCAGCTCCTTGAACCCCAGCACCCCCAGGGTGAAGAACCACAGACACATGACGGGGCCGAACACCGCGGCGATGCCCGCCGTCCCGTGCCGCTGCACCAGGAAGATGATGAAGATGATGACCAGCGTAATCGGGACGACGTAGGGGCCGAAGACGGGGGTGGCCACGTTCAGGCCCTCCACCGCGGACAGCACGGTGATGGCCGGAGTGATGACGCCGTCTCCGTACAGCAGCGCCGCGCCGAAGATGCCGAGCGTCATCAGCACCGGCCGGGCCTTGTGCGCCTGGCCCCGGGGCCGCTGCATGGCCAGCGCCATCAGCGCGAGGATGCCGCCCTCGCCCCGGTTGTCCGCCCGCATCACGAAGATGAGGTACTTCACCGACACGACGATGATGAGCGACCAGAAGATGAGCGAGAGCACGCCCAGCACGTTGGCCGGCGTGGGCGGCACGCTGTGCGCGCCGTGGAAGCACTCACGAAGGGCGTACAGCGGACTCGTTCCAATGTCCCCGTAGACGATGCCCAGGGCCCCGAGGGCGAGTATCGCTGTTCGCTTGATGCTGTCCGGGGCCGCTCGGGCGGCTTCGCCCCCCGGGACTCCGGTCGTGGTGGCTTTCACGCCCCCCGCTTTAGCCGAACCCGGGCCGTGAGCAACGGACGTGACACGGCGCTCCCTGTTTTCCAACGCACGGCCCCGCATGTGTGTCCAGGTGGGCATGAACCCGGGGAAGGCGGCGCCAGGACGGTGGGTGCGTCCGGCGCCAACAGTCGCGGGCGGGCGGATGTTCTCCACCCGTGAGGCCGCGGGCGGCGGCGCGCGGGAGCCATCCCCTGATCCACCCCTCCGTGCTCCCATGACTCGACGGGGGCGAGATGACCAGGTCGTCGGTATCCAAGCTGGAAGAGCCGTGGCGGTATGGGGCGCAGGCTCCAGAGGTGGAGGAGCGGCTGGCGCTGCTGGCCGAGGCCTCGCGGGTGCTGGCCGACGTCAGCCTGGAGCCCCCCGCCGTCATGGAGCGGCTGTGCGAGTTGGTGGTGCCCCTGCTGGGCTCGGCGTGCGCGCTGCGGCTGCTGTCCGAGGATGGCCGGTGGCTGCGCACCGTGGCGTCCGCGTCCGCCTCGCAGGAGGCCCGGCCCCTCTTCCAGTCCCTCATCGCCCCGGTGCTGCGCGCGGACGAGGGCCCGTCCGCCGACGCGCTGCGCTCGGGTGAGGCGCTGCGGGTGCCGCGCCTGGAGCTGGAGGAGCTGCGCCGCCTGGTGCCGCCCCAGCACCACGGGCTGCTGGAGCGCATCCCCTTCACCGCGTCGCTGGTGCTGCCGCTGCGCGCGCGGGGCCGGGGGGTGGGGACGCTCACCGTGTGGCGCGAGCCCTCGGCGGCGCCCTTCGAGGCGGGAGAGCGGCTGCTCCTACAAGAGCTGGCGGACCGGGCCGCGCTGGCGCTGGACGTGGCGCGCGCCTACGCGTCGGAGCGCCAGGCCCGGCAGGCGGCGGAGGTGGCCGCGGGACGGCTGAAGCGGCTGCAGCGGGTGACGGCGGAGCTGTCCCAGGTGCTCACCGCCTCGCGCGTGGCGGAAGTCGTGGTGGACCAGGGCGTGGACGCGGTGGGCGCGCGCAGCGGCGCGCTGTGGCTGGTGGAGCCCGGCGACGGCCACGCCCTCCTGCTGCGCTGCATGGGCGAGGACTCGCGCATGCTGTCCGGCGTCTTCGGGAAGGTGCCGCTGGAGGAGCCCTCGCCCATGACCGAGGCCATCCGCGAGGCGCGCCCGGTGTGGCTGGAGACGCCGGACGCGATGGCCTTCCGCTTCCCTGAGCTGGCCGAGCGCTGTGAGCAGGCGCAGGGGACGTCGGCGCCCTCGGCGGCGTGCCTGCCCCTGGCGGTGGACGGACGCGCGCTGGGAGCGCTGCAGTTCAGCTTCGCCGAGCCGCACGCCTTCGACGCGGACGAGCGCGCCTTCCTGGAGCTGCTGGCCCACCACGCCGCCCAGGCGCTGGCGCGCGCCCGACTGCTGGAGCAGGAGCAGCGCGCGCGCACCGCCCTGCGCGAGGCACACCAGACGCTGGCGGCCATCATCCAGGCGTCGCCCGCCGCCATCATGCTGCTGGACATGGACGGCACCGTGCGGCTGTGGAACCCCGCCGCGGAGCGGATGTTCGGGTGGACGGGCGACGAGGCGCTCGGACAGGTGGCGCCCATGGTGCAGCCCTCCCGCCAGGCGGAGTTCCGCCGCAACCTGGAGGGCGTGGAGCAGGGCCGCGCGCTGTCGGGCGTGGAGACGGTGTGGCAACGGCGCGACGGCACGCCCATCCAGGTGGCCCTGTGGACGGCGCTGCTGCGGCCTCCGGGGGGCCCGGCGCAGTGCCTGGGAATCGTCGTGGACATCACCGAGCGCCAGCGCAGCGAGGAGACGCAGCGCTTCCTCGCGGAGGCCGGCGGGGTGATTGCCGCCAGCCTGGAGCTGGAGGAGACGCTGGAGCGCGTGGCGCACCTGGCCGTGCCCGCGTACGCGGAGGCGTGCGGCGTGTTCCTCGCGGATGAGGCGGGCGTGCCCCGGTCCGCGGCCACGGCCACCTCGGGGCCGGAGGGCCGCGGCGTGCTGGCGGGCGTGCCGGACCCGGAGGTGGTGGCGCGAGTCGTCGCCTTTGGCGCGCCGGAGCTCTGCACGGGTTTCGAGGCGGACGCGCCCGGGGACGTGTGCCCCTCCGCGCGGGACTCCGGGCACGCGTGGCTGTGCGTGCCGCTGCAGGTGCGGGGACAACCCTTCGGGGCGATGACGTTCGTCACCTCGCGGCGGACATATGACGTGCAGGACCTGGCGCTGGCACTGGAGCTGGCGCGGCGCGCGGCGCTCGCCCTCGACAACGCGCGGCTGTACCGCGAGGCCCGGCAGGCCATCCGCCTGCGCGAGGAGTTCCTCTCCATCGCCAGCCACGAGTTGAAGACGCCCATCAGCGCGCTCCAGCTCCAGGTGCAGAGCCTCCAGCGCTCACCCGGGGACATCTCGCCGGAGCGACTGCGCCGGGGGCTGGAGATGGTGGACCGGCAGGTGAAGCGGCAGACCCAGCTCGTCAACGCGCTGCTGGACGTGTCCCGCATCAGCGCCGGGCGCCTGGAGCTGAGCCCCGAGCCGCTCGACTTGAGCGCGCTGGTGCGCGAGGTGGCCGAGCGCTTCGAGCCGGAGCTGACGCGCACCGGCACCGCGCTGGAGCTGGTGCTGGCGCCGGAGGCCACGGGACAGTGGGACAGGCTGCGGCTGGACCAGGTGCTGACGAACCTCGTCTCCAACGCGGTGAAGTACGGACGGGGCCAGCCGGTGCGGATGGAGCTGGCGGCCACCGCCGAGCGCGTGCGCCTGGACGTGCGCGACGCGGGCATCGGCATCGCCGCGGAGAACCTGTCGCGCCTCTTCCACCGCTTCGAGCGCGCCGTGTCCGAGCGCAACTACGGCGGCTTCGGACTGGGACTCTGGATTGCCCGGCAGATTGTGGAGGCCATGGGCGGCCACATCGCCGTGAGCAGCGAGCTGGGCGTGGGCTCCACCTTCACGGTGGAGCTGCCCCGGGGCGGGTGAGGGCCTCTGTCACGGGCCCCCACCCTCTCCCGATGGACCTACAGCGCGAGGAGCAGGATGACGGCCTTCTCCTCGGGCGTCGCGGCATGGAACTCGTCCGGCAGCCACACCTCGGAGGGCGGCGTGGAGGCGATGTCGCAGCTGCGCTTGCCGACGTAGAAGCGGCCGTCCTCCTGGGCCTTCAGCCGGTAGGTGCAGTCGCGGACGTAGACCGTCATCTCGCTGGGGCTCAGCTTCAGGTTCACCGGGCGCCCGCCGAAGCCGCCCTTGGCCACAATCGCGTCGCCCTCCTTGGTGACCTTAAGGTTCACCGTGGCGCCGCCGAGCGCGCCCCGCGCCTCACCGTCCTTCAGCTGCACGGCGACGGTGCCCAGGTAGGTGCGGCCCCGCAGCTCACCGGGCGCGCGCGTGAGCTGGAAGTCCTGCCCCGTCACCTCGCCAGGCGTGACGACCAGGTTGTACTGCTCACGGGCAATCCGCAGATTGATGGCGTCCTGTCGAGGCGCCGACACCGCGACCCCCGCCCCCAGCAGCACACCCACCACCAACACACCCCGGCGCAGCGGCATCAAAAAGCGCTTCATACGAAGTCCTCCTCGTCCCGAGTCCTAGCTCCGGGAGTCATAACGTCAGTGTGGGCACCGCATACCGGCCCGACATTCCACCCGGGCCAACCCCCTGGATTTGCTGGCCCGAGCGGTCCTCGCCTGCTCGCTTCAGCTACTTGGAGCCCGAGGCCCCGCCGCCCTGCGTCCGCGGGGCGCCGAGGTGTTTCTCCAAGAACATCAACGCGGTCAGCTGCGCGAAGTCGCGGTTGTCCTTCTTCTGGAAGCCGTGGCCCTCGTCGGTGGCCAGCAGGTACCAGACGTCCGCGCCGCGCTTGCGCACCGCCTGGACAATCTGCTCCGCCTCCGAGCGCGGCACCCGCGGGTCATTGGCCCCCTGCTGCACGTAGAGCGCCGCGCGAATCTTGTCGACGGAGCCCAGCGGGGAGATGCGCTCCTGCACCTTGCGGACTTCGGGGTCTCGCTCGTCGCCGTACTCGACGCGCCGCAAATCCTGCCGGTACGCCTGCGTGTTCTGGAGGAAGCTGCCCAGCGAGGAGATGCCCACCACGTCCACCGCGGCCTTGATGCGGTCCGGGTAGAAGGCCGCCGTCGCCAGCGTCATGTAGCCGCCGTACGAGCCGCCGTAGACGCCCACGCGCGCCGCATCCAAATCTTTGCGCGAGCCGATGAAGTCCAGCGTCGCGCCGATGTCCGCGAGGCTCTGCTCGCGCTTCACGCCGTCGTCCATGGCCCGGTACGCCTTGCCGTACCCGTTCGAGCCGCGCACGTTGGGCACCAGCACCGCCAGGCCCATCTCCGTCACCAGGAACTGATGGAGGTTGTTGAAGGTGGGCAGGCTCTGCGCCTCGGGCCCGCCGTGGAAGACGACGACGACGGGCACCTTCCCGGTGGCGCCCTTCGGCTTGTAGAGGAAGGCCGGCACCCGCACGCCGTCCGTGGACGGGTAGCGCACCAGCTCCGGCTCCACGAAGATTTCCGTGTCGATGCCGCCCACCTCCGAGCGCGTCCACCGCACCGGCTTGCGGCTCTTGAGGTCCACCGTCCATACGTCCAGGGGCGAGCGCGCATCGCCCAGCGAGAAGGCCAGCACGTCCGAGCGCAGGGAGGGGAAGCGCAGCGCGGTGACGACGCCCCTGGGCACCTCGAGCGGCGAGAGGGCCTGCGTGCGCGTGTCCAACAGGTACACCCGGCCATAGCCGTCCTCGTTGGTGCCCACCGCGAGCTGGCGGCCGTCCGCCGACAGCGACAAGCCCACCACGTTCCACCGCACCGACTTCGTCAGCGACGGAGGCGCCTCGGGGTACGGCGCCTTGGACAGCTCCAGGCGGTACAGCTCGGCGAAGTCGCTGTAGCGGTCCGTCACCAGGTACACGGACTGGCCATCCCTCGCGAAGATGGCGGAGCCGACGCTGCCCTTGCCCTCCTTCGGTGTGAGCTGGCGGCGCTCTCCGGACTGCACGTCCACCACGTGCAGGTCGGCGTCGTCCACGGCGCGCGACTGCGTCACCAGCAGCTTCGAGCCGTCCGACGAGAACTCCACCGGGAGCCACGTGCCCTCGGCCTCGGTAAGGCGGCGGGCCTTGCGTGGGTCGCTGGTGGGGGCCACGTAGACGTCCGTGTCCTTTCCGTTGCGGCCCGTGCCGCTGTACGTGAGCCAGCGGCCATCGCGCGACACGCGCAGCGTCTCGTGGCGGCTCTTGCCGTCCGTCAGCAGCTCCGAGCGGCCCGTGCGACGGTCCAGGCGGAACACCTGGAAGAACTCACCGCCACCCTTGTCCTGCAGGTAGTAGATGACCTGCGGGTTGCCGGGCTGGAAGCGCGCCTGGTTGATGGGCTCATCCGTGAAGGTGAGCTGCGTGCGCGCGCCCATGGGTGTCTCCACCACGTGGAGCTGGTTGGTGTCCGCGAAGCGCGTGGAGATGAGCACCTGCTTTCCGTCACCACTCACGTCCGCGAGCGCGGCGGCGCGGGCTTCCAGGTACTGGTCCACCCGCTGGCGCAGCTCGGGCGGCACCGGCGGCACGTTGCTTACCCAGAGGTTCGGCTGGCCGGGCAGTGCGGCGATGCCAGGCACCTGCGACGGCAGCTCCACACGCGCGGTGCTCGGCGGTGGCTTCGCGGGTGACGGCGCCTGTGCGGCGAGCAGCGACACGACGAGGGGAAGGGCTCCAAGGTTCATGGTGCGCGGACGCTAGCAGCGGCTCGCGCACCGGAGACAGTCGATGACCTCGGATGCCGCACCGTGGCGCGGCAGGCCTGCGATGACGTGCCGACTGCCCGACACTGCCCGCTCATGCGTAGACAGCCTGGCGCTGGTGCCGCGCTACGGCGTTTGGCCCGCGTGAGCTCCTGGAGCTTCTCCGCCGCTGAGGCCCTGGCGCTCCCTTGCCCCGTCCACGCCGTGGACGGCGCGCTGTGAACGGCGTTGACAGTGCCGCCCGCGTGCCCGTGCAACCGCGCGGAATCAGGCCCGGCCCTGGCTGGCAGGGCGCTTGCGATGGCCTCCCCTCAAAGGAGCAAGGCCATGGACACGCGGTGGGGCGAGGCGAAGCTGGACGGAGGCAGGGTGGCCCGCTGGGGACTGCTGCACGTGGGGGCACTCGTCGGCGGCGCGGTGTGCTTCTCGTGGAGCGCGGTGGCGGTGTTCGCCGTGCTGACGGCCGTGACGATGTGCCTGGGCGTGTCGGTGGGCATCCACCGGGGCCTCATCCACCGCGCCTTCCGCGCGCCACTCGCGGTGGAGCGGACGCTCGCGCTCGTGGGCGCGCTGGCGGGACTCGGCGGCGTCATCGGCATGAGCCGCATGCACCACCTGCGCGACTTCCACCAGAACCAGCCGGAGGCCGACTGCCCGCCGTACTTCGGCTACCGCGACGGCTTCGCACGCGTCATGGCCTATGCCCTCTTCCACACGTGGCACGCGCGGGACGCGGCCGTGTACCCGCCCGTGGAGCCTCGCGTGGAGCAGGACCCGTTCTTCCGCTTCCTGGAGCGCGCGGGGCTGTGGCTCCAGGTGCCGCTCGCGCTGGGGCTGTTCGCCCTCGGCGGGGCGTCGTGGGTGGCCTGGGGCGTGCTGGTGCGGCTGGCGCTCACGCAGGACGGCTTCTGGTGCGTCCACTACGTGAGCCACGTCGAGGGCGAGCAGCCCTATGAGCTTCCCGGCTGCGCCGAGCAGGGACGCAACGCGGGCTGGCTGGCGCTCGTGAGCATGGGCGAGTCGTGGCACAACAACCACCACGCGTACCCGGGCTCGGCGCAGATGGGGCTCGGCTGGCGGCAGCCGGACCCGGGCTGGTGGGCGGTGCGCGCGCTGGCCGCGCTCGGGCTCGTGCACGACGTGAAGGCGCTCGCGGACCTGCCGCTGCGCGAGGGGGCTCGGAAGCGGCCCGAGCCCCAGCGTCCCGCACGGCGTCACGGGGGCCGCAAGCCCCGGCCCCCCATGCGGCGCCAGGGAGGACCGCGCTGTCTTCCCGTGTGAGGCCGCGCCTGGCGCTCAGAAGGCCCAGCCCACCGACAGGTCCAGCCGCTCGCTCATGGACCAGGAGCGGTCGCGGGACTCGCTTTCGATAATTCCCCCATCGGAGCCAAGTTCCAGCATGCGCGACTTCGTGACGCTGCGAGCGGAGCGGGCCTCGAGCCCCGCTCCGAACTGGACGGCGAGCCCCCGTCCGACGATGGCGCTGTAGCCCAGGAGCGCGGCCCCGCTGACAGTCCACGACCGCCGATCGAACGTGTTGCCCACCGGCACCACGTCGGTTTCGCTCTTCGACTGAAAATGGGAGAGCCCGAGCCGGGGCGATACCCACAGCCCCTCGGGCGCGGTCCCCGTCAGGAAGACGCGGACTCTCGGCTCGACTCCCAGCAGGAAGCCGGTCTGGCCGGACTTCGGGCCGAAGCCACTCCCATCGGGGAGCGCGAGCCGGGTCTCCGCATGGGAGAGGCCCGTCCGCAGGCCCAGGCCCACGGACAGGCGCGGGCCGACGACCCGCTCTCCCTCCACTTCGAGCACCCTGTCTCCGAAGAGCGGCATGATGGAGAGGCCCAGAATCGTCCGCTGCGCCTCGGGTGCCGGCGTGCCCGGCTCCACGGTGTCCTCGGCGAGCGCGGACGTGGACAGCAGTGCGGTCATCAACAGCGTGTGAATGTGCTTCATCGGTGAAAGCCCCCTCTTGAGCGCATGGACCCGACGGTCCGGATGTGCCCGGACGCTTTGCAACCGGCGTGCACAACGTCTCGCCAGAGGAGGAGCGGCGGCTCACGGCGCCTTGCCGTGCCACCGTGTCACGACGGCGCGCACGACACCTGCCACGCTGACACGCGTGGCGGAGACTCCGCCGGCACGGATGGCCACCGTGAAAAACGTCCGCTGCACGCGAAATGAACCCCCGCATTTTCGTTCCTGACTCCGTCTCTTTAGTGGGGCGATTGCAGCTTGAAGGGGGAGGTAGTCGACATGATGCGTTCTCGTTTGCTCGTGGCCGTGATTGCGCTGTCCGCTCTGACCGCTTGTGGGGGTGACGAGAATGAGGAGGGGGGCGACACGAAGAATGACCCGCCCGCGCAGCAGGAGGACCATCGCGCGAACGTGACGGGGAGCTACACCCTCACGGGGACGATGCGGTTCGTCGTCAACGGCGAGTCGGAGACCGGCAACGTGCAGGACACGCTCGACATCGAGAAGGACACGGCCTCCGCTTCCAAGGCGTCACTCAACCTCGACATCGGCTCCATGGGCTGCGGCCCTCGCGCGTCGATGAGCGGAGAGCGGTCCTTCACCGTGAGGGCGACGACGTGCCCGATGCCCCCGAATAACGGCTGCACCTGGACGTTGGAGTTCACCCAGGGCACCGGCCTCATGAATGCCGGCGGCTCGCTTCAGACGTCGCTCCAGGGAACGCTGACGGGCCGGTGCAGCGCGGGGACGGCCAAGGCCGACTTCTTCATGGACCTGAGTGGCCCGCGAAATGGCCAGTCCCTGCCCGACACCCGGGTGGACGCGCTCACGGGCGCCCGTCCCTCCGAGACGGGTGGGACTCCCGCCGTGCTGCGGGCCGCGATGCAGCAGCTGGCCAGCTCCGTCCAGCAGTAGCGGCAACCGCGGTTGCTCCGAGCGAGCCGCTCCACGGACACACCGTGGAGCGGCCCCTCACCGGGCACTCTCCGCCCGCCCATATCAACTCAAAACAGGCATCCAGTGCCTGACCGTTGCAGACTGGACCCGCTATGAATCGATGGAAGGTGGCTTTCTTCGGAGTGCTGGGCTTGTGGGCGCTGACACTGGTCGTCGGGGCGTACGCGACGGTGGATTCGGCCGTCTCTTCGACCTACGTGGGCGAGGGTTATGCCGACTGCGAGGCGCACCGCGACTGGCTCGACGCGATGCTGCGCGAGCAGGTGACGCGCACGGAGGTGAAGGCGGCGCGCCCCAAGGTGACGCGCACCGTGGCGGACCACAGCTACGAGCTGGAGCCCGGTGACGTCAGCGTTCACTACGACGCGAGCGGCCGCTACACCTCTTCCCAGCTCGGCGCGAGCACCACGCCGGGATATACGCCGGAGTAGCCGCGCCCGCGCTCCGCTTGAGACGTGAGCCAGGGCGTGGGCCCTGGCTTGCGGAGCGGGCCGCACCGCCCTTACAGCTTCGGCGCAGCAACCTCACGCCGGGCGGAGCGGGCCTCACCGCCGTCACAGCTTGAGCGCCGCGACCTCGCGCCGGAGTGAGCCAGGGCGCCGGCCCTGGCTCACGGGGCAGGCCGCACCGCCCTCACAGCTTCAGCGCCGCGACCTCGCGCCGGAGCTGGAGCACTCGCACGTCCGGGTCCACCACCCACTGCTCGGGAGCGAAGTCGGCGCGCACCGTCACCTCCGCCTTCTCCCCTGCCCCGAGCACCACCGTCGTCCGCGCCTCCCGGTAGTCCGGTGACGGCTGTGCCGGTCCCTTCGCGGCCTCTTCCTCCGTCCGCTCCGGGAAGCGCTCGCCCTTCACCGCGGCCACCTCCACCGGCATGCGCCCGCTGCCCGCGTTCTCCACCGTCACCGTGGCCACCCACTGTCCGCCCTCCTGCTTCACGTTGGCGGCGGACAGCCGGTACTCCGGCACGTGCACTTCGTGGAACCACTGCTGGACGAAGGCGTCATAGGCCGCCGCGTCCCGTGCGAAGGGCCGCATCGCCGCGGTGAAGTCCTGCAGCACCGGATGGTCCGCGTCGCTCATGCGCTGGTTCAGGAACGCCTGGATGCCCGCATGCATCTGCTCGCGGCCCAGCAGCCCTTCCATCATCCAGAACACCCAGCCGCCCTTGTCGTAGAGGACGGTGTTGTCGCCCTCGCGCGTGTTGTCCAGCTTCACCAGCGGCTGCTCCGCGTCCACGCGCCGGTTCTTCGCGTAGCGCTCCTCCAGCCGCTTCGCGATTTCCATCCGCACGGCGGGCCCCTCCAGCTGCTCCACCAGCTTCAGCGACGAGTAGTGCGACGTGCCCTCCGACAGCACCTCGCCCCCCGGGCCCTTGCCGGGGATGAGCATGTTGCCCCACCACTGGTGCGCCGCCTCGTGCGCGGTAATCAGCAGCACCGCGTTCGCCTTCGGCGTGCTCTTCGTCAGGAAGCCGATGCTCTCCGAGAAGGTGATGTTGGTGGCGAAGCCCTGCGCGTACGTGTCCAGGCCGGGGAACTCGGACAGCTTCAGTTCCTTCCACGGATACGGGTGGAACCACTCCGAGTAGTACCGGCGCGCCGCATCCAGCCCGCGCCGCATCTGCTCCACGTTGTAGCCGTGCCCGGGGTGGTGGAAGACGGCCGTGCCCTCACCGCGCAGCACCACCCACTTCCCCGCGACGATGTTGAACATGCTCATCGGGTGGTCGCTCTTCCACACGCTGGCGCGGCGGCCGTCCTTCACCTCGTCGCTCTCCAGCACGCCCACCGAGTTGAGCGTGTACTCCGCCGGACCCGTCACGCGGATGCGCGTGGTGAACGGCGTCCCCGTGCCCCACGCGGGCTCCGTCGGCCCCTCGTAGTACCGGTCCGGGTACACGCGCGGCTCGTACTTGTTCTCCTTCGGGTCGATGCCGATGTCCTCCCGGTAGCCAATCACCGGGGCGAACGTCGGGTTGAAGCTGGTGAGCACCACCCCCGACGGCAGGATGAACTCCTCCACGTCCCCGCCGTCCTTCGTCGCGCCCCGGGGGAAGTGGCCGTGGTACTCGAAGCCCACGCGCAGCACCGCGCCCGGCTGCATCGGCGCGGCCGGCCGGAAGACGTACAGCCGCGAGCGGTCCTCCGGCGTGGACTCCTTCCCGTCCACCGTCCAGCGCACGTCCTCCCAGTGGTCTCCGCCAGTGAGGGCGAAGGCGTCCAGCGGCGTCGCGTGCCGGTTCACCAGCGTGTACGTGCCGCGCATGCGGAACGTGCCGGCCTCCGGCTCCAGGTCCACGTCCAGGTCCACGTCCTGAAGCGCGGGCTGCGGCGCGTCCTTCCACGTGGCCAGGTTCTTCTGCCAGTACTCCTTCGCGCGCTTCTTCGCCGCGTCCCCCTGCCAGCCCTGCCCCACCTGCACCGCCGCGCCGATGAGCGCCACCGCCGGCACCACCGCCCACGGGGCCAGCCGCCACGCGCCGCGCAGCAGGCCGCCGGGCTTCAGCCGCTCCAGCGTGCTCACCGAGTCCGTCGCCCGCCGTCCGTCCAGCCGCACCGCCAGCGCCGCGAAGAACGCGGCCAGCCCCAGCGCGCCAAGCCGGTTGAGCACGAGCGCCGTCCGGTCCACCTCGAACGGCCCCAAATCGGACCACTTCACCGAGCCCCACAGCGGCCAGTTCGTCGCCCAGTTCAGCTCGCCGCGCACCGCCGCGAAGCCGGTGAGGCACAGCGCCGCCAGCGCCAGCCCGTACGCACCGAAGCGCCCACCCGTCACCGCGCGCGCCGCCAGCACGAAGCACGTCCACAGCACGAAGGTGGGGAGCAGCAGCAACCCCCAGACGATGACGAAGGGCGCCACCATCACCGGCACCTTCCCCTGCGCCAGTTGCACCAGCGTCGCGGCCAGCCACACCGCCGCCATCAGCGAGACTCCGACGAGGCTGTTCGCGAGCGCCTTGCCCAGCAGCACCGACAGCGTGCGCACCGGCGTGGCGTCATGGATGGGCGCGAAGAAGACGGCGCGCTCCCGCTCCAGCGACTCCACCGTGTAGAACATGAGCAGCAGGCACACGAGCACCGACGCCTGCCCCATGCTCCGCACCGCGAAGTGCCCCGGCGACGTCAGCAGCGGCGTGTCGAACGGCCCCACCGCGTTGAGCGACTGCACCACCATCTGCAACAGGATGATGGGCACGAAGAGGTAGAGCCCCGGCTGCGACAGCAGGCCGCGCACCTCGGCGCGCGCCACCGTCCACAGCCCCGACAACAGCCCCGGCGGGCGAACCTCCATCCCCAGCGAGGCGAGCGACGCCTCCTCGCGCACGGTCCCCACCGGCGTGGCGGGCGGCGCGTCCGCCAGCGTCTTCCCCTTCGCGGCCCGCACCGGCGCGCCTCGCAGCCCATGCGCCACGTGACGCGCGCTCCACGCCACGCCCGCCAGCCCTACGGCGATGAAGCCCAGCCGGCTGAGGACGAAGAGCGCGTCCAGCCCCACGCGCTGCGTGTTGTAGAACTCCACGCCCCGGTCGACCTTCACCCACGTCTCGCTCAGCCAGCGCAGGCCCGCGGGCTCCAGTGCCATGAGGAGCCGGTTCACCTTCGGGTCCAGCCACCCGGGCGACCAGTCCCAGAGGAAGAACGCGCAGACGAACATCATCACCACGGGCAGGAAGTAGACGAGCACCGGCCGCCGCGTCAGCTCGCCCACCGTGAAGGCCATGCCCGCGGTGAAGACGAGCAGCGGCACGCTGAAGAAGAGCGCCGGCCGCACGTAGTTGAGCAGCGACAGCGGGCCCCGGTACTCCGCGTTCTCTCCCGCGGGCACCACGTGGTGGAAGAACACCATGAAGGCCACCAGCGCCACCAGCGCCAGGCCATACGCGGCCAGCACCGCCAGGAACTTGCCCCACACGTACTCGCGCGGCGTCAGCGGCGTGGTGTGGAGGATGGGGCCCACCCGCGCCTCGTCGTCCGCGATGACGCCCATGCCGGCGCCCACCGAGACGAAGAACGTGTAGAGGAGGAAGGTGAGGAAGATGAGCGTCTGCGAGACGGCGAACTCGCTCGTCACCCACGCCTTCTGTCCACCCACCTGGCTGGCTCCGGACTCAATCGTCACGTTGCCGGAGGACAGGCCCCACACCACCAGGAAGGTGATGACCAGCAGGATGACGAACAGCGGGCGGCGCACCTGGTGCGCCAATTCCGTGCGCACCACGGTGCCCAGCCGTTGGGCCTTCATCGTGCCACCTCATGGACGACGGGCGCCGTGGACTCAGCGGGCGTGGCGGCCTCGCGCGTGTCCTTCATCAAGAGGAGGTAGGCGTCCTCCAGCGTGGGCGTCACGCGCTCGAAGCCAGCGGGCACGGCGCCGCCCGGCTCGTGGATGCGCACGCGGTTGCGGCCCTCGAAGAGCACGGCCTGCGTGACGCGGCGGGTGCGCTGGAGCTCGGACAGCTCCGCGGCGGACGCGGTGCCCTCGAAGATGGTGCCGGCAATCGCGGCCTTCGCCTCGGTGGGAGACGTAATCGCCACCACGCGGCCCTGGCGGATGACGGCGAAGCGCGGGCACAGCATGGCCACGTCCTCGACGATGTGCGTGGACAGCAGCACCGTGCGCTCGTGGGCCACCTCCGCCAGCAGCCGGTAGAAGCGCAGCCGTTCCTCCGGGTCCAGGCCGGCGGTGGGCTCGTCGACGATGATGAGCTTCGGGTTGCCCGCCAGCGCCTGCGCAATCCCGAGCCGCTGCCGCATGCCGCCCGAGTACTCCTTCACCTTCCGCTTCGCAGCGAAGGTGAGGTTGACGCGCTCCAGCAGCTCCGCGCACAGCTTCTTCAGCCCCTGCTGCGCGGTGACGCCCTTGAGCTTCAGGAGGTACAGCAGCATCGCCTCGCCCGTGAGGTACGGGTAGAAGCCGAACTCCTGCGGCAGGTAGCCCAGGTGGGGCCGCAGCGCCTCCGGGTTCCGGACGATGTCCAACCCGTCCAGCGTCACCTCTCCCGAGGTGGGCTCCAGCAGGCCCGACAGAATCTTCATCAGCGTGGACTTGCCGGCGCCGTTGGGCCCCAGCAGCCCGAACATGCCGCGCGGCACGTCCAGGTCCACACCCCGCAGGGCGGCCACGGGGCCCGGGTACACCTTCACCAGATTGCGCAGGGAGAGCATGGCCCCATGTACGCCTGGAGGGGCCACCTCATTTCCATTTCAGTAGCGCACACCTCTACTGAACATGCTTGCAGCCTACCCGCCGCGTCGCGCAGTCTCCCGCTCCCCGCGTGGCGCGGGGCCCCAACCCCAGGAGGAAGACTCATGCCCAAGGCGATTCCCGACGGATACCACACCCTCACGCCGCACTTCGCGCTGCGCGACGCGGCGAAGGCCATCGAGTTCTACAAGGCCGCGCTCGGCGCCATCGAGCTGTACCGGATGCCCATGCCGGGCGGGAAGATTGCCCACGCGGAGCTGCAGATTGGCGACGCGCGCTTCATGGTGGCGGACGAGATGCCCGAGTGGGACAACAAGAGCGCGAAGACCTTCGGCGGCTCGCCGATGGGCCTCATGATCTACACGGAGAACGTGGACGCGCTCGCCGAGCGCTTCGTGAAGGCCGGCGGCAAGCAGGTGCGGCCGCTGGAGAACCAGTTCTACGGCGACCGCTCCGGCTCGTTCGAGGACCCCGAGGGCTACAGGTGGATGCTCTCGCAGCACGTCGAGGACGTGTCGCCCGAGGAGATGCAGCGCCGCATGGAGAAGATGGGCGCGTAAGGGTCAGCGCCCGGGCACCATGCGCAGGTGCCCGCGCGGAGGCTCCGCCGAGGCCAGCAGCTCCAGCGTCGGCCACGCATTGCGCGGGCGGCCCTCCGATAGGAAGGCCACCGCGGGCGCCACCACCTCCGGCGCGTAGAGGATGCGGTGGTGGCCCAGCCCCTCCGTGCGCGTCAGCTTCGCCCCCGGCCACGCACGGGCCACCGCCTCACCCGCCTCCACCGGCACCTCCCTGTCCCCCACGTCGTGGAAGATGCGCAGTGGCACCTGCAACAGGGGTACGAAGTGGGGGAGCACCATGTCCCGCAGCCGCATGTCGAAGCGCGCCTCGAGTCGCGCCGACAGCCGCTTCTGGATTCCCTCGGAGAAGCCCAGCATCTTCCCGAAGGCGCGGACGGCCCAGCGCGGGTCCGTCGGCGGAGAGAGGAACACCGCGCGCTCCACCTTCAGCCCGTCCCGCATGGCCAACGCCGTGGCCGCCGCGCCCAGCGAGTGCGCCACCACCGCATACGGCCCGCCCGTGGCACGCGCCACCCGCGCCACCATGTCCGCCATTTCCGGCAGCGAGCTGAGACGCCCGGACGAAACCCCGTGCCCCGGCGCGTCGTACGTCACCACCGAGAAGCCCGCCTGCACCAGCGGCGCCACGTAGGCCGTGAGCTGCCCGCCGTAGCCGCTCCACCCGTGCACCAGCAGCACCCGGGGGCCCTCGCCCCAGCTCCACACCGACACCCGCTCGCCCCCCAGCTTCAGCACCCGCCGCTGCCCCTGCGCCAGCACCTCCTCGGCCGTGCGCGAGCGCCGCGTCCGCCGGGGCGAACGGAACAACCGCTCCGCCCACGCCGCCGCCACCCCCGGCGCCACCACCCCCAGGCCCCTCGCCGTGGCCCGGATTCCCGTCAGCGTCAGTTTCGTCCGAACGTTCGTGCTATTTTCTGCCATGATGAGGTCCTCCTCGGAAGGACACAGGAAGAAAGCCAATCAGGTGCTGGGGTTGCGGGCGGCGACGAGCAGCGCCTCGAAGGCACGCCGGGCGCGCGTCTCCGCCTGCGGGTCCTTCATCAGCCGCTGCGAGTGGTGGAAGCCGAGCATCGCCGCGTACTCGTCATGGGCGAACTGCTCCACGTCCACGTCCTTGCGGAAGTGGCCCTCGGCCACGGCGATGCGGGCGGCCTGCGCCAGGCAGTCCAGCCAGTCTCGCTGGCTCTGCACCAGCGTGTCCCTCGCGGGCCCCGGCGCGTCGTCCAATTCCGCCGCCGCCGCCACGAAGATGCAGCCGCCCTCGAAAATCTTGTCCCTGTCCCAGGTGAGCCAACCCTCGAAGAGGGCCCGGACACGGGGCTCGCCACGCGGTCGCGTCAGGGCCGGGCGGACGACGCGCTCCGTGAAGACCTCGGTGGCCGTCTGCAGCACCTGGACCTGGAGCTCCGCCTTGGACTTGAAGTGCGCGAACAGGCCGCTCTTGGAGAGGCTCAATTCCTCCGCCAGCCCGCCGATGCTCAGCCCCTGCAGGCCCACCCGGCTCGCCAGCCGGATGGCCGTCTCGAGGATGGTCTGGTGCGTGAGCTCGCCCTTGCGCATGCCCTATATCTAGAACGACCGTGCTTTTTCTGCAAGCCCATCGACGGGGGCGCCTGGGGAGGCGGCTCAACCCTCGGTGTTGCGGAGGAAGTCCGCCACCTGGGCGAAGCGCTCCTCCAGGAAGCGGCGCAGGCCGCCCGTGACGCCCCGGGCATCCAGGGCCTTGTGCATGGAGCGCAGCCAGGCGTCGCGCATCCCGGTGTCCACGGGCAGGTGGCCGTGGCGCATGCGCAGCCGGGGGTGGCCGTGGCGCTCCATATAATGTTGCGGGCCCCCCAGCCAGCCGACCAGGAAGAGGCCGAAGCGCTCGCGCGTGCCCACATTCACCCGGCCCTGCTCGTCCAATTCATGCAGCCGGGCCAGGGCGGGCTCGTCGGCGTCCATGGCGTCGTAGAAGGCGTGGGCCAGCGCGCGCACCGCCTCCTCGCCACCGAGCCGCAGGTACGGCGTGTCGTCAAGGGTGGGTACCCAGTCATCCGAGGGGGGCAGCTTCAGCTCAACGGGCATGGCTTCCTTCAACGTCGGGGAAGAAGGACACCCATCCTGACGGCATGGGGCGCGACGTGCACCTGGGATGGATGTATGTCAGCAGGGGGAGCAAGGTGCCGGGCGGTGCACACCTCCCGTGATGGTTCATTGACCTCTGAAAGAGGCGGTTGCTAAGGCCAGGAATCTCAGTGAGCCCCTCCTCCGGAGTCCCATCGTCCAGCGCACCCCTCCTGCCCTCCGTGTGGGTGCTCGACGACAGCCCCGCCGAGACGGACGCCATCCGCCGCGCCCTGGTGCCGACGTGCCAGGTCCTCACCTTCGCGGACGGAGCGGTGCTGCTGGAGGCCCTGGGGCAGCGGGCCGCGCCCGAGGTGCTGGTGGTGGACTGGTTCCTCCCGGGGATGACGGGCCTGGAGGTGTGCCGCTTCCTGCGCAGCAACCCCGCCACCGCGCACCTGCCGGTGCTGCTGCTCACCGCCAACACGCGCCCGGAGGACGTGGTGGAGGGGCTGTCGGCCGGCGCCAATGACTACGTCTTCAAGCCCTTCCGCCCGGCGGAGCTGTCCGCGCGGGTGGGAGCGCTGGCGAGCTGGGAGCGCACGCGGAGACAGGTGCTGGAGGACGAGCGCGCGCGGCGCCTGCTGGCCGAGGGCACGCTTTCGGAGGTGCAGGCCGCCGAGGAGCGCGCCTGGCGCAGCGAGCTGCGCTTCCGCCTGGCCGCACGCGCCTCGCGGGACGCGGTGTGGGAGTGGGACCCGCGCACGGGCGCCGTGGACTGGACGAGCGGCGTGCACGAGGTGTTCGGCTACCCCCCCGCGGCCGTCCGGGACGTCTTCGAGTGGAAGGTGGAGCACCTGCACCCGGAGGACCGCGCGCGCGTGGTGCGCAGCCTGGAGACCACGCTGGCCGGCACCGAGCACGAGTGGCAGGACACGTACCGCTTCCGGCGCGCCAACGGTACCTGGGCGCACGTGGTGGACCGCTGCCACATCGTCCGCGACTCGAAGGACAAGGCGGTGCAGGTGGTGGGGGCGATGCAGGACGTCACCGAGCGCCATGAGGCGGAGGCCGCGCGCACCCGGCTGCTGGAGCTGGAGCGCCGCGCCCGCGAGGAGGCGGACCGGCAGCGGGCCATGCTGGCCACCCTCTTCGAGCAGGTGCCCGCGCTGCTCGGCGTGCTGAGGGCGCCGGACCAGCGCTTCGTGGTGGCCAACGCGCGGATGCGGCAGATCCATGGGAACCGGCCGCTGGTGGGGCGTCCCATCCGCGAGGCCCTCTCCGAGCTGGAGGGCCAGGGGTTCCTGGAGCTGCTGGACACGGTGTTCGCCACCGGAGAGCCCTTCAGCGCCCGGGAGATGCCCGCGCGCCTCGACCGGCGCAACGACGGCGAGCTGTCCGAGGGCTACTTCGACTTCATGTACCAGCCGATGCTGGACACGGCGGGCCAGGTGGAGGCCGTCATCCTCTTCGCGGTGGAGGTGACGGACACGGTGCTGGCGCGGCGCAAGGAGTCCGAGCTGGCCGGAGCGCTGCGCGAGAGCGAGCAGCGGCTGCGCTCGGCGCTGGCCGCGGCCAACGTGGGGACGTGGCGGCTGGACCTGGGCACGCGGCTGAACCTGCGCGACGCCAACTTCAACCGCATCCTCGGGCTGGAGCCGAAGGAGACGCTGTCGCCGCTGGAGGACTTCTTCGCGCGCATCCACCCGGAGGACCGGCCGGGCATCGAGGAGGCCATCGGGCGCGCCATCCGCGAGCGGGGAGTGCTCGAGGCCGAGTACCGCATCCTCCGGACGGACGGCGCGGTGCGGTGGATTCGGGACCAGGGGCAGGTGCTGCTGGACGCGCGGGGCGAGCCCACGCACCTCACCGGGGCGCTGGCGGACATCACCGAGCCGAAGCGGCTGACGGCGGAGATGCGCGAGCGGGCGGACTTCGAGCGGCAGCTCATCGGGATTGTGAGCCACGATTTGCGCAACCCGCTGAGCGCGATAACGCTGGCGGTGTCGGTGGTGCTCCAGCGCGGCGGGCTGGACGACCGGATGGAGCGGCACGTGCAGCGCATCCAGCGCTCGGCGGAGCGCGCGACGGGGATGATTCGTGACTTGCTGGACTTCACGCGGGCGCGGCAGGGCGGAGGGATTCCGGTGTTCCCCCGGCCGGCGGACCTGCACGAGGTGGCGCACGCGGTGGTGGACGAGGTCCACGCGGCCTCGCCGGGCCGGAAGCTCGTGGCGGAGCAGTCGGGGAACGGCGCGGGGACGTGGGACCCGGACCGGCTGGCGCAGGTGCTGAGCAACCTGCTGGGCAATGCGCTGCAGTACAGCCCGCCGGACTCGCCGGTGCGGGTGGTGTCGCGCGGCCTGGAGGACGGGGTGGTGCTGGAGGTCCACAACGAGGGGGCGCCGATTCCCCCGGAGCAGCAGCCGCGCATCTTCGAGCCGCTGGAGCGGGGCGCGGAGCGGCCGGAGGACCGCGGCGGGCGCAGCATCGGCCTGGGGCTCTACATCGTCCGCAGCATCGTCCAGGCGCACGGCGGCACGGTGGAGGTGCGCTCCTCGGCTGAAGAGGGCACGACCTTCACGGTGCGCCTGCCGCGCCATGCGCCCTCGGCGCTCGTGCCTCGGGACGTGGCGGCGGGGTAGACGCGCCGCTATTCGACCCAGCGCTTCGGGCGGCGCTTGATGGTGGTGAGGCCCAGGCGGTCGCAGAGCGCCTCGAACGTCCCTCGCGGCACGCCCTTCCACTCCAGGTCCGCGAGCGACGCCGTGCCCGGCAGGGGCGCATCCGTCACCACCGTGGCCAGCTTGCGGTACAGCAGCGCCGCCTCGCGGTGCTCACGCAGCGTGGCGGCCAGCTTCTCCGCGCCTCGCGGCCGCACCGTCCACGCCGACGCGTCGTCCGGAATCTTCTCCAGGTGGCCGTACGCGCCCAGCAGCGCCGACGCGCCCTTCTCACCGAAGCCCGGCAGCCCGGGGATGCCGTCCGCGTCGTCGCCCATCAGCGCCAGCAGGTCCGGCACGCTCGCGGGCAGCACGCCCAGCCTCGCGCGCACGCCCTCCTCGTCGAACTCCTTCTCCTGCCGCCGGTCCACCTGCACGACCTTCTTCCCGCGCACGCACTGGCCCAGGTCCTTGTCCGGCGTCATCACCCGCACCTGCTCCACCTGGCCGGCGAAGCGCGCCGCGGCCGTGGCCAGCGCGTCGTCCGCCTCGTGCTCCTTCATGGACCACGCCGTGACGCCCAGCGCGCGCACCGCCTCCTCCGCCAGGTCGAACTGCGCGAGCAATTCCGGCGGCACGCCCTCCTCGCTCTTGTACCCGGCGAACAGCGCGTTGCGGAACGAGCGGATGGGGTTGTCGAACGCCACCGCGAGGTGCGTCACCGACTCGGCCGGCTCGTGCAGCAGCATGAGCAGCGACGACATCAACCCCACCGTCGCCTTCACGTCCTGCCCTCCCGGGGCCGCATGGCCGGGCCGGGGCGAGAAGTGGGCGCGGAACAACTCATAGGTACCGTCCACCAGGTGCAGGCGCATGTGCTCCGTGTACCTCTCCGCGCCCACCACGGCCAGTCTTCGGGCGGTCCGTGGCAAGGGACTTCACACTCGGGGGCGAGGCGGGCCGCGCCTGCCCGGCTGCTCGACGGGCGGTTCTGTCGCAGGCGGATTGCCGGCCTGGAGGGGCGGCCTCACCTCTGGCATTGGGCGCGGCGTCTCCGCGCCCGGTGCTGCCTTACGGCTGGAGGTGAACCGTGCGCCCGAAGCTGCTTGCCGCCCTGCTGTGCCTGACCTTTGTCGGGTGCGCCGGACAGCGTGTCATTCCCGTTCCCACTGAGCGCCGCGTCGAGGCAGAGGCCTCGTTGAAGGCCGCGGAAGGCGCGGGCGCGGCCCGCGTCCCCGAGGCCGCCCGGCACCTCGAGTACGCCCGGCAGCAGCTTGCCGCCGCCGAGCGGCTGCTCGTCGAGGGCGAGCAGGAGGCCGCGGAGCTGCGCTTCCGACAGGCCGAGGCCGACGCCGACCTGGCGCACGCGCTGGCCCGCTCCGTCCCCATGGAGCAGCAAGCGCGGCGGACCACCCAGCAGGCCGAGTCCCTGCGTCGCGGACTCCAGTGAGCCGCCCACCCCGAGAGGAGAGCGTCATGGTGCGTTGGAAGCATGGATGGAAGGCCCTCGTCGGGGCCACGGCGTTGGTCGCGGTGGGCTGCGCGAGCGGACCGCCGCCGCGAGAGCTGATTGACGCGCGCGCCGCGTATGAAGGCCTGTCCACCAGTCCCCAGGCCCGCGAGCGTCCGCAGGATGTCGCCGAGGCCCATGAGGCGCTGCTGGAGGCCGAGCGGGAGTATGACAACAGCAAGGACTCGCCCCGGGCGCGCTCGCTGGCGTACGTGGCGTTGCGCAAGGCGGAGACCGCGAACGCCCTGGGCTCCGCGGACCTCTGGGCACGCCGACAGGCGGAGGCCCAGGCGTCGCTCCAGAAGTCGCAGGCAATCCAGCAACAGCGCGCCCAGTCGGAGCTGAATGCCGCGAGGCAGCAGCTGGCCCAGGCCGAGCGTGAGCGGCAGGAGGCCATCGCGCAGCAGCAGCGGGCGTCGCAGATGGCGCAGTCGCAGCAGGCGGAAGCCGCGCAACTGCGGGCGGATGCTCAGCGGCGCCAGCAGGAGGCGGAGCGGCTGAAGGCCCAGGCCCAGCAACGGCAGACGGAGGCGCAGCAGCTGGCCCAGGAGACGTCGCGGCGCCAGTCGGAGGAGCAGCGCCGCATGCAGGCCGAGGCCGAGGCGCTGAGACTGACGCAGCAGAACCAGGAGCTCCAGCAGCGCGCGGCGCAGATGGAGTCCGAGCGGCAGGCGCAGATGGAGTCCGAGCGGCAGGCGCGGGTGCAGGCCGAGCAGCAGGCGGAGGCGGAGCGGCAGGCGCGCGTGGAAGCCGAGCGGAAGGCGACCGAGGCGCTGACGCGGCTGGATGAGACGGCGAAGGACCTGAAGGTGCGGGAGGAGGAGCGGGGCCTGGTGCTGACGCTCTCCGGCAGCGTGCTCTTCGCCTCGGGCGCGGTGGACCTGCTCCCGGCGGCGCGAGACAGGCTGTCCGAGGTGGCGGACGTGCTGAAGGAGACGAAGAACCCGCTGCTCATCGAGGGCCACACGGACTCGCAGGGAGCGGACGCCTTCAACGAGGACCTGTCCTACCGCCGCGCCGAGCGCGTGCGTGAGTTCCTCACCTCGCGAGGGGTACCGGCCGAGCGCATCAACGTTCGTGGCCTCGGTGAGTATCGGCCGGTGGCGAGCAACAGCAGCCCCGAGGGCCGGGCCAACAACCGGCGCGTGGAAATCATCATCGAGCGCGACCAGCAGGCCACGGGCGGCAGCGGAGAGCAGCAGGGCACGGGCGGTACGGGCTCGCAGGCTCCCGAACAGGGCGGCTCGCAGGCACAGCCGCAGGGCGGCTCGCAGGCACAGCCGCAGGGCGGCACGGGTGGCAGCGGGCAGCAGGACGTGGGCACCGGCGAGTCCGCCACGCCAAGTGGAAGTGGCTCGCTGGACGATGACCTCCAGGAAGGCGCCACCCCGCCCCAGCCCGGTGCACAGCCGGGACAGAGCGACACGCAGCCTCCGCGCTGACGGACAGGCGCACGTGAAAATCCTCGGACCCTCGCGGCTATGGATGGCCGTGAGGGTCCGAAGCATTTCCAGGTTTCGCAGAGTCCCAGTGGCACTGCAGAGCGCTTGGGTTCCTACGTCTGAACGGATAAGCCAGTGCCCACCTCAACGGAGCGCCTGGGAGTCGCACGTTCTCCAGGCGGGCAGCGGGTGGGTCCATGAGCTTCATCGAAGACGTGAAGAGTTATCTGCGGCGAGTCCATGACTCGGAAGCGATACGGGACAGCACGCCACCCATCATCCTGGAGCCCGAATGGATCCGCGCTGAAACCATCCGTCTCCTTGAGCGATTGGAACGCGAAGCTCCAGAGCCGCACTCCCGAGCGACTTTCGAGAACACCCATTCACAGTGGATGAACGGAGAGCGGGCTGTAGCATTCGCCCACCACCTTTCCATTCTTCTCCAGGAAAGTTTCTTGCGAGGTGCTTCACGGGCCGAACTGGAAGAACACGTTCGACTGGCCATCGCCAAGCGCATCGGGCTTGAAGAACGCGCGGCATCAATGACACGGGACCTTGAGTTGAAGCGCCTCTCCGCTTCGGCATGGCGCCAGGCTGTTTCGCCAGTAGACGAATGGGAGGACTGGCAGTCCATTCCTGACTACGCCCGCGAGATTCGCGCGACTCGCATTGTGAATGGCCGCGTCGAAGTGACTCCCATCGGAAATGTTCTGCTCTCCCTCACGGGGCGCGATGCGGTGCAGTGGCTCCTGAACGTCGAGGTCGCGCAGTCTACTGGCGTGGAAGACGACTGGCGGCTGAGTCGTGAAGCCGCAGCGGAGCTGCTAAAGACCCCTCGATTCGACGATCCACCAGAATACGGACGTGTATTCGCCCCGGGGTTGTCCTGGTCCACCCTGCGCCGGTTATGGGCACTCGGGTTGTTGCAGCGCCTACATGAGATGGCCGTAGAAGAGGGTCAGCCCAACATGTTCGGCTACGAGCTCCTCGACATGGGAGTCCGTGCACTGGAAGCCCTGCTCGCCCCCAACGGCACGCCCTTATCTGTTCTCGCCGCCACACTCAGCCAGGATGAAGCCCTCGCTGCGCTGGAGGACAGATCCGGCCGGACGCTCGCGGAGGCCAGCCTCAATACCTCCGCCATGGCCACCGCCCGTCAGGCCCGCTTGGTCGCGCATGAAATCCGCAACGCCCTCATCCCCGCGCAGGTCGCGCTGAGTTCTCTCTACGGAACACTGTCCGGCAGCAGCGCGGAAACAGAGCTCACGGCCTTCCGGCGCCGCATCGACCCCGGCATCACGCGCGTCCTCAAGTTCGTCAACGACCTGCTCAAGACCTCCGAGCTGGCCACCCGGCCTCCCGAGGCCTTCAACCTCGTGCGCGCCGTCATCGACGCCAAGACCAGCATCACCACCTCCCTGGGCATCGGCGTGACTGGCTCCCTGGACCTCCCCTCCGTGCTCGGCTACCGCGAGCGCTTCGTCCTCGCCGTGGTCAACCTCCTGCGCAACGCCGAGCAGGTCGGCGCGAAGAACGTCGAAATCACGGTGACTCCCGAGGACGACGGCCAGAACCTCCTCCTGCGCGTGGACGATGACGGCCCGGGTGTCCCCACCGAGCACCGCGAGCGCATCTTCCAGCGAGGTGTCACCCTCCGCACAGGTGGCGCGGGTGAAGGACTCGCCCCCGTAAAGGAGGTCATCGAGTTCGAGCTTCGTGGGAAGCTCGCCTGCGTGGACAAGCCCGGAGGCGGCGCCCGCTTCCAGATGCGACTCCCGGTGGCAGAGAGGAGCCTGCGATGATTTCCCTGGGCAACGTGCTGGTCGTCGACGACGAACAACCGTTCTTCGAGACGTACCGCGACCTCCTGCACCGCGAGGGCTACTACGTCGTTCAGGCTGCGAGCCGCCACACTGCCCTGGAGAAGCTCCGCGCCTCCACCTGGGACGTGGTGATTCTCGACCAGCGCCTTCGCGGGGAACTCGGTGGCGACGCGGGCATCGACCTCCTCTCGGAAATCGTTCCCACCGGCGCCAAGGTCATCGTCGCCACGGCCTACGCCGACGAGCGGATGATTGAGCGCGCCTTCAAGGACGGCGCCTACGACTACCTGGAGAAGCTGCCCACCCTCCCGATGATGTTGCGCATCAAGGTCCGCAACGCCTCGGAGACCGTGCGGGAGCGGCGCCGCGCCGCGCTGACCGAGACGGAGCGAGAGAAGGAGATCCGCAACCTCTGGGCCGCCGTCCGCACCGAAGCCGACCGCAACCGCAAGGGCCAGCTCCTCGAGGACCTCATGGTCCTCCTCTTCAGGACGGTGCCGGGCTTCATCCACGTGGAGACCCGTCGCAAAGGGCCCGAGGAGGAGCTCGACCTCTTCATCCGCAACGAGTCACCCGAGCCGTTCTGGGCCCATGACAGGTCCCAGTACCTCATCGTCGAGTGCAAGAACTGGTCGAAACCCGCCGGGCCCAATGAGCTGGTCGTCTTCCGGGACAAGATGCTGAACCGCGGAGGCCGCTGCCACCTCGGCTTCTTCGTCGCCGTCGGTGGCTTCACGGAGGGTTTCTCCTCGCGCTCCGCCACGTTCCGCAAGGACGACCTGCTCGTCGTCCCCATCGGCCCCTCGGACCTCGATGAACTGGTCAACGCCACGGACCGGAACGCCGTGCTGAAGAAGCTCCATGGCAACGCGGTCATGGCGGGCAATGGCCACCACTGACTATCGCGCCATGTCCTCCGAGACTTCGCCCCTGCTCACCACCGAGCGCCTGCACCTGGCGCTGCTCCCGCCAGACGCGGCGTGGCGGGTGCTCGCCTACCACGAGGCCAATCGCGAGCACTTCGACCCGGTGTCCCCCACCCGTCCCGCCAACTTCTTCTCGGTGACGTACTGGCGCACGCGACTCGCGCAGGACCGCGAGGACTTCCGGCACGACCTCTCCCTGCGCCTGTTCATCCTCCCCCACACCGAGTCCATCAACTCCGCGCCCATCCTCGGCAACATCTCCCTCACGAACATCCGCAGAGGCCCGGTCCAGGCCGCGGACCTGGGCTACGCCCTGGACCAGCACCACGAGGGCCGCGGACTCATGACCGAGGCCCTGCGCGCCATCTGCGACTACGCCTTCGGCCCCCTCGGCCTGCACCGCCTCCAGGCCAACCACCTGCCGGAGAACCTCAAGAGCGCCGCCGTGCTCCGGCGCCTCGGCTTCGTCGTGGAGGGCTACGCCCGCGACTTCCTCCTCATCGACGGGCGCTGGAGGGACCACGTCCTCACCGCCCTCATCGCCCCTCCGTCCCGGAGTCCCCGCTAGCGCAGCGGCGTCGCCACCTTCGCCCCGTTCAGGTGCAGCGGCGGCAGGTGCGTGTCGAACCACTCCACCGTGCGCTTCGCCCTGTCCTTCGCGTGGTCCGGCTTGCGCAGCCCGTGGCCCTCGTCCGCGTAGATGACCAGCTGCGTCTTCTGCCCCAGCGCCTTGAGCGCCTTGAAGAACTCGTAGCTCTGCGACGCCGGCACCTCCACGTCCCGCTCCCCGTGCAGCAGCAGCGTCGGCGTGCGCGCCAGCTTCACGAAGCTGATGGGCGAGCTGCGCGAGTACAGGTCCGGGTCGTCGTAAACGGACGCGCCGAAGTACGGCAGCATCCACGTGTCGATGCGATTCGTCCCGTAGTAGCTCTGCCAGTTGGAGATGCCCGCCCCCGCCACCGCCGCCCGGAAGCGCTGCGTCTGCGTCACCGCCCACATCGTCATGTAGCCGCCGTAGCTCCACCCGGTGACGCCCAGCCGCGCCGGGTCCACCGGCGCGCTCGCCAGCACCGTGTCCACGCCCGCCATGACGTCGCGCAAGTCTCCGTAGCCGAAGTCCCGCCGGTTGGCCTGCACGAAGTCCGCGCCCTGCCCGAAGCTGCCGCGCGCGTTGGGGAAGAAGACGTAGTAGCCCTGGCTCGTCAGCAGCAGCGCCTGCGGGTTGAACGAGGGCATCACCCCCGACGCCGGGCCGCCGTGAATCATCGTCACCATGGGCGCCCGCGCGCTGCCCACCGGCGCCGTGGGAGGCGCCAGCAGCCAGCCCTGCACGTCCCGCCCATCGCTCTTCCACGTCACGCTGCGCACGGGGCCCGCGGGCACCTGCGTCTCCGCGTTGTACCGCGTCACCGGCTTCCACTCCCCCACCGGCCCCACCCACACGTCCGGCGCCCGGGTGAAGGAGTCGCGCAACACCGCGCTCGTCACCCCGTCCTGTGCCAGCGACACGCCCACGACGCCGCCCGTGCTGACGCGCTCGGGGCCCTTCCACAGCACCGTCACCGCTCCCTTCACCGGGTCCACCGCCGCCAGCGCCGACTCGCCCTGCACCTGCGCGCCGAACACCAGCCGCCCCGGCGCCACCCACTCCAGGCTGGTGGCCGTGGCCTTCAGCCCGGGCGTGAGGTTGCGCGCCTTGCCGCCCGCCACCGGCACCACGGTGATGTCCCCGCCGTTGGAGCCCTGGTCGCTCATCAGCCCTTCGATGACGGCGAGGTGCTTCCCGTCGGGGCTCCACGTGGGCTCGGCGAGCTGCCACCTCGGCGTGTAGAGCAGGCGCGTGCGGCCCGACTTCGCGTCCACCGCGTGCAGCTTCGCCACCCACCAGTTGGCGTCCCCGGGCGGCGACGCGGCGGTGATGGCGAGCTGCTCGCTGTCCGGGCTCCACGCGTGCTCGTAGACGAAGAGGCCCTCCGGCGACACGAGGCGGTGGCTGCCGTCCTCCACGGAGACGACGGCCACGCGGCGCACGGGGTGGGACTCCTGCACCACGCCCGTCTCGCGGGACGCGGGGCCCGTGGGGCCCTTGGCGTGCTCGGCGCCCTCGCCCTCGATGACGAGCACCGCCACCGAGTCCCCGTCCGGTGCCCACCGGGGCGAGGAGAGGGGCCCCTTGAACGACGTCAGCTTGCGCACCGGACCGCCCGACAGGTCCGCGACGTAGAGCTGCACCTGTCCGCCCAGGCCGGCCTCGGAGAGGAACGCGAGCTTCCGCCCATCCGGGCTCCACGCGAGGGACGACTCGTTGCACGAGTGCTGTCCCATGCACACGGTGACGCGGACGGGCTTCGCCTCCGACTCGGTGAGGTCCAGCACCTGGATGAGGCTGCCCCCCGGGTTCGCTCCGGCCTGCGGCGAGCCCGACTCCACCCAGGCCACGCGCTTGCCATTCGGGGACAGGGCCACCTGCCGGAAGCGCACGGTGCGCTGGAGCGCCTCATAGACGGAGTCGAATGGAGGGCGGACCGCCTGCGCCACCGCGCCCCGCAGGGCCACGTCCGCGCGGCGCACGTCGCCCCCGGTGACGTCCTGCTGTGCGAAGACGGGCCGCGCGCCCAGCAGCACCGCGCCCAGTCCGATGATTCGCGCCACCCGCAGCATCGAGTTCCCCCAGGAGGTAGTGGAAGAGGCACCCAGCCTACAGGAGTGGGCCGCGAAGGGTATTCGCACTTCTTCACGTGACGGGGGCGTCACCCCGGGCTCTTGACTCAAAGACTTGCACACCTCCAGGGCCGGTCTGCATGTCAGGACTTGGACAACCCCGTGGGTTTGACATCCCAATTTCCGGGTGTTCTGGTTTATCCGCTGCATCCACGATGTCGGGAGGGGACATGCGTTCACGGATGAGCAGGCACCTGGAGGCGCTGCTGCCAGGCGTGCAACTGAAGACGGCGGCCGGGGCGCGAGGGACGCTGCACCAGCGGATGCAGGCCCTGCTCAGCGAAGAGCCGACGCTGCCACCCGAGTTCACCTGGCACGACTACGCCGCCCTCCTGCTCCACATCGCCGCGGAAATCGAGCACGCGCTGATGGCGCAGTACCTGTACGCCGCCTATTCGCTGGGCGGGCCCCTGGTCCCCGCGAAGCACCGGGAGCGCGTGCGGCACTGGCAGGAAGTCGTCCTCGGCATCGCCAAGGAGGAGATGGGGCACCTCATCACCGTGCAGAACGTGCTGCGGCTCATCGGCGCGCCGCTGAACCTGGACCGCGAGGACTACCCCTGGGGCAGTCAGTTCTACTCCTTCGACTTCACCCTGGAGCCGCTCACCAAGGACTCGCTGGCCCGCTACGTCTACGCGGAGATGCCGGGCGACTGGGAAGGCCCGGAGGCCGAAGAGGTCAAGAAGCGCGCGCAGCAGGGCAACCCCTCGCAGCAGCCGCTGCACCGCGTGGGCGTGCTGTACGACAGGCTGCAGAAGGTGCTCGCCAACCCCACCTGGGTGAAGGACGCGGACTTCCAGGCGGCCACCACGACGTTCCAGGCCTCGTGGGATGAGTGGGGCCGCGGCTACATGCGCGGCGCGCGCGGGCAGGCCACCGGCGCGCCCCGCCAGGCCACGCCGGACGTCATCGTCCAGCCCGTCAGCAACCGGGACGAGGCCGTCGCCGCGCTCGCCGCCGTCGGCATCCAGGGCGAGGCCCTCTTCTTCGACTCGGACGCGGACGAGAAGTCCCACTTCCGCCGCTTCCTCGACATCTACCGCGAGTACCCCGACGGCGAGTGGACGCCCACGCGGCCGGTGCCCATCAACCCGAAGACGGTGATGGACCTGAACGCCAACCGGGTGCGGGTGTCCGCGGCGAAGGGCCGGGGCGCGCCCGCCGCTCCCGTGAGCACCGTCATCACCCATCCGGAGTCCGTCATCTGGGCCCACCTGTTCAACGTGCGCTACCGGATGCTGCTGATGTACCTCACGCACGCGTACCAGCTCGCTGGCGCCACGGGACAGGGAGACACGCTCACTCCGCGCGGACTGCTCATCAACCGCACCTTCGGCGAGATGTACAACGTGCGCGCCATCTCCAACATCCTGGTGGAGCTGCCGCTGGACACGACGGGCTCGGGCGCGGTGGCCGCGCCCCCCTTCGAGATGCCCTACACGCTGGACCTGCCGAACTCGGAGGCGGACCGCTGGCGCGTGCACCGCGACCTCCTGGAGGCGTCGCTGGAGCTCGTCCACTCGCTGCACAGGGACTACCCGGGCCGTCACACCGACTACCTCCGGGCCCTGGAGGACCTGGATGGAGCGGCGCTGCAGAGCACCCTCCAGATGATTCCGAAGCCCTGAGCCGCCTCACACCGGAGGACCTGGCGTGACCATCAAGGAACTGCGAATCCTTCCCCCGCTGGCCATCGCGCGTCTCGGCGAGGCCCCGGACCCGCTGGACAACTACGAGCTGGAGCTTCCTCCCGAGGACCCGCTCGGCTTCCGGCGCCTGCGCGCCGCCCCCACCTTCCGCGTGGACCCGGAGACAGGCGCCATCTCCGAGGCCTTCCTCCCCACCGAAATCACCTTCAAGTCCGCCGAGGGCCACATCCGCCCGGTGGCGCCCTTCCTCGAGGTCTGGGCCGTCACCGACAAGGACAGCCTGGTGCCGCTCACCGTCGAGCTGCTCGCCCAGCATGGGCTGCGCCCCTCGGACGTGAAGTGGGAGGTGCGGGTGGGCAACATCAAGATGTACCGACGCACCGGAGAAGCCCGGGACAAAATCATCGCCAGCACGGGGCGCTTCTCGGACCATGACGTCCACGCGCTCGACGGGCAGTGCCGCAACTTCCGAGAGGGCAAGGTGCTGCCGCTGGGCTCGGTGCGGTACATCCGCCCCACCGACGACTTCCCGGAGATACGCCTGCGCTTCACCCCCGCGCACGGGAAGGTGTACGGCTCCAGCGAGGAGACGACAGGAGACGACGGCAAGCCCACGCACGATGACAACCTGGCGCCCGAGCGCATCCTCTATGACCCGGAGAAGGGTGACTGGCACGGCTACCAGGAGAGCTCCGGCCCCGAGCTGACGATGCCGGCGCAAATCTACGCGGGCTACTCGGCGGACAAGAAGGGCGGGTTCGACCCGAACGGCGCGTACTGGAAGAGCCGCGGGTACTTCGACGACGAGTGCGACGGGCTGGTCCACGTCCAGCTCAAGCTCAAGGGCGCCGCCGAGCCGCTCAAGGCCTTCGCGCGCATCGGCGCCGGGCCGCCGGCCTTCGCTCCGGACAGCCTGCCGATTCGCACCGTGGCGGATGACCTGGACCAGGCGCTCCACGGGCCCCAGACGCGCGAGCGCGACGCCACGCCGGAGGCAGCCGAGGACATCGTCCGCCGGGCCTTCGAGACCATCCGGCTGATGAACACCGCGGTGATGAACGGCAACACCGTGAATGGCCAGGTGGACGTGGCCAGCACCATGGTGCGGCAGGACACCGCGGACACCGGCCGCCTCTTCGAGCCCATCATGGCCCCGTCGCTGGTGGACAACCTCACCATCAAGGCCCTGCACCAGAACGTCTTCACCGCGCTGCGCGGCGGGGCGGCGCCCTGGTTCTCGGACGTGCTGCGGCGCCATGACGAGATTGGCGACCTGAGCAACAAGGGGCGCCGGAAGATGCCGGCGATGATGCGCGGCGCGGACGGACGCGCGCTGGCGCTCACCCGCCGGCAGGTGGACATCGTGAGCAAGGCCGCACGTCGGGCGCTGTTCAAGCAGGCCCGGCCCGCGAGGGACGGAGGGGACACGGAATGAAGAAGCTCGACCCGAAGAACCTGTCCGCGCAGCTTCACTACCGGGCGGCGGGCAACCCACCGGGCACCCTGCCCTCGTCCGCCATCTCCAACTGCTTCCCCGGACTGGAGTTCGACTTCCGCAACGTGTGGCGCCGCATCTTCGTCGGCATCGAGATGCACGAGGCGGACAACTACGTGATGAAGACGGACAAGGGCCTGGAGCGCCTGCTCCACCACCGGCTGCTGCGCGTGGACGGCAAGCCGCTCGTCGTGCCCGTCATGGGCCCCCAGCGTCCGGGCGCCGACCCCATCCAGCTCACCAACTCGGCCAACCCGGAGGGCGTCGCCTTCATGGAGTGGTCCAACGTCCTGGCCGAGGTGCTGCACGGCAAGGCGGGCAAGAAGGTGCGCTGCGAGTTCACCGCGGCGGAGTCTCCGCTGCCGGCCGCCATTCCCACGGACAAGAAGAAGCTCATCGCGGTGGACCTGGAGGTCCGGCACTTCTTCGCCCGGGGCGAGCAGGGGCAGCTCGCCGTCATCGCCGAGGAGCTGGCCCAGCCCGGCGAGCTGACGCAGGGGTTGTGCTCACCCTGGCAGAACGACTACCGCGAGTGCGCCTGCTACTACTGGGCCGCCAGCCGCCCGGACTACGTCGGCGTGGAGCAGGGCCCCCAGGGCACCAGCGTCGGCTTCAACTGGATGCAGAAGGAGCGCGGGCCCGAGATGCCCCGGCAGTACATCCTCGACAACCGCACGGACTCGCGGCTGGTCTCCTACGACGACCTGTTCCGCCACTGGCAGGAGTCGCTGCGCTTCCAGATTGAGGGCCAGGACAGTGACTCGGTGTTCATGCCGGAGGAGGAAGGGGAGCCCCCGGCATGAGCGGCCCGGTCGCGACGCCCGACGGAATGCCCACCCCGGAGCAGGCACGGGAGCACGCTCCGGAGCAGGCCCGGCGACTCTTCGCGGTGTCCCTGCCCCACGTGCCAGACGTGCACCTCTACCAGACGCAGGCGGGCCAGCACCTGCTGGTGGTGAACGGCAGCCGCCTGTTCGACGTGGATGCCGAGGCCTCCGAAGCACTGGACCGCGCGCGACAGGCCCACGACGGCGCGGCGGTGCGGCTGCTGCTGGACACGCTGGGCGTCTCCGAGGCTCCGTTCATCGATGACGCGCCCGTGCACGCGCCTCCAGTCCGGGCGCTGTCCCTGGCCGTGGCGCAGAAGTGCAACCTGGGCTGCACCTACTGCTACGCGCAGCAGGGGGACTTCGGCGGCCCGGCGCGCAACATGCCGCTGCAGACGGCGCTGGAGGCAGTGGACCTGCTGCTGCGCGACGCCGCCCGCGACGAGCGGGTCAACCTGTCGTTCCTCGGAGGCGAGCCCCTCTTCAACCGGGCCGTCATCCGCGCCGCGACGGAGCGAGCCGTGGAGCTGGCTCGGGAGAAGGGCGTCTCGCTGACGCTGTCGCTCACCACCAACGGCACGCTGCTGACCGACGACGACGGCGCCTTCCTGGAGGAGCACGGCTTCGCGGTGACGGTGAGCCTGGACGGCCTCCAGGAGACCCATGACCGGCTGCGCGCCTTCAAGGGAGGCCAGGGCAGCTTCGCGCGGGTGATGACGAACGTGGCGCCGCTGCTGGCCCGCCAGCGCCGGATGCAGGTCTCCGCGCGCGTCACCGTCACGCCGCGCAACCTGGAGCTGCGCCAGACGCTGGACGCCTTCGTGGAGCAGGGGTTCCACTCCGTCGGCTTCTCTCCGATGCTCAGCTCGCCCACGGGCCGTGACGAGCTGGGACACCCGGAGCTGGAGCTGATGCTCGAGCAGATGGTGGACTGCGGCCAGGAGTTCGAGCGGCGGCTCATCGCCGGGCGGCGCTACCCGTTCTCCAACATGGTCAACGCCATGCGCGAGCTGCACAAGGGCACCCACCGGCCCTACCCATGCGGCGCGGGCGCGGGCTACCTCGGCGTCTCCGCCAGCGGCGAGCTGTCCGCGTGCCACCGCTTCGTCGGTGACGAGGAGGGCGCAATGGGAGACCTCGCCACCGGCGTGGACCGCGAGCGCCAGTCGCGCTGGCTCACGGGCCGCCATGTGCACCGCCAGGAGCCGTGCCGCTCCTGCTGGGCCCGGTACCTGTGCGGCGGCGGCTGCCACCACGAGGTGATTCAGCGAGGACGCCCGGCCTGCGACTACATCCGGGGCTGGCTGCACTACTGCCTGGAGGCGTACAGCCGCCTCTCCCACGCCCGGCCCGACTACTTCGGCCTGCCACCCGTGAGCGGATGAGCGGGTTGGAGGCGTGGCAGCACACCGAGGTCTGCGTCATCGGTGGAGGGCCCGCGGGCTCCGCGCTGGCGCTGCGGCTGGCGCGCCTGGGCCATGAGGTGTGTCTCGTGGAGCGCCACGCCTTCCCCCGGCCCCAGGTGGGCGAGGCCCTGACGCCGGGCGTGTGGCCCCAGTTGGAGCTGCTCGGCGTGGCGGACGAGGTGCGGCGTGCGGGCTTCCTGCCCGCGCACGAGGCGCTGGTGCGCTGGGAGGATGGCACCGCGAGGCCCCTGCGCGAGCGCGCGGGAGCCGCCGGACTGCTGGTGGACCGGGGACGCTTCGATGCGCTGCTGCTCGCCGCGGCGGCCTCGGCTGGCGTGCGGGTGCTCCAGCCCGCCTCGGCCCGACGTCCCGAGCGGACGGCGGAGGGCTGGGAGGTCCCCCTCCTTTATATGGGGCGTGAGTCCCGCCTCCGGGCGCGGTTCCTCGCGGACGCGAGCGGGCGGAGTGGCTGCCTCGGAGCCCGAAAGGTGCCCGTCTCCGTGCCCACCCTGGCGCTCCATGGGTACTGGCGGGGCGAGCAACGTCAGGGCCCGGAGACGCGCGTGGCGGCGGGGCCGGACGCCTGGTACTGGGGCGCGCACCTGCCGGATGGCAGCTTCAGCGCCATGGCCTTCGTGGACCCGGGACTGCTGCGCGAGCGGAGCATCGGACGGCGCACGCTGGAGCCGCTCTACCGCGAGCTGCTGGAGGACTCGGGGCTGCTGGAGGCGTGGACGGCGCCCCGCCTCGTCAGCGACGTGCGCGCGCGCGATGCGACGTGCTACCGGAGCGAGGTGCCCATCTCGGAGGACTGCATCCTCGTGGGCGAGGCCAGCTTCTCCATCGACCCGCTCTCCTCCTCGGGAGTGCAGAAGGCGCTGCAGACCGCGCTGAGCGGCGCCGTGGCCGTGCACACCCTGCGCGTCCGGCCCGACCACGCCGCCGCCGCGCTGCGCTTCTACACGGAGGACCAACGTGACTCGGTGACGCGGCACGCGGCCTGGGCGGCCGGGTACTACGCGGAGCACCGGGCCCACGGCGACAGGCCCTTCTGGAAGCACCGCGCCGCGCCGACTCCCGCACCGGTGCGCCCGGAGCCTCCTCCGCTCGCGGGAGACGCGCTGCCCCACCGCCGCTGGCGGCTGACCAGCGAGGCCGTCCTCGTGGACACGCCATGCATCGTCGGAGACTTCATCGAGCTCCGCCGCGCGCTGAGCCATCCCCGGCTCGCGAGGCCCGTGGCCTGGCTGGATGGAGTCGAGCTGGCGCCCCTCGTGGAGCGGCTCGACAAGGGACTCACGCTGCCCCAGATGGCGGACACCTGGGCGCGCCAGGTGCCCTGGCGCCAGGGCGTCGCCATCCTGGGCTGGCTCTACCGGCAGGGATTGCTCAGCGAAGTCCCGTGAGCAGCGCCCGGCGAGCCTGGCCGTGCCGGTGTGCTCGGGGCGACTGCTTCCGGGCAGGGACTCCTTACCGGAGTCCCTCCGCGCGGCGCCCGGTGAATCCACCCGGGCCCGGTGCGCTCGAAGCGGCTACTTCCGCGACTTGAACTCGTTCGCCCAGCGACCGAGCGTGGAGGCAATCTGCTGGTGCTCGTCCTGCTTCGGCTCGATGCGGGCTCCGGCCTTCGCGTCGGCGCCCTTGCGCACCGTGGGCGTGACGGAAGCAGGCGCGTCGGACTTCTTGCGCACCCACATGCGGGGCTCGCTCACGCGGGGCTCGACGCTCGGACGCGCGGCGGCCTCCGGGGCGGGGCTCGCGGCACGCCGGCCCTCACCCCGGCGCTTGCGGGGCGGGATGACGTTCGGGACGCTGTGCGGCGACGCGCCTTCCACCCACTGCGGATGGAGCCGCCCGGCGGCAATCATCTGGAGCCGCTGCACGCCGTGGGCCTTGCAGAAGCCAGACTCGCCGCGAGGCAGCAGGCAGCCGATGACCGCACAGGCCTCCGGCTCCGGCGTGGAGACCACGGCAGCCAGGGCACGCACGGGAGAGGCAGCACTCCGGATGCCTCCCGACATTCCGCTCGCGACGCGGAGCATGCGGTTCATCAGCTCGGAGAGAGGTCCTCCCAGCTCGGTTCGGAGCGCTGCGCGAAAGGCGCTCTCGACGGACGACAGCGTGACCGGGGCGGCCACCTCGCGGGAGGCACGCGGCTTGGAGGGAGACGAAGGACGTGGGGAGCGGGAACGTCGGGCTCTTGGCATCAGGAATGGGCCGTCTTGGGCGGGGGAGGTGCTCTCTACCCCAGCATTGTCCCGGACGCGACCTCCAGCTGAAACCTGCTCGCCAGGGGGCCGGGTGGCGGAGTGCTCCGGGCAACTCCGGAAATGTTCACGGGCAGGGCCGAACACCCCTGCCGACCCTGCCCGTGCTCCCCCCAGTCACCGATATGTCCCCCATGTCGGCGCGACCCCAGGTGAGGACGCCGCGCCGCCACGGCTTCCATGTCACCCACCGTCTCAGGTCGGGCGTGACTGGAAGGTGACAGCCAACCGGGGGAGGGGGCTGCCTCTGTCATTTCCCTCCAGGTAATCTGGAATTGGACACGCAGGGGGTTGCTTGGACATCGCGTTGCTGGGAACGCCCAGGCTGGTGGGTGGCCTGGAGGCTCCGAAGTACCTGGAGCGGAAGACGGCGGCGCTGCTGGCCTACCTCGCCCTGGAAGGCGCCACGGCGCGTTGGCGCCTGGCCGGGCTCCTGTGGCCGGAGTCCTCCGAGGCCACCGCGCGCAACAACCTGCGCCAGCTGCTCCGCCGCCTGCGCGAGCTGGCCGGCACCCCCTGCGTACAGGGCCGGGAGCCGCTGATGCTGGAGGCGGGGCTGTCCATGGACGTCGCCCTCCTGGTGGTGGCGCACGAGACGGGGGACCGCGAGCGCGTGGCGGCCTTCACCGGCGAGCTGCTGGAAGGCCACGCGTATGACGACTGCTCGGCCCTGGACGACTGGCTGCGGATGTGGCGCCTGCGGCTGCGGCGGATGCGCTTCGAGGCGCTCGACACCCAGGTGCGGCGCCACGAGCAGGGGGCCGGGCAGCTCACCGTGGCGCTGGAGATGGCCCGGCGCCTGGTGGACCTGGAGCCCACCTCCGAGGAGGCGCACCAGCACGTCATGCGCCTGCTGCACCGCCTGGGAGACCGGGGCGCCGCGCTGGCCGCGTGGCAGCAGTGCCGGGAGGTGCTGCGGCGCGAGCTGGACGTGGAGCCCTCCGAGTCCACGCGGCAGCTCGCTCGCGACATCGAACGCCACGAGGCCGGGCACCGGCTGCCGGCGCGTCCAGGCAAGCGCGCCGTGCCGCTGTCGGTGCTCCACCCGCCGCTGCTCGTCGGCCGCGAGAGGGAGTGGGAGCAGTTGGAGGATGCGTGGGCGTCGCGCCGCAACATCTTCGTGGAGGGCGACGCGGGCATCGGCAAGTCGCGGCTGCTCAGCGACTTCGCGCGCAGCAAGGGGCGCTGGGTGCTGCTGGCCGCCCGGCCGGGAGACCTCCACCTCCCCTTCGCCACCCACATCCGCAGCCTGAGGGCGCTGCTGGCGCGGAAGCCCCAGGTGCACCTGGAGCCCTGGGCGCGGCGCGAGCTGTCGCGGCTGATGCCGGAGCTGGAGCCGCACGCCCGCCTGGGCCCGGCGCGCACGGAGGAGAAGCCGCGCCTCCACGCCGCGGTGTTCGCCCTGCTGCGCGAGACGGCAGCGGACCTGGACAGCATCTTCTTCGACGACGCGCACTACATCGACCCGGACAGCGCCGAGCTGGGCATGCACGTGCAGACGCACTTCATGGAGGAGACGGCGCGGGGCCGCTTCCCCCTCGTCCTCCACGCGCACCGTCCCTTCGAGAACGACTTGAGCTGGAGGCGGGACATCATCGACAGCGGCGTCTCCGCGGGCGTGCTGGTGCGCATCCCCCTGAGCTGGCTGACTCCGCCCGCCGTGCGGGACATGCTGCACAGCATGGGCGTCCCCGGGCTGGAGGGCGTGGCGGAGAAGGTGGGCACCTACGCCGGAGGCAGTCCGCTCTTCATCGTGGAGACGGTGCGCCACCTGCTGGAGTCCCACGCCTTCGAGGGCCGCTTCCCCGAGTCGATGCCTCCGCCCGAGCGGGTGCGCTCCATCATCGAGCACCGGCTCGGAAGGCTGTCGCCCGCGGCGCTCCGGCTCGCGCGCGTCTTCGCCGTGGCGCAGACGGACTTCAGCGCGGAGCTGGCGGCGGCCGTGCTGGAGGTGCCCGTGGACGAGCTGCACGAGCCCTGGCGGCAGCTCGAGGACGCCCACGTGGTGCGCGGGCGCTGGTTCACCCACGACGTGGTGGGCGAGGTGCTGCTGGCCTCCATGCCCGAGCCCATCCGCGCCTCGCTCCAGGAGCGCATCGCCCGGAGCCGCGAGGAGGCCGGGAATCCCGCCCTGGCCCGTGCGCGCGCCCGGAGCCGGCCGACTCCGGCGCGCTCCTCCGCGCTGCTCGACTGACACGAGGAACCCCCAGCTCGAACCCCAGCGCCAGCAACCCGACGGTGACGGCGTCCATCTTCCCCCTCGGAGAACGGTGTGGCGCGAGCCTGGACGGACGCTCCGAATCTCGCACGGCCTCCGGCTCACCCGCCCCGCTTCGTCATGTCGAAGAGCGCGCGCGCCTGCGGCCCGAGGAAGCCGTCGAAGTCCGGCGAGCGCTGGGCAATCTCGAAGTACGCGTAGGGCCACGTGCGCGTGCCGCCGCCCTTGAGCGTCAACGGCAGCGGCGCGGCGTGGGTGGCCGTCTGCCGCAGCGACGTGCCGGCGGCGCCCTCGATGTCGGACTTCATGGGCACGCCCGCCTCGCGCATGCGCCGCTGCCACACCTCCACGTCGTCCACCGAGCCGGTGAAGTGGTTCACCTTGCGGCCGAAGGCGAGCAGCCACGCGCCGTACTGCGACTCCTTCTCCAGCTCCAGCAGCGCGGCCTCGTCCGGCGGAGGCGGCGGGGAGAACCACGCGGCGAGCGCGTCCACGTCCTCGGGCGGAGGCGGGTCCTCGGGCAGCGCGGCGAGCAGCTCGCGGGCTCGCGGGGACAGCTCCTCCTGCTTCAGCTCGGAGATGAAGACGCGCGGCAGCCCGGCCGGATGGGACATGTAGATGGCGGACAGGCGCGCGTCCGGGAAGGTGTACGCGCCCGCGGCCTTCCAGCCGAGCCGCTCGAAGGGCCGCGAGAAGAGGGCGATGCCCCCACCGGGCCGCGCCAGCGAGCGCAGCGCGACGTGGTCATTGCGGAAGCTGCCTCCGGAGAGCTGGACGAAGGTGCGCGCGTAGGGCACCTCGGCGGCGTAGCGCTCCCAGAGCAAATCGAGGAGACGGGTGGCGTGGGCGGTCGTCATGGCGCGGCAATGTAGCGCCGCGCCCGGGGAACTTCCGCCCCGCCGTCGCACCGTGGGCCGAGTGACGGGGCTCCACGTCCGGGTGCGTCGCACCCACCCTTCCGTCGCACCGTTGGCCTGGAGACGCGGGCCCTCCCACCGGCTGGCCTCGCGCCCGCGAGGGGGTTAACCCGGACGGCCATGGGAACGACTGCGAAGTCGGCCACGAAGGTGGCCGCGGTGGTGGGAGCAGGTCCAGGGCTGGGCGCGGCACTCGCCTGGCGCTTCGCCCGCGAGGGCTACACCGTGGGCCTCTTCGCCCGGAGCGAGGACTCGCTGCGCAAGGTACAGCAGATGGTGCACGAGGCCGGCGGCAGCGCGAGCCTCTACCCCACTGACGCCACCGACGCGGGCGCGGTGAGCGAGTCCTTCGCCCGCCTGCGCGAGGAGCACGGCGCCCCGGACGTCTGCATCTACAACGCCGGCCTCTTCCGCATGGCCGGCTTCCTGGAGACGTCTCCCGAGGACTTCGACACCTCGTGGCGCATCAACTGCCTGGGCGGCGTGCTGTGCGCGCGCGCGGTGCTGCCGGCCATGGTGGAGCGGGGACGCGGCACGCTGCTCTTCACCGGGGCCACCGCGTCGCTGCGCGGCGGCCCGCGCTCGGCGGCCTTCGCCACGGGCAAGTTCGGCCTCCGCGCCCTGGCGCAGTCGCTGGCGCGCGAGTTCGGCCCGCGCGGCATCCACGTGGCCCACGTCGTCATCGACGGCGTCATCGACACCACCCGCACCCACGCGCGAGGCGCCCTGCGGCAGCCGGCGGAGCTGCTGTCGCCGGACGCCCTCGCGGAGACGTACTGGCAGCTGCACCGGCAGGACCCGTCGGCCTGGACGCAGGAGTTGGACGTGCGGCCCGCACCCGAGAAGTTCTAGCGAGCGCTGGCGGGGAAAAAAGAGCGGCGGCGCGCGGCTCCGGGTCCTTGGAGGGGACTTCTACTGCCGGAAACGCGCGCCGCCGTGCAGCGCGGAGGCTGCTAGAGACTCGCCTTGGAGTTTCGAGTCTCTACACCCATGGTATGCATTGACTTCTTTCCCGCCACCAGCCCTACACGCCCGAAAGCGAGCGCCGGAATAGGGTGAGGCGGAGGAAAACGCCAGGGTGAGGCAAGCGCCTTCATCAACAGCGCATTGCGCCATCCTGAAGCAGAGCTAATTGACACGTCCGTCACGGTAAGTTTACGCCATGCATGTGCAACGGGCCGTCGGCCAGGTCCGCGTAACTCCTGGGTTTTGAGAGAGTGAACGCGGAGGTGGGGACAGGCCCCCAGGCCCGCCCCACCTCCTGCCCTCGCGAAATCCCACACCGGACCTCGCGCGGGTGAGAAGGGAACGGGCCTCGCGGCGAATCTTCCCGCGCGCCCGGCCGACTCCGCGCGTCACCGTCAGTGCAGGTGCTCGGGCAGCATGGGCAGGCCGTGGAAGAAGCGGCGGCCGCTCTCGAAGCGGCGGTGGAAGCAGACGCGGTCCTCCAGGTAGAGGCGGGCCATGTCCTCCTCGCCGTAGGCGCGGAAGAAGGTGGCGCGGGCCTCGTCGCACGCGGCCTCGTACACCGCGCACAGGGCCTCCCACTCCTCCGGCGGCGTCTCCTCGCCGTCGTGCCAGACGCCATCGCCCACGCCGTACTCGTGCTCCATCTGGTCCAGCTCACGGGCGAGCCGCCGCACGCGGGGGTCCTCGGCGATGGCCTCGTCCGCCATGGCGGTGAGGATGTGGGCCACCAGGAAGAAGCCCGCGTCGGGCGGCACCACGCCCTCCTCGCGCGCGGCGCGGAAGGCCACCAGCAGCTGCGCGTCCATGGCGTCGTCGCCCAGCTCCATCAGCCGCGTGGCCAGCCCCCGCCACCGGGCCTCCGTCTCGCGGGCCTCCTGGAGGGCCAGCGTCAGCTCCGAGTCTCCCGTCTTCTTCATGGCTTGCTCCTGAATGAAAATCCGCCCCAGGCTCCCATCCAGGTCTGACGTTTGGGCGGTGATTGCCGGGACGTCGGAGCTGGCGGGTGCTGGCGCCATCCGTTGGCTGGAGGACGCGAAGGGCCCGGCACGTGCGCGGGTGGACGCGTGGTTGCCCCGCGGTCCATGCTCCGCGCCACCTTGCCCGTCTCACTGCGCCCCGCCACCGCCTCGGACGAGGCGTTCCTGTTCACCCTGTATGCCAGCACGCGCGAGGGTGAGGTGGCCATGTGGGGCTGGGCCCCGGCGCAGCGGGACGCCTTCCTGCGCATGCAGTGGATGGCGCAGGGACGTGACTGGTCCATGCGGTACGCCGGGGCGGACCACCAGGTGGTGCTGGTGGGCGGCGCGCCCGCGGGCAGGCTGCTGGTGGCGCGCGGCCCCGCGGAGTGGCGTCTCGTGGACATCGCCCTGCTGCCGTCGCACCGGCGCGCGGGCGTGGGCACGAAGCTGCTGCGCGAGCTGCGGGGCGAGGCGGAGAAGGCGGGCGTGCCGCTGCGCCTGCGCGTGCTGCGCGACAACCCGGCGCGCGCGCTGTACGAGCGGCTCGGCTTCCGGCCGGAGTCGGGCACGGACGCCGACCCGTACCTGGCCATGGAGTGGGTGCCGGGGCCGCGCGGGGGCTGAGCTCCCCGGGCCCGGGCTTCGAGTAGACACGGCATGCGTCTGAAGCACGAACGGCCCGCGAGCTGATTGCTCGCCGTCCTCGAATGACGTGCCGACAGAGCCCGGTGACGCCCCGCGCCGCCGCACGATGCACAAGCACCGACAGCCTGACGCACCGGCTGCGCGCATTTCCCACTCAACGCGGCTGACTCACCCCTGGCCCGGCGCCCGTGTCGGACCGGATGGGTACTGCCGTGTCCAGTCCCCAAAGAGGCAATCCCAGGAGGCGTGCATGTGGCGGATTCGCGGTCGCGTGGTGTTGCTGCTGCTGTGGCCCTTGACGGGAAGCGCCACGGAGCCGACCGCCCCCGAGGAGGCCGCTCCCTTCGCGATGCCCTTGGCGCGCAGGTGGCACTCCCTGACGCGCGTAGAGGCGGCTACGTGGGCCCTGCTGCCGCGTGCAGGCGTAGGCACGGAAGAGGGCTTCGCGCAGGTGGAGCCCACGGTCATCCTCGACGGCGGCCCGGAGTTCGGCGTCAATGTGGGCGCCCCGGTGCGGCTGCGACTGTGGGGTGGCGGTGAAGGCGCGGGCCTCGTGAGGCGGGAGGACTGGGACAGCCTCTCCGATTGGGGACAGCTCGTGCGCGGCCTCAAGCTGGGCTCGGAGTACTCGCCGCTGGCTGTGTGGTTCGGCGCGCTGGAGAACTACACCCTCCTGTCCGGCCATCTCGTGCGGCGCTACTCCAGCCGCGCCAATCCCGACTACCACCCGGCAGGAGGCATCCTCACCGGCACGGTCGGGCCGCTCTATACACACGCCTTCGCCTCGGACGTGCTGGGCGCGCGTCTCATGGGCGCGGAGCTCGCCCTGGACATGCAGCACGTCCTCTTCGGCAAGCCGCGCGAGCCGGGCCGCTACACGCTGGCGCTGTCCGCCGTGCATGACTGGGGCCGGGCCGGCGGACGCGCGCCCTCGGTGACACTGGCGCACCTGGACGCGACGGCCGTGGTGAGGGTGCGTCCGACGTATGAGGCGCACGTGATTGCTGGCTGGGGTGGAAGGCCCGGGGAGGGCGGCGCGTGGGGCGCGGTCGTGGGCGGCGGCCTCGATGCACTGACCTCCACGCTGGACCTGAAGCTGCGGCTGGAGGGGCGGCGACAGCACGGCGGCTTCCGGCAGGGCTTCTTCGGCCCGGACTACGAGCTGGCGCGCTTCCGGGCGGCGGGCCCTGACGGCGGGGCGCTGGCGGAAGCCCCGTTCCCCTCTGGCTACTCCGTCCATGGCGAGCTGAAGGTGGGCTGGGATGCCGTCAACTACGGAGGGCTGCAACGGCACCTGATGCTGACGGTGGGCGCGGAAGCCTTCTCCTGGGGACGCTTTGACGTGGACGGGCGCGTCGCGGTGCAGCTCCTGGAGCGCAGCCTTGAAGTCGCGGTGAAGGGGCTGGGCATGGGCATGGGACAGCCAGGCGCGCGCTACCTCGGCGCGGCGGAAGTGCGGTGGCGATTCCTCAAGGGGAAGCTCTACGCCATGGGCACGGGCGGAACACTCCTCTTCCCCGAAGCGGAAGGGACGCTGCGGCCGGGGGCCTTCGCTTCGGTGGGCCTGGGGGTGGACAATGCGCGCTGACGCCCTGCTGCTGTGCGTGGCCGTACTTTCCACTGGCTGCGCTTCGTTGCCGCGAGCACCGCACCGAAGCGCAAGCCTGAGCGACATGCAGCGCGGTGCCACGAGCCCCACGTTGACGCAACGGCCGAGCGAGGAGCCTCCGCGCGCCCCGGTTTCCCCTTCGCGGGTCGTGGCGGGGCCTGAAGTGCAGGAGCGACGGCTGCACCGTCGTGTGGAGCCACGGGACGACGCGACGGGGGCGGTCTCGGGCGGCGGAGCGGCGGACGCCGCTGCCGCGAGTGCCTCACAGGTGCGGGACTCGGTACTCGAAGCGGTGGATGACGTGAAGGGCTCCACGGACAACGTCGCCAGCGCACTCTCGAAGCTGGCCGGCCGTCCACCCACGAGCCTGGGCAACCGGGGCCTGACCGGGGTCAACGGCGTGTTCATCCGCTATCTGGACTTCGGCTCCAAGCAACTGCCCTGGTTGCACAGCGCGCTCGGAAGAACGACGGAGCTGGTGGCGGTTGCCGAGGAAGTCGGCGATGGAGGCATGGAGCTGGGCATCCTCCGCATGACGGGCCCGCGCCTCCAGGGGGCCATGTTCGGCGCCATGCTGCTGGCCGCATGGCTCGACTTCCTCACCCTCGCCGATGTCGTGCTCCGCGAGTGCCCCGCCTACAGCGTCGAGAAGCTGGTCAGGGACATGCACCGTGTGCAGGGGCTGATTGAGCCCACCCTTGCGGCGCTCGCGTCAGGAGACCCCGAGCAGGTCGAGGCCGCAGCTCTGGCCATGCCTGAGTTGATGGGGCAACTCTCCGGCGAATTCAGCTCCATCCGCGATGGCGCACGCACGTCCATGGAGAACTTCGGGAAGACCCTGGCGGTGATGCAGTTCGTGGACATGCTCACCATGGTTTCGGCGCTGAAGATGTCGCTGCCTCGCTTGCCGCCCGCCGCTCCGGCCACCGTCGGCGTGAGTCTCGTCATGACTTCGGGCGGCGTCATGGCGGGGTCGCAGGTGGTCGTCTCCGCCGAGTGGGTGGAAATGATTCGGCGCCTCGTGCAAGCGGGCGTCATCTCCATTCCCGCAGTGAGCGCCGCAGTCCGCATTCACGGCGGGCAGGTGATGATGGCGCAGACGAACGGCGAGCTGCCGAAGGGCTTACGCGACGCGCTGGGCGACAGTCCCGAGGTTCGCGGCATGAAGGTGACAGACAGAGCCGGCGCGGGCATGTCCGAGGCGCCGAAGCACCACGTCCTGCCGGACGAGCACCGCGCATGGTTCGAGAAACGCGGCTTTACCGGCGAGATGAGCATCGACCAATTCTGCGTCCGTTTGGAGCAGGCGCACCATCAGGCGATTCACGGAGGTGGCAACTGGCGCCTGGGTCGCACATGGCCCAAGGAATGGAACCAGATGATCATGAGCATATTGCGCGACGCTGAGACAGCAGCTGGCCGGATGCTGACGAGGGACGCGATCCTGAAGCTCATCGCAAGAGAGATGAAGCGCTATAACATCCCAGTGAACTTCACCCCCGGGAGGCGGCGATGAGCGAGGGAAGTTCCTGGCGGGGCAACTGGCCGGTCCGCCTATATGAGCGAGTCCGCGAGCGTGGTTACGACTCGCTCACCGCGTTTGCCGAGGCGCATCCTACTCTCCCGCTGACCGAGTTGGCCGCGGAGCTTGGCAAGGACGGCTTCAGCGCGGTGCAGGTGTTCAGCGGGCTGGTTGATGAGGCGGAAAGGAGCCATCAGGTCACACGCTTGACGCGCGGACAGCTCGTGCGGGAACTGTCCGAGAGTTTCCCCAACGGTTGGCCGGCCGCGCTGGACGACGACGCTCGTCTAGAGGCCGCCATGACGCTCGCCTCTTGGATAGGCTTCACACCAGAGACTCACAAGGAGCGCGCTAGAAAGGTCACCGCAACGCTCCTTGCCAATCCGCCTCCGTCCGGCTGGCGCCCGCTCGGTCCCGACGACGAGCTTCTCCGGACGCTCCTCCCCGACGAGGAGGCCTGACTGGCAACGGCGACCCGCGAGCTGATTGCTCGCGGGCCTCCCCTTCATGAGACGGGCGGTCCGGCTACGGCTGGGCCAGCTTCTTCACGAAGGCGTCGTCCGTGCCGAGCTGCGGGTGGCCGTCGAAGGCGCCCCTCACCCGGCCGGCGACGTAGAGCATCCCCGCCGAGTCCACGCCGATGCCCGCTCCCTCCGTCTGGCTCCCGACTCCGGCGGACTGGCCCTGGGGCAACTGCTGGAGCGCGAGCCGGGTGCCCGCGGTGTCATAGCGGGCCACGAAGGGCCGGGGGGCCGGGGTGAGGGGCTGGGGAGGCGGAAGCGTCAGGTCCGCGTAGGCGCTCCCGGTGAGGTGGATACCCTGGGAGTTGATGGCGAGCGCGGTGCCCACGAGCGAGTGCCCGGCGCCAAAGGCCCGGAGCCATTGCCGGACGCCCGAGGCGTCGTACTTGACCAGGATGGCGCAGAGCCCCGTGTCCGTCGAGACGCCATCGATGGTGCAGGCGGAGCTCCCCGTCAGGTAGACGTTCCCCGCGGCATCGACCCCCACCGCGCTGCCGGTGGTGCGCCCCCCTGCCACGCCCAACTGCCGCGTCCACTGCTTCACGCCCGCCGGGCTGAACCTGGTGAGGAACGCATCCTCCGTGCCGGTCAGCACGTTCCCGTCCAGGCCGCCGTTCGTGTAGCCGGTGAGGTAGATGTTGCCCGAGCCGTCCACGGCGGTCCGTGCCCCGTACGTGTGCTTGTTGGCCACGCCGACGAGCCGCGTCCACTGCCTGCTGCCGGAGGCGCCGTACCTGACGAGGAAGGCGCTGTTGAAGCCGAGCAGCGGGACTCCATCCAGCGCGCCATCGGTATCACCCGAGACATGGACGTTGTTCGAGGCGTCCACCGCCACGCCGTAACCCCGGGTCGTCTTGCCGGCCACGCCGAGCTGCCGCGTCCACTGCCACGTGCCTCCCACGGAGTACTTCGCCAGGAAGACGTCCTGCGAGCCCGCCTGCGTGTTGCCGTGCAGCCCGCCGCCCGTGAGGCCCGTCACGTAGAGGTCCAGCTCCGAGGGAGACTTCGCGATGGAGAAGGCCGCCGAGACCTTTCCGGCCACGCCGAACTGCTGGGACCAGAGCAGCGCGCCGTTCGTGTCGTAGCCCGCGAGCAGCACGTCCATGTTGCCGTTCTTCACGCCCGCCACGGCCCCGTTCGTCATCCCCGCGGCGAAGCTGTAGCCCAGCGAGTGGACCGCGACATCGCTGTTCAGGGAGAGCGCCCCCGAGACGCCCCGCGTGCGCGTCCAGCGGAGCTGCTCGCAGCCGAGCAGCTCCAGCCTTCCCAGGGAGATGACCTCCACGCCGGTGCGCGAGTCGTTGTCGTCCGTCACGCTGAGCCGGTACTTCCGGTACGCGCCCGGCGAGGCCACGACGTACTCGCGCCGCTCGTAGCCCGGCCAGCCCACCTCGTTCGTGCGCGTGTCCAGCACCACCCAGGCGCTGCCGTTCCACCCCTCGAACGTGAAGTTCTTCGGCGCCCGGGTGGTGATGCTGCCGTTGGTATAGGTGAGCGCATAGCGGGTGATGGTGCGCGGGGCGTCGGCCCACTCGTAGGCCAGCCACGCGGGCGTCTGCTTCTCGGCCGATATCCACATGCTGCTGGTGCCGTCGAAGGCCTGCCACGCCTCGTAGGAGCTGCTGAAGACGCCCGAGCGCGTGACGACGCCGCCTGGCGCCGTGTTGCTCGTCATCACCGGCACCTGGTTCACCTCGCAGCCGAGGGCCTGAGGGCGGGTGGCGCTCTCTTCGAGGAACGGCGCGCTGCTGGCGGGGAGCTCCTCCCCCTGACATCCCGGAGCGGCCAGCAACACCAGCGCGCTCGCCAGGACGGTGCTTCGAATCGACTTCAGGCTGTCCACGGTGCCTCCTCGGCTTCCCGTGCGAAAGGCACGGAGGTGGCGCCTTGATACCGATGCGCTTCCGTGAGCCCGGAAGGAATGTGACGAAGGCGCCACGCCCCGGGACGAACCCGCCGCGAGGAGGGACGAGCGGCCCGATGACGGCGCGCCGGGTGCCGCACTCCTCCGGTGCGGGACGGAGGCGGGGAGCAGCGCGGACCGCCTGAAGCACGAACGGCCCGCGAGCGGATTGCTCGCGGGCCGCCGTGTCATGCAGTCCTTCGGACGAAGGGACTACAGGAAGAGGTTCTCCGGGGCGGGCACCACCGTGGTGAGGTTGTGGCCCGCGGCACCGGCCGTGGCCGAGGCGAACGCCTGGCCCGCGACGGGGTTGCCGTTACCGCCGTTGCCGCCGTTGCCCGCGGTGGCGCCGCCGCCACCGCCAGCCTGGTTGGTGCTCGTGGAGTTTGCGTCCGTACCGGCGCCGCCACCGTTGACCAGGCGCTGGGAGGCGGGCGCGTTGATGGTGCCCGCCGCGATGAGGTGGATGATGCCACCGCCACCACCGCCGCCTCCGCCGGCGCCCCCGGCCCCGCCGTTGCCGTTCACCCCCGAGCCGCCCGTGCCACCAACGGCCCGCAGGAAGCCGGTCACGGTGATGTTGCCCTGGGCGCCGATGACGATGATGCCACCACCACCGCCGCCGGGACCGGGGATGTCGGTGGCGCCACCCGGGTTGATGCCGCTGGCGCCGTTGGCGTTGATGGCGCCACCCGCCGCGACGCTCACGCTGCCGCGCGCCACGATGACCAGTGAGCCACCACCCTCGCCGCCCGTCACGGCACCCAGCGAGATGTTGCGGTCACCCGCACCGCCCGCGAGCGGGCCCGGCCGTACGACGTGGGACGCCTGGAGCACGCCCAGCCCGAGACCGCCGTGAATCTGGCCCGCGGGCGCCAGGGCGACGCCGGGGTTCGGCGCACCGTTGCCGGAGTCCTGCGTGCCCGTCGCCACGATGATGGTGCCCGTGCCCGTCACCGAGACGTTGCCGGTGGCGCGCAGCACCGTGCCGCTGGGGACGATGAGGGTGCCGCTGATGGTGATGTCGGTGAACTGCAGGTGGTGCCTGCCGGCCAGGGTGTTGAAGCCCGCCGCGGTGGTCAGGTCCACGGTGCTGCCCGTGGGGAGGTTGTACGAGCCGCCCGAGCCGTCACCGTAGACGCCGAGCGAACCCGTGGGGCCCATCGGCCCCGAAGGCCCCTGGGCGCCCGTCGCACCCGTCGCACCCGTCGCACCGGTGGCACCCGTCGCGCCCGCCGGACCCGTGGCACCCGGGATGCCCTGCGGCCCCTGCGGGCCGTTGCACACGTAGCGCGTCAGCGCGGCAGTCACCTCGCCCGCCTCCAGCGTGCCGTTGCGGTTGGCGTCGATGCCCGTCTCCAGCCTCACGCCGCCGGTGGCGCAGTTGGCACCCGCCGCCTCCGCCGTGGTGCGCACCAGCGCGCTCAGGCCGACGTCGCCCTGCGGACCCGTGGGGCCGATGGGGCCCTGGGAACCGGTGGCGCCCGTGGCGCCGGTGGCCCCCGTGAGGCCGATGGGGCCCTGGGGACCGGTGGCGCCCGTGGCGCCGGTTGCCCCCGTGGGGCCACGCTCGCCCGTGGGGCCGGTGGCGCCGATGGGGCCGGTGGCGCCCGTGAGGCCGATGGGGCCCTGGTCGCCCTGGAGGCCCTGCGGACCGCGCTCGCCCTGCGGACCCACGACGCCCTGCTCGCCGCGCATACCCTGGGGACCCTGGGGACCTTCCGCCCCCGTGGGGCCGATGGGGCCCTGGGCGCCGTTGCACACATAGCGCGTCAGGTCCGCGTCCACCTCGTGGTTCTCCAGCTCGCCGTCGCCGTCGGTGTCGACGCCCGCCTCGAACAGCACGCCGCCGGTGGCGCAGTTGCCACCCGCCGCCTCCGGCGTGGTGCGCACCAGCGCGCTCAGACCCGTGTCACCGCGCGGACCGCCCGCGGGACCGGCGGGGCCCTCGGGACCGATAGGGCCGGCGGGACCGATGTCGCCCGTGTCGCCCTTCGGGCCGGCAGCGCCCGGCTCGCCCGGGGCACCCGCGGCGCCCGCGGCTCCCGGCTCGCCCTGGGGACCCGCGGCACCCGCGGGGCCCTGCGGGCCAGCGGGACCCTCTTTACCCAGCTCATCACATCCCGACAGCACCAGCAGTGCGGCCAGGGGGAGCGACTTGAGGAACTTCCAATGCGTGGGGCGACGCCAATTCACTTGAGCCATCTGCGGTCTCCTCGTCCGGGAACTCAATGTCGGGGGGCGTACAGCAAGCCCCAAGCCAGACCGCGTTTTGGGTCCGCTTCGCCCGTGCGTCCGCACTGAATGTCTCGATTGTGACTTGAATCACTCGTGCGAAGCCATCCCCCCTCCCGCGTTCCACCTGAACGCGCCTGGATGCCAACCAGACACACACCTGCGGGCGTATCCGCGGGACGCAACTGCGTCCCGCGCGAACGCGCCGCGAGGCCCTGACGCTCCGCGACAACCACGTCCGCGACGTGCGCGCACACCCGGCGCCGCCCTCCCGGGTCCTCCACACCTCCCCCTGCTTCAGAGGTGGCCGGACCTTTGCTCAGGGTGGAGTCGCCATGTTTTTGTTGGCGCTGCAACACTCCACATCCAAAGGTAGGCGTACGTGTCCGAGCCCTTCATCGGTCAAATCATGATGTTCGCTGGCAACTTCGCTCCGCGCGGCTGGCAGTTCTGCCAGGGGCAGATTCTCTCCATCGCCCAGAACACGGCGCTCTTCTCCATCCTGGGCACCACGTACGGCGGCAACGGGCAGACGACGTTCGCCCTGCCGGATCTGCGGGGCCGCTATCCCATGCAGCCCGGCCAGGGCCCGGGCCTCTCGCCTCGGACGCTGGGTGAGCAGGGGGGTAGCGAGACGGTGACGCTGATTTCGACGCAGATGCCGGCGCACACCCACGCGCTGACGGCCAGCAACTCCGCGGCGGACCAGCCCATCCCCGAGGGCAACGTCGCGGCGACGAGCATCGAGTCCGGCGTGCCGGTGAACGCCTACACCACGCCCAACAACATCAACACCACCATGGCTCCGGCGAGTATCGGCGTCGCCGGCGGCAGCCAGCCCCACAACAACATGTCGCCCTTCCTCTGCATCAACTTCATCATCGCGATGGAAGGCATCTTCCCTTCGCGCAACTGATGTCCTCCTGAAACAACACGGCGCACCCCGCTCCCCTTCACGGGAGCGGGGTGCGCCGCCACGTACTTCCCCCTCTACACGGCGGGACTACGGCAACGGCACGAGCCGGTCGACCGCCGCGGTACCGGTGTACTGCGTGGGCGTGTTGAGGAAGCCCTTGAGCTGCACGCGCCAGGTGCCCGCCGCCGGATTCGGAATCGACACGGCCTCACCCGTCGAGGTGCCATTGGCGCTCGAGCCCACCAGCTCGCCCGTGGGCCCGTAGACGTACAGGTCCAAATCGAACGCGGGGTTGCCCCAGTCCGTGCCGATGCGCAGCGCGCTGGCGCCGGCGGGCACGACGAGGCTGTGGTTGTGCTCGGCGGAGGCCAGCGTCACGTCCGCGACGGGGATGACGATGCTGGTGTCCACGTTGCCCGTCCAGCCCGGCAGCGCGGTGGTCTGCGTGGTGTAGCGCGTGCCCGCCGTCTCGGACGCGGCGCGCACGGCGGCGTACGCATCCGCGTAGCCGGCGCCCGCCTCCCACGGCTCGAGCTGGCGCGTGCTGCCGTCCGCCTGCGCGACGAACATGGGCTTCGCGGTGGAGGTCAGCGCGGACAGCACGCCGTCCATGTCCAGCGCCGGGTTGACCTCCAGCATCAGCGCGACGACGCCGGCCAGGTGCGGGGTGGCCATGGAGGTGCCGGAGATGGACGCGTAGAAGGGCTCCGGGTGCAGGCCGTCCAGGCCCAGGTACGGCGGCACGACTGCGGGCGCGCCGCTGGTGGCGCGCGCGGCGACGATATTCACCCCGGGCAGGGTGATGTCCGGATGGTGGAGCGCGTCACCGGGCACGCCCCGGCTGGAGAAGCCCGCGAGCTCGCCGGGCAAATCCTGGCTGACGAGCGGGTTGAGCGCGCCCATCGTGTCCTTGGCGGTGCCGGCCGCGACGGAGATGACGCACGGCGAGGCACTGTACGGGTTGAGCGTGTCCGCGTCCGGACCCTCGTTGCCCGCCGCGAAGACGACGACGATGCCGAGGTCATACGCGCGCTTGCTGGCGATGGAGATGGGGTTGAACGGCGCGAAGCGGCCGGTGGTGCCCCACGAGTTGGAGATGACGCGGACGTTGTGCGTCTCGCGCACGTCCGGGTGCAGGAGGAAGTCGAAGCCCTGCACGCTGTAGAGGATGCTGATGGCGTCACCGGCGCCCACGCCGATGAGCGTCGCCCCCGGCGCCACGCCCTGGTACTTGCCACCCGAGCGCGCCCCTGAGCCGGCGATGGTGCTGGCGCAGTGCGTGCCGTGGCCGCTGGTGAGGTCGCTGTTGGGCGTGTCCAGGTAGAGCGCGCCGCCCACCGGCAGGCCCGCCACCGGAGCCACAATCTTCACGTTGCGGGCGATGTTGGGGAAGTCGCCGTGCAGGCCGTCGATGCCCGAGTCGATGACGCCCACGCCGATGCCGGCGCCGGTGGCCTGGAAGGCGGTGCGCGCGGTGTCCGCGCCGATATAGGCCACGCTCTCGTCCAGGAAGTACTGAAGCGGCCGGTCCTCGTAGATGGAGAGCAGACCCAGCGGCTGCAGCTGCGCGCGCAGCAGCGTGAGCAGCAGGGGCGTGACGGGCACCTTCACCACCACCATGGGCAGCGCCTTCAGCGTCCCCAGGCCCTTGCCCGATTGCAGGCCCAGGAGTCCGGACAGCGTCTGGACCGCGGGCGCCAGCGCCTCGTCGGTGTTGAAGGAGAGGATGAGCGTGCGCGTGGCGCCGTCCGCCCGCAGCCCCGGGTCCACCACGGCCTGGGTCAGTGCCGCCTGGGCCTGGGGGCTGGAGTAGAGCGCGGTGCAGGCACTGGGGGCGACGGCCGCGGAGGCCTCGACAATCTTCTTCGGGGCGCCACTCGCCGCGGCGCGTGCCGAGGCCAGGGGAGCTCCCGAGGACGCCGTCTCGGACGGCTGACCGGAGCCGCAGCCCAGTGCGGCGCAGGTGGTGACGGCCCAGCCCAGCGACTTCAACCGCTTCATGTCTTGAACCCCGGCGAACGAGGCCCGGCACATCCGGGCAAGGAGATGTTGTGCATTGCCGGTGCGAGTGGATCTCGTGTCGTCAGACGTTTCCTTGTCGACACCTCCACACCCGGTGAGGCGCGGTTGGGAATGGTCTTTCCACAGGTCCATGCCGACCCTGGACGCGGAGGTGGCTGGCCCTCCGGGTGGACAGGACGCACCCGGAAGAGGTGGTGCGAAGACCGAGCGGGCGCGGGGGCACGGTGGCGGAGGAGCACGACGGAACGGTGCATCGTTCGCAGGTGACGCTGAAGACGGCGTACACCGTGTGCTTCGCCGTGCTCTCGGTGGTGGCGCTGGTGACGTTGGTGATGCGCACGACGGTGGCGCTGACGCTGACGGGTATCGCCGCGCTGCTGGCCCTGTCGCTGGAGCACGGGGTGTCCTGGCTGGAGCGCCGGCGGCTGCCGCGGATGCTGGCCATCGCGGTGGTGATGCTGGGGCTGCTGGTGGCGCTGGCGCTGCTGGCGCTGCTGGTGGTGCCCGTGGCGGCGGCGCAGGTGGACGCGCTGGTGCTCCAGTGGCCGCAGCTCTGGGAGGAGCTGCGCGGCTCGCGCCCCTTCCGGATGCTGAGCGAGCGGCTCCAGAGCCTGGGGTGGTCTCGCCGGCTGGAGGACACCGCGCCTCCGCTCGCGGCGGGGACGACGCTGCCGGAATTGGTGGTGCTGGCGATTGGCGGGGCGGTGGGGCTGGCGGGGGGCGCCATCACCGTCTACTTCCTGGTGGGGTTCATGCTCGCGTTCGGCGGCGGCCTGCTGAAGCGGCTGCTCGACATGGCCCGGCCGGAGCACCGGCTGCGCTACGTGCGGGTGCTGCGGAACGTGTACCGCGCCACGGGGGGCTACCTGGCGGGGCTCACGCTCATCTGCACCATCAACACCACGCTCACCACGACGGTGCTGGCGGTGCTGGGCGTGCCGTACTTCCTGCCGCTGGGCATCGCCAGCGGCTTCTCCAGCATGGTGCCGTACGCGGGGCCGGTGATTGCTGGCGGCTTCATCACGCTGCTGACGTGGGCGACGGGCGGCATGTGGATGGCGCTGGGAGTGCTCGTGTACTTCGTGCTCTACGGGCAGTTGGAGGGCAACGTGCTGGCGCCGCTCGTCTTCCGGCGCACGGTGCACGTCAACCCGCTCATCGTCCTGCTGGCGGTGCTCTTCTGCGCGGAGCTGGCCGGGATGGTGGGCGCGGTGGTGGCGGTGCCCGTCGCGGCCGCGGCGCAGATCATCACCCGCGAGGTGCTGCTCTTCCGTAGAGAGCGGCGCACCTCCGTGAGCCGTGCGCCGCCCGGCACGGCGTGACGGAGGAAACGAGGCATGTCAGGAGGACCCCTCCCGTGGCTGCTCACACATGGCTCGGCGGCCCTGCTCTTCGCGGCGCTGGTGGCCGGGGGCCTCGGCGTGCCGCTCCCAGAGGACCTGGTACTGCTGGCCACCGGCATCCTCGCGCACCGGGGGGTGCTGCCGCTGCCTCTTGCCCTGGCGGTGGGCCTGGGCGGAGTGCTGTGCGGTGACCTGGCGCTGTTCCTTACCGCGCGCCGGCTCGGGCCCAAGCTGTTTGAGCACAAGCGGCTGCGCGGGCTGCTGCCGCCGGAGCGTCGCGAGCGGCTGACCCGGCTCTATGCGCGGCACGGCGGGAGGGTGGTCTTCGCCGGCCGATTCCTCTCGGTGTTGCGAGGCGGGGTGTTCGCCCTCGCGGCGGTGCAGGGCATGTCGCCGAGGCGCTTCCTGCTGTGGGACGGGCTGGCGCTGTGCGTGAGCGTGCCGGTGGTGGTGGGGCTCGGCTATGCATTCTCACACAGCGTGGACCGAGTCGCGCGCGGGCTGGGACGGGTGGAGCATGGGGTGGCCATCGCCGCGGCGCTCGGGTTGGTGGTGCTGGTGGCTGTGCGAACGGTGCGGGCACGGCGCGCGGGCCGACGGCAAGGCGGCGGCGGGCTCCCAGGGGAGCAGGCACCACCAGCGCGGTGACGACAGCGGGCGTGCAGCGCCCGTCTCGTACCGGACGGCGCGTCAGGAAGCTGACCGGGCCCATTCTGGCAGCACCGCGCCCACAGGCCGCGGTGACGACAGCGGACGCGCAGCGCCCGTCTCGTACCGGACGCGCTTCAGGAAGCTGACCGGGCCCATTCCGGCAATACCGCGCCCGCAGGCCGCTCGGAGGCGTGTTGGGACCGTGCTGTTCGGAAATGTCGGGACATCTGCACCGCCAAAACCCCCGACATTTCCGAACAGCACGCCCCCGGTCGCCTCCGGGCCGGGCATCGGCTCCACCTGGTCAGCGCTGATGCGAGGCGCACCCGTGCGTCGCCTCAGCCCTTCGCCACCTCGCGCAGCGACGCCTCCACGCCCGCGAGCAATTCCTCCAGCGCGTCGTCCGGGATGTTGAGCGCGGGGGCGATGTACACGGTGTCGCCCAGGGGCCGCAGGTAGAGCCCGCGCCGCAGGGCGGCCTCGTACACCCGCCAGCCGCCACGCGAGAGGTAGCCACCGCCGCCCAGGTCCACCGCGCCCACCATTCCGAGCGCGCGAGGCCGCACCAGCCCGGGAATCGTCTCGGCCATGCGCGTGAAGGCGGCCTGGATGCGAGGCGCCTTGCGAGCCACCTGCCCGAGCACGTCCTCGTCGCGATACACGGCGAGCACCTCGCGAGCCACCGCCGCGCCCAGCGGATTCCCGCAGTACGAGTGGCCGTAATACAGCGCCCGCTGCGGCGAGCCGAGGAAGCCGGAGAACACACGCTCGGAGGCGAGCGTCGCGCCAAAGGGCAGCAGCCCGCCGGAGAGCGCCTTCGCCAGACACAGCAGGTCCGGCACCACGCCAGCCAGGTCCACCGCGAAGCGCGCGCCGGTGCGGCCCAGGCCGGTGAAGACCTCGTCGGCGATGAGGAAGGTATCCACCTCGCGGGTGGCCTCGCGCACCGCGCGCACGAAGTCCGGCGAGTACATCAACATGCCCGCCGCGCCCTGCAGCACGGGCTCGAGGATGACGCCGGCAATCTCGTCCGGGTGCGCGCGCAGGGCGGCCCGCACCTGCTCGAAGGCGCGCTCCCAGCCGCCCTCTTCCGCCGGGGACGGCACGTGCACCACGTCGAACAGAAGCGGGCCGAACACCTCGCGGAACAGCGGCACGCCGCCCACGCTGGTGGCGCCAATCGTCTCGCCGTGGAACGCCCCGGACAGGGTGATGAAGCGCGTGCGGCGCGGGTGCCCGTTCTGCGCCCAGTACTGCGCGGCCATCTTGATGGCCACCTCCACCGCCGTGCTCCCGTTGTCCGAGTAGAAGACGCGCGACAGCCGCTCGGCCGCGGGCAGCGAGGCCCGGTCCGAGCCGGGGGCGATGGCGGCCAATTCCGCGGCGAGCGCGGCGGCCGGCTCATGGGTGATGCCCGCCAGGGACACGTGCGCCAGGCTGCCCGCCTGCTCGGTGAGGGCGCGGACGAGGCGTGGGTGGCGGTGGCCCAGCGTGGACACCCACCAGGAGCCGTTGGCGTCGAGGTACCGGGCGCCGTCCGCGTCGTACAGGTACGCCCCTTCCGAGCGCACCACCACCAGCGGGTTCGTCCCGGCGATGTACGCCTCCATGGCGGTGTAGGGGTGCCAGACGTGCCCCTTGTCCAACCTGACGATGTCCGCCCGCTCCACGTGTGTGCTCCGGGTCATGGGTGCTTGCTGCTCCTCGTATCGCCTCGTACCGGAAAGGCGGGGCCACGGCACCGTGCGTCACGCGGGGCGGCTCCCCGTTCCGCTGATGGGAACCTGAAGCCAGGGCCTGCTCGACGGCCCCCTGTCACGCCCTTCGGGGCCGGCCATGACGCTGCCATGACATGGGGGGTGTTCAGTCACACATCATGGTCGTCATCGCCTTCTTCATCTCGCACTGGCTGCTCTGCGTGTTCTTCCAGAGCTTCTTCCAGCACCGCTATGCGGCGCACCGCATGTACACCATGGGTCCGCGCACGGAGCGGGCGGTGCACCTGCTCACGTACCTGGTGCAGGGCTCGTCGTACCTGTCGCCCCGCGCGTACGCCATCCTCCACCGCGAGCACCACGCGTTCTCGGACACGGAGAAGGACCCGCACTCGCCCCACTTCTTCAAGGACGTGGGCCGGATGATGATGCACACCAAGAAGCGCTACGAGGACTACTGCGCCGGGCGCGGCCAGCCCGAGGCCCGCTTCCTGGGTGGTTACCCGGAGTGGCCGCTGGTGGATGACACGCTGCGCACCTCGTGGCTGGCCACGCTGGGCTGGGTGGCGTTCTACACGACGTTCTATGTCGTCTTCGCCACGTCGCCCTGGCAGTACCTGCTGCTGCCCATCCACTTCCTGATGGGCCCGGTGCACGGCGCCATCGTCAACTGGTGCGGGCACAAGTACGGCTACCGGAACTTCGACAGCACGGACAAGTCGCGCAACACGCTGCCGGTGGAGGTCCTCTGCATGGGGGAGCTCTTCCAGAACAACCATCACAAGTACGGCAGCAGCCCGAACTTCGCGGCCCGGAAGTTCGAGGTGGACCCCACGTGGCAGGTGATGCGCGTGCTGGCGAAGCTGGGCGTCATCCGCATCGCCACCCCGCAGCGCGCCGTGTGGCCGGAGCCTCGCGAGGCCGCCCGCGGGGCCAGCGGCGCCGCCCGCGCCGCCTGACGGCTCCGGAAGCTCGGACAGGGCCCCTCTATCGGCCCTGCCCGTTCCCTCCTGGGACCTTGATGCAGGCAGGGTCTGGCGCCGCCGGGAGCAGCGGCGTCCTCTCCGCCCCCACGGCACGCCGTCTGGCCGGGGCCGCCCCCGCCGCCCGACGTGGCCGGGGTGCAGGCCCCGCCTCCGCCCACCGTCCCCCCTGTCCGCCCGGTGGCGAATCGGGCGGGCAACCCACGGCACGGGCCCAGGGGTCGCGTTAAATGAGCCCCCGTGCCCGTCGACACCTCGCTCCGCCTCCGCATCCTCGAAGCCGTGACAGACGCCCCGGCCGCCGCCTGGGACGCGCTCGCCGGCCCTGACGCCCCACCCTTCGTCCGCCACGCGTGGCTGGCGGCCATGGAGGAGAGCGGCAGCGCCACCGAGGAGACGGGCTGGGCGCCGCACCACCTGACGCTGTGGCGGGGCCCGAAGCTCGTCGCCGCCGCGCCCGCGTACCGCAAGTTCCACAGCATGGGCGAGTACATCTACGACTTCGGCTGGGCGGACGCCGCCGCCCGCCTGGGCGTGGAGTACTACCCGAAGCTCGTCGTCGGCGGCCCCTTGTCCCCCGCCACCGTCCCCCGCTTCCTCATCGCCCCGGGCGAGGACGTCCCCGCCCTGCGCCGCGCCCTCCTCGCCGCCGCCACCGAGAGCGCCCGCGAGTCCGGCTGCTCCTCCGTCCACATCCTCTACCCCACCGGAGACGAAGCGGACTTCCTCGAGGCCGAGGGGCTGGCGCGCCGCATCACCCTCCAGTTCCACTGGAAGAACCCGGGCTACCGCGGCTACGACGACTACCTGGCCCGCTTCGACTCCAAGCGCCGCAACCAGCTCAAGCGCGAGCGGGGCGCCGCCGCCACCCAGGGCATCGCCCTGCGCACCGTGCGCGGGGAAGAGCTGACGCAGGTCCACGCGAAGCGCGCCTACGGCTTCTACACCTCCACCTGCGAGCGCCACGCCTGGGGCCAGATTCAGCTCACCCCGGACTTCTTCGCCCGCGTCTTCCAGCACCTGCCGGACACCGTGGAGCTGGTGGAGGCGGTGAAGGGCCCGAAGGTCATCGCCGGGGCCTTCAACCTCGCCACCCGGGAGCGCCTCTATGGCCGCTACTGGGGCGCCTTCGAGGAGCACCCCTTCCTCCACTTCAACGTCTGCCTCTACCACTCGGTGGACGACTGCATCCGCGCCGGCCGCAAGGTGTTCGAGCCCGGCGCGGGCGGCGAGCACAAGGTGTCCCGGGGCTTCGAGCCCACCGCCGTCCACAGCGCACACCTCCTCTTCGACAAGACGCTGGACGGCGCCGTCCGGGGCTTCCTCCGCCGGGAGCACGCGCGCCTGGCCCCCGCGGTGGAGGAGGCGGAGCGCCTCTGTGGCCTCAAGCCCTGGCCCCTGGCCGGCAGCCCCGCCGCCGGGGGAGCCACCGGCACCTGAGCCGGGAGGCCCTGCCCGGGAGGCCCCCGGCGCCCCGGCCGGAGTGTCAGCCCCTGGCACTCCCCCTCTCAACGAAGTTGTGAAACCGGGGTGAGCACATAGAGTGTCCTGGCTATGAAAGCCCCGGAGACGGACGAAGACTTCATCCAGTGGTACGAAGACTGCTGGGCGGACCGCGACGAGGTCGAGTACCCCAAGATGTTCGGCGCCATCGACGAAGGCGTCTTCACGCTCGACCAGACGGACGCGATTCAGGCGTGGATGGAGAGTGAGCTGGCGCAGGTCCAGGAGCCGGACCCGAACTGGGGGCCCATGGGCGTACGCGTGGCGCCGCCGAGCGCGGACTACCCGTACTGGACCTATGTCACCAGCGGCCTGTCCAACCCCTTCACCGTGGCGCCCGGAGACGAACTCTCCGACGACGCGCCCAGCGGGCTGGGCTACGAGATGGTCATCCACACGCCCGAAGAGGCGAAGTGGCCGGTGTTCCGGCTGCTGGACATGATGGCCTACAACCTCGTGAGCCTGCGCGCCTTCGCCATGGGCCACCGCTACCCGGTGGAGGGCTCGCTGGACGGTGGCGACTCCAAGCTGGGCGGCTTCGTCTTCGTGAGGGACCCGTCCCGCCCGGACCACTTCGTGCTGCCCAGCGGCAAGGTGCAGCTGATTACGCTGGTGGGCGCCACGAAGAATGAAATGGCCTTCGCCCGCTCCAACGGCATGGACAAGCTGATGGCGAAGCTGGTGGCGGCCGGCAGCGGCTACACCACCATGCCCGAGCGCGACGAAGTGAAGCTGTAGTCACTCCCCTTCCGCCTCACGCGCCGGTGGCCCTTGTGCCCCGGCGCGTGGCGGCGCGCCCTCCACCAGCGCGCGCAGGGTGCCCGGCTCGAAGGGCTTCTCGATTCGCGGCAGCGGCACCGTCTGGAGGAAGACGCGGGCGCGCTCCGTGAAGCCGCCGCCCGTCATGAAGACGAAGCGCGACAGCACCTCCGGCTGGCGCCGGGACAGGACGTCGTACACGTCCATCCCCGTGAAGTCCCCCATCATCAAGTCGCAGAAGACGATGTCGAACGCGTCGTCCCGCGCCAGCAACTCCAGCGCCTCGCGCCCGCTGTGCAACAGCACCACGTCGTGACGCCCGCCGAGCACCCGGCGCAGCACGGAGGTGAGCTGCGGCTCGTCGTCCACCACCAGCACGCGCTTGCGCTCGGCCACGCACTCCACCGCCTCCGGCCCCGGAGGCAGCGCGACTTCGTGCGTGGTGGGCAGCCGCACGCGGAAGGTGCTGCCGCCGCCGGGCGTGCTGGTGGCCGTCAGCTCCCCGCGCATGCTGCGCACCAGCCCCAGCGCGGTGGACAGCCCCAGGCCGGTGCCCTCGCCCACGGAGCGGGTGGTGAAGAAGGGCTCGAAGACGCGCTCCAGCACCTCCGGCGCCATGCCGTGGCCGGTGTCCGTCACCTCCACCACCACCCAGGCGCCCTCGGTGCGCGTGGTGAGGCTGACGCGGTGGTGCTCGGAGTCCCCCTCCGGAATCGCGAACGCGGCGTTGACGAGCAGCTGGAGGAACACCTGCCCCAGCCGCGCCTCGTGCGCCATGACGGTGGGCACGCCGCCGTAGCGCCGCTCCACCTGCGCCCGGTAGCGCAGGTGCGGCATGGACATGGACAGGCCGAACTCCAGCGCCGCGTGCACGTCCACCGGGGACAGGTGCGGCTCGTCCGCGCGGGCGAACGTCTGCAAGTCCCGCACGGTGACGCGGATGCGCTCCGCGCCCTCGCGCGCCTCGCGCAGGGCATCCAGCGCATCCTTCAGCGCCGCGGTGTCACCGGGGCTGCCGGCGAGCAGCTCCAGCTGCTCCAGCGCGAACTGGAGGTTGCCGGTGACGTAGGAGAGCGGGTTGTTGATTTCGTGCCCCACGCCCGCCGCGAGCTGCCCGGCCATGGCCAGCTTCTCCGACTGCACCAGCCGCTCGCGCGCGGCCACCAGCTCCTCGGTGCGCTGGCGGACGAGGGCCTCGGCCTCCAGGCGGCCGGTGTGCTCGCGGGACAGCAGCATGTCGCGCTCGGCCTCCAGCTGCTTCTTCGGGGTGATGTCGGTGGCGAAGACGGACAGGTTGCCGTTGGCGCACCATGCGTGCACCTCGTGCCAGCGCCCGGGGGAGAGGCGCACCTCGAAGGTGGTGGCCACGCTCTCGGCGGCCACGCGGCGCAGCTCGCGCTCCAGCCGGGTGCCAAGCAGCTCCGGGCACGCCTCCCACAGCACGCGGCGGAAGAGCTGCTCCTGCGTGCGCCCGCTGATGGCGGCGGCCTGGTGGTTGACGTAGGTGACGCGCCAGTCCACGTCCACGGTGAAGAAGGCGTCCGGGGTGCCCTCCAGCACGTCGCGCACCCAGGCCAGCGTGTCGCGGACGCCCTCCTCCACGCGCAGGGCGCTGGTGACGTCGCGCAGCCGCAGCAGCACCCCGTCCCGCAGCGGCACGGCGGTGCCCTGCAGCCACGCGTCGCCCTCCGGGAAGCTGTCCGCGGCGGGCCGGCCCGTCTCCACCACGTCCCGCAGCACGTCCAGCCGGCCGCCCAGCCCCGCGTCCGGGGACACCTCGCGCAGCCGGCGCCCGCGCAGCATCTCCGGAGAGCGGCCCAGGGAGCGCGCCGCGGCGGGGTTGGCCCACAGCCACTCGAAGTCGGTGATTGAGCCGTCGGAGTCCCTCACGGCGCGCAGCACCATGCAGCCCTCGGGCTGGTCTCTCTCCGCCTCCTCCAGGGCGGACAGCAGCATGTCCGCCCCCGAAGCCGGGGACCTCTGGGATGTATCCGTCACCGACATGCGCCGCCCGCTCCAGACCACGCGCGCCCGGAGGCCAGCGTCCAGAAACAGCAGGAGTCGCCCGTATGTCGCCACGAACGGGCCCCATTCTCAAGCAGCGTCGGGGCCCGGACGGCGAAGACGACCTGCCAGGTGTGTACGCCTTCCCGGTTTCCGTCTGTCCGCCCCCCGCCGCCGCGCCCGGCACACCCCTTGCGGCGGCCTCCACCGGAAGCGGGCGCGGCGGCGACGGGACTGCGCTCATGGCTGTCCCCTCTTCCATGAGAGCGGACTAGGGTTCGGCCCCGGACATGACGCCCACCCTCATCACCGCCGTCACCTTCGAGCCGCTGCACCTCCCCCTCACCGAGCCCTTCGCCATCGCCACCGGGGCGCAGCACGCCGCGGAGAACGTGCTGGTGCGCCTGACGCTGGCGGACGGCACCGTGGGCCTGGGCGAGGCCGCGCCCTTCACCGCCGTCAGCGGCGAGACGCAGGGCAGCACGCTGGCCGCGCTGGAGACGGTGCGCGCGGGGCTGCTGGGCAGGGACGTGCGCGCGTGGCGCCCGGCGTCGGAGTGGCTGGGCGACTCGCTGGCGCTGGCGCCCTCCGCCCGCTGCGCGGTGGAGATGGCGCTCCTCGACGCGCTGGCGCGGCACCACCGCGTGCCGCTGTACGTGCTGCTGGGTGGGACGGGGACGGCGCTGGAAATCGACATGACGGTAACGGCGGGCGACGTGCCGCACGCGCGCGCCTCCGCGAAGGCCATCCTCGCGCGCGGCATCTCCACGCTGAAGGTGAAGGTGGGAGCGCTCAGCCCGGACCAGGACGCGGCGCGTCTGGTGGCCATCCACGAGGTGGCGCCCCAGGCGCGGCTCTTCGCGGACGCCAATGGCGGCTATGACGTGGCGGAGGCGCTGGCCTTCGTGAAGGAGCTGGAGCGCGCGGGCGTGCCCCTGGCCCTGCTGGAGCAGCCGGTGCCCGCGGCGGACTTCGCCGGCATGGCGGAGGTGTCGCGGCGCTCGAAGGTGCGGGTGTGCGCGGACGAGTCGGCGCGCTCGGCGAAGGACGTGCTGCGGCTCATCCGCGAGGGGGCGGCGCACGGCATCAACATCAAGACGATGAAGTGCGGCGTGGTGGAGGCGATGCTGATGTGGAGCCTCGCGCGCGCGGCCGGCATGGAGCTGATGGTGGGCGGCATGGTGGAGAGCGTGCTGGCGATGAGCGCCTCCGCCCACCTGGCCGCGGGCCTGGGCGGCTTCACCTACGCGGACCTGGACACGCCGCTGTTCATCGCCAGCCACCCCTTCCAGGGCGGCCTCCGGTACGACGGCGCCCGGCTGGACTTCGACCCGGACGCGCCGGGGCACGGCGTCACCCTGGCCTGAGTCGGGGTGACGGAGCACCCAGACGCGCCGAGCACCCTCCTCGCACGGCCGGCCGCTGTGTCGCCGGGGCGACACTTCCCGAGGTGACACGCGGTACACTGCGCCCGCTATTTCGAGCGGGCCGGCACCGCGCATCTTCTGTCCGAGGGGGACATGGAACACCTGGGGAACTTTCGGCGACAGCTGCTCTGGCTCGCCGTCACGCTGGCCGTGGTGGGCGGCTGCTCGGAGCCGGTGGCCCCGAAGCAGGACGGCCCGCTCGGCACGTCCTCCGCCGCGCTGACCTTCAGCTGGCCCGTGCTCATCGACGGCTGGCCGTCGACGCTGCCCGCCAATCCCGGGAGCACGCCTTCCGGGCTCGTGGCGGTGAGCGCCACCACCGTCTACTTCGCCGCGCAGGAGGAGAGCAGCGGGCGGGAGCTGTGGCGGAGCGATGGCACGGAGCCCGGCACCCAGCTCATCAAGGACCTCCGGCCCGGCCCGGACAGCTCCGCCCCCAGCGACTTCACCGTCATGGGCGGGCTCGTCTACTTCACCGCCGACGACGGCAGCAACGGGCGCGAGCTGTGGCGGACCAACGGCACCGCCGAAGGCACCGTGCTCGTCAGCGACATCAACCCCGGCCAGGACTCCTCCAACCCCGGCAACCTGAAAGTCCTGGGAGGGTTCCTCTACTTCTCCGCGACGCACCCCCTGATGGGGACCGAGCTGTGGCGGACCAACGGCTTCGCCCAGGGCACCCAGCTCGTCCGGGACATCGTCCCGGGCTCCGTAAGCTCCGCTCCCCAGAACCTCACCGTCGCGGGCACCCAGCTCTTCTTCACCGCCTCCACCACGGCGGGCCGCGAGGTGTGGAAGAGCGATGGCACGCCGTCGGGCACGGTGCTCGTCCGAGACCTCTTCCCGGGCTCCAGGAACGGCTTCATCTCCGAGCTGATGAGCGTGGGCAGCACCGTCTACTTCGTCGGCTACGAGTCCTCGGCGCGCCTCTCGCTGTGGACCACCGACGGCACCTCCGCGGGCACACGGCTCGTGTACGACCCGACGCCCGGGGACCCGTTGGACGGCGCCACCGTCGAGTCGCTGACCGCGATGAACGGGAGGCTCTACTTCGTGTCGATGGGCAGGA